>JAZDOR010000184.1:0-7684 GCA_043798435.1 bacterium
TTCTTTGAAAACTTATTGAAAGGCATCCGTCCTTTCCCAGAATAGTTTGTAATAGATAAAAAAACAAACATAGGCTTAAACAGATGCCTACTAATAGTATAATATCAGAATGGCTTAATTGTGCTAATGTGTAAAATTTAAAGATTAAAAACCAAGGGGGTAAATATATGGTTTAGTTGAATATCTTATTTCTTTCGCAACAAGTCTATTGCCAAAGAAGGAACCATGACCTATACTATTACCTACACAGAAGACATCAGACTATAGACAATAAATAGCTATCAGTTAATAAAAATAGCTGAATACTGATAGCTATTATACCGAAAAGAAATTGGTTTACAAAAAAGTAACTACTCAGGTTCAAGGTTCACGGTTAATCCTCTTATTCTCTAACCTTGAACCATAAACCTCAGAACCATAAACGAACACAATTTTTGCAAACCTGATTTGTTTGGGCATAGATTCTATTTTTACGAGCAGAGATAAAGAGATATGTTATTATTTTTATCAGTTATTTGTATCTTGCACACTTATATTCTCTATCTTCTTATTATCATAGTATTATCAAAATTTGCAAAAAAAGTAAAGCAGGATGAGAGCTTTTTACCATCAGTAAGTTTATTGATTGTTGCTTATAACGAAGAGAAAATAATTCAAAGAAAGATAGAAAACTCCCTTGCTTTAGATTATCCGAGATTAGAAATTATAATTGCTTCAGATGGTTCGACAGATAAGACCAATGAGATTGCGTTAAGATATAAAGAGAAAGGAATAATACTAAAAGGGTTACCACGAACAGGAAAGGTATCCGCATTAAATAACACAATTCCTGATGCTAAGGGCGAAATAATAGTTTTATCTGACGCAAATGTAATGTATAAAGAGGATGCAATAAGAAGGTTAATCTGTAATTTTGCAGATAGTTCCGTTGGTGGGGTAAGCGGTAATGTGATGATATTAAAGACTGAAAAAGCTACATATGGCAAAGGAGAAGGCATTTATAGCAGGTATGAAAAATATATTCAAAAGAAAGAGAGCCAAATTTCTTCTGTGATAGGCGTTGACGGTGGAATGTATGCTATTTGCAAAAGGCTGTTTAGACCAATTCCAAAATATATAATCTTAGATGATTTTGCTAATGTGGTGAATATTATTAAGCAGGGATATCGTGTTATCTATGAAGAGAAAGCCATAGGATATGAAGATACAGCTGAAGGTAGCAAGGGTGAGTTTATCAGGCGTATTAGAATAAGCGGAGGTGGATTTCAAATGCTACTTAAAAACACTTTAGGAATTTTTCTCTTCAATCACCCATTTTTGTTATTTCAATTTATCTCTCATAAATTATTTCGCTGGTTTACCCCCTTTTTTCTTCTCATCTTTCTTATTACTAATCTCATTTTAATAAATGCATGTTCTATCTATAAAATTTGCTTATTCTTTCAATTACTATTTTATTTATTTGCCCTTATAGGTTGGTTATTTAAATTAAGGGTTAAGCCCTTTTCAATCCCATTTTATTTCTGCTTGATTCAGGTAGCATCTTTAATCGGCTTTTATAAAGCCTTGACGGGTAAATTAAGGGTTACATGGACAAAAGGAAGATGACTATTAGTATCCATCAACCAGAACATCTGCCCTGGCTCGGTTTCTTTAATAAACTTGCCTCATCCGATATATTTATCCTTTTAGACAATGTTCCTTTTCGTAAGAACTACTTTCAGAATAGAAACAGGATACGGACAAAGGAAGGCTGGATATGGCTCACAGTTCCTATACTGACGAAGGATAAGTTTGGTCAAAAGATAAATGAGGTGATGATTGATAATAGCTTAAACTGGCAAAGAAAGCATCTCCTTTCCATTGAACAAAATTATGGTCGTGCTCTTTATTTTGATGAGTATAAAGATTTCTTTCTTCAACTTTACAATAGAGATTGGCAGAGATTGGTGGAGTTAAATACAGAGCTTATCCGCTGTCTATCATCGTCCTTAGGTATTAAAACAAGGATAATTGAGGCATCCTCTCTAAATATTTCAGGAAGCAGCACAGACCTTCTCCTTGCTATATGCAAAGAGGTTGGAGCTAAGATTTATATCTCTGGAAGGTTCGGCAGAGATTATTTAGATGAGTCAAAATTTGCTCAAGAAGGGATCAAAATAGTCTATCAAGAGTTTCATCATCCTGAGTATAAACAGGTATTTGAGACTTTTATTCCAGATATGTCTGCCCTTGACCTTCTCTTTAATTATGGAAAGAATGGTGGGAAGATGCTATATCCAAATAAATCAGGCTTCTAAAAACTTGAGCTATAAAAGGATTCAAGGAGTCAAGAGATTCATCCGGTCATAGGGAAAGTAAGATTATTATTAAATCCTGCCCCTTTTTTTATCAACGGTTTTTTCATCCTCTTACACCAATATATCTAACTAATTCTCCTCTATCCCCTTCGGGAGCCTTCGCAAGTTCTGCAAATATCTCGCGGAGATGCTCCTTTCTCATATCCCTGCCGCCAAGACCATAGACATAATTCTTGACTATAGGAGGAGAGGCTACCATTTTAGCTTCATCAAAAACACCGGGTGTAATTGGAGCAAATGTTTCTCGATGAATAATATCGTATAAAGCAGACTTTACCTCAGCAAAGAGCGGTCCACCTGCACCAGATAAGCCATCTGCCCTATCCAGGACAGCAATAGCTTTGCAACCTGCCAATGCTCGGGCTAAGAGATGAGAAGGAAATGGTCTGAATACCCTGAGCTTCAATAAACCCGCTTTTATTCCCTCTTTCCTCAGCTCATCCACAACAACCTTAGTTGTTCCACAGACAGAACCTAAGGCAACAATGGCTATCTCTGCGTCATCAAGTTTATACTCTTCAAAAAAGGAGTAGCTTCTTTGAAACCTTTTCTCAAAATCCTCTGCTACCTCAGCTATATATTTTCCTGCCTCCCTCATTGCCTGAATTGTCTGCATCTTATGCTCAAAGTAGTAGTCAGTAAAGTCTATAGCACCTACTGTCTTTGGATGGTCTATATCTAAGACAGAATAAGCTGGTTTATGTTCTCCAACAAAACAAGCCACCTCAGCATCCTCTAATATCTCCACAACCTCCATCCCATGGCTGATAATGAAGCCATCTGCGGTAACCATCACAGGAAGGTGGCAAGCCTCTGCAATTCTTATGGCTTGAATCATATTGTCATAAGCCTCCTGGGCATTCTCTGAATATATCTGGAGCCAGCCCGAATCCCTGGCACCCATCGTATCTGAGTGGTCACAGTGGATATTTATCGGAGAAGATAATGCCCTATTTACCTCAGCCAGAACAATAGGGAGCCGCAGGCCCGAGGCAATATAAAGCATCTCCCACATCAGTGCTAAGCCCTGAGAAGAAGTAGATGTCATTGCTCTTGCACCTGCTGCTGATGCCCCGATACAAGCAGACATAGCCGAATGCTCACTCTCTACCGGGATAAACTCCGTGTCAACAATCCCATCTGCCACAAACCCTGCAAATATCTGGACTACCTCTGTAGCAGGTGTGATGGGATAGGCAGCCACCACATCAGGTGCCACCTGCCTCATCGCCTCTGCCATAGCCTCATTACCTGTCATTGCTTTTTTCATATTAACCTCCTTAGCCTTTTTTTTCGTAACTATTTACTCAAGTGAAGCAGAAGATAATTATTCACCGCAGAGCACGCTGAGAACGCAGAGAATTTACAAAATTTTTAAGTTTTTATTTCTCTGTGCCCTCTGCGACCTCTGCGGTTAATCTTTACTTCAGGTGGGTAAAGTGTTACTTTCTTTCAAGAAATTTCATCAGTGTAGCCGCTAACCCTTCAACGCCACCTCCATTGCCACCAGTCACCAAGATGTCAGGCACAATCTTTGCTCCTTTCTCAGCTAACGCAGTGATGATATTCACTAAGGTCGTTGCTTTCTGTCCAAGGGCTTCAACCTGAACTTTATAAGCCTCAGCCCGTGCCATCCCAACTGCTCTAATTTCAGCACCCTTAGCTGTTCCTGTCTGACTTATGTAGGTAGACTCACCATCAGCCTCTGCCTTTCTGGCTGTAGTCTTATTATTCTGGATGCCGATACCAACCTGAGATTTGGCAAGTTCAGCCTGCATATCAGCCGTTCCTTTGGCTTTCTCTGTCTCAATCCGTTGATCTTGAGCCTCCTTCTGCTTTTTGAAAGTCTCTATCTCCTGGTTAGCAATCTCTCGCTCTGTCAAGACCTTGACCATTTGCTCAGGGAGAATAACATCCTGAATATAAACCCCTTTAGTCTCCACCTGATATTCCTCAAGTTTTGCCCTGATATGTGCATAAGCCTCCTCTTGAACCTGTTGTCTGGTCTCTATAAATCGGATAGCTGGCATACTCTGAATCTTATCTCTAAAATGGTTACCAACCGCTGCCTGCAACACCTCATTCACCAGATTAGCCGTTGTGCCAACGATAGAGATTACCCTCGGTGCCTTGGTATCCGGGATATGGATCTGCACCTGAAGGTCTATCTTGAATATGAACCCTTCCCTGCTCTTTGAGACAATCGGTTGCAACTCTTTATCCAGCATATGGGCACGGGATTGAGCCTCAGACCAGTTCAGGGTCAGAATTGCTGTTGGCACAATCTCTGCCTGGTAACATCTTGGGTTTATTGGATATTTCCCTGTCCTCAAAGGTTCCTGCCAGATGCCACGATGCCCGGGTCTGACCAATGTTCCAAACTTAAACTCTGTTCCTGAGGTATCCTGTGGGCCTAAACCAACATACGACTTAATAACAGCCACTTCACCCTGTTCAACAATCAACATTGGGGCTAACTCTACAGAGACTAAAAAGGGGTTAAGGGTATAGGCACCATAAAGCAATGGGTCGTGCTGAAGCCCGATTCGGCCTCCTTTATCTAAGAAGGCTTGATAGTCTTGATAATTATTATGTTCACGGTTTTTGCCTCCAAGTGCTGTTTCAATCAGGGTATTATCATCAGAGCCTTCAGCTTCAAGCTTAGCTATATCAGAAAAACCTTCCAATCTGCTGGCAATATCACCGGGTGGCAAAGGATCTCCTTCAAAGGCAGTAACAATGCCAACCATATCAATTATCTTCCCGCCTTCATCTGTTACCTTCGGCTCTACACGAAAGACCTCTAACTGTGCTGTCTCCAGGCCAAAGGATTGGGGAGCCAGTCCTCTGCTTTTTTCAACCAACTGTTTATATTCAGGGTCAACAGAGATACCATATGCCCTGTTCCTGGTGATTACTAAGAATCCTACTGGATGAATCGGGGCTAATGTTCCAGGGGGAAGCACTGGTCTCTGGACACCTTTCTGACCATCACTTTCTATGAATGTTCTTAAGTCACTGAAGTTGCCAAACTCTTTCTTATAGACAGCAGATTTCGCTCCAATGGGCAAAGGTTTACCGACCTGAGCGATAACTACCCCAATCTCACCGGCTGGAACTTGAACCCAGGGAAACTTCTCCACACGATAGACAATCCAAAACCTCCACCTCCATCCTGGCATCAGCAGGTCTGCCTGATAACCAGCTTCTCCTTTGAAAGCTATCGGATTATCCCCGGTAAGCTTACTGAAAGAGAACCTTTTGATTGCCAGACCAACCTCAGTTGGCCCAATAACCCGCACAGACGGCAGGACCAAAATCAACAAAACCAGAAAAACCAAACCACATAAAATCCAAATCATTTTTTCCTCCTTACTGAACCTTTGCAAATTTATGTAAATTGACTATCAATTGTTTCTGAAAGACAGTAAACCAAGGAAGAAGTAGTTGTAAGCTAAGATGGATTATCCTTTTGAGCTTAATGCTTATGGCTTACTGCTTAAAAATTCTTTAATATAGTGTATAGAAGAGGAAAGAGATAACTCAAGATATTTCTTGCTTCGTAAGATTGAAAATCTTGCCGAAGGCTCGATTGCTTATAAGGTATAATTTCATATGCTATCAAGAAAAAAGTTCAAAATAGGACATTTCTATGTTGTGGTTAACATGGTTGTAAAATATACAATTGACAGAATTAAGGGATTTATGTAAAATTTAAGAAGATTGCTAAATAAATAAGGAGGTGTATAATGCTTAAGAGGTGTTTTGAGAAGATACCCGGGTTTCTTCTGGCAATAGCCTTAGGGCTATCAGCCTCTTGGGTGGCAGGACTTAATAAGGCTATGGATGCCTTAGTTGTGGGGATTGTTTTTGGTATGCTGGCAAGGGCAGCTGTGGGTGAAAGAAAGATACTTTTGCCAGGGCTTGATTTTGCTCCAAAGGTTTTCATTCCTCTCGGCATCATTCTCTATGGGGTGAATATGGAGTTTCATAAGCTGGCAAGTGTTCAAGCCATTGCCTGGCTCCAACTCTTAGTGGGAATAGTTATCGTCTTCTGGGTAGTGATATATGTCGGCTCTCGGCTCGGTCTCTCTGACAAGACCTCGCTTCTGATTGGTATGGGCACATCTATATGCGGGGCATCTGCCATTGTTTTGGCCAGCCCGGTAGTAGAGGCAGAAAAAGAGGATACAGGCATGAGCCTCCTTGTTATTACTATCCTCGGGTTTCTCGGTGTAGCCTTCTATCCTGCAATCCAAAGTTTCCTCAGTATGTCATGGCAGAGCTATGCCCTATTCTGTGCCACAACCCTCCATCAGACAGGTTTTGTAAAAATGGCTGCCTCTGCTCTTTCCAAGGAATGCCTTGATTTAGCCGTTTGTATAAAGATGGCCAGGACAGCCACGATAATTCCCATACTGCTTGGCATATCCTGGTATGCAGTCTATCTCAAGGTAAGCAAAGGAATGAAATCAAGATTTGGTGTGCCCTGGTTCCTCTGGGGATTTCTTCTGGTAGGGATTATCTTCTCTTTCTCTCCGCAGATTGGGCAATATAGCAAGGTTGTAAAGCCCTGGGCATCCTGGGCTTTCATCTTTGCTCTGACCAGCATTGGCTTAGGTGTAGATATAAAAAAGACAATCGTTGCTCTGCCAAAGCCTATTCTTTTAGGAACTATTGCCTGGCTCTCTATCATAGCCCTATTCTTCTTTGGATATTTTGTGATTGGATATTAAAAAAAGGAGAAAAGGGAGAATAGTGGAGAATTCAGAATCCAGAATACAGAATACAAAACACAGAATACAAAACACAGAATACAGAATCCAGAATACAGAATCCAGAATTAAGAATTAAGAATATTAAATCCTGAATTCTGACTCCTGACTCCTGAATTCTGACTCCTGAATGCTGACTCCTGACTCCTGAATTCTGACTACTGAATACTGACTCCTGAATTCTGACTCCTGAATTCTGACTCCTGACTCCTGAATTCTGACTCCTGACTCCTGAATTCTGACTCCTGAATTCTGACTCCTGAATTCTGACTCCTGAATTCTGACTCCTGACTCCTGAATTCTGACTCCTGACTCCTGAATTCTGACTCCTGAATTCTGAATTCTGACTCCTGACTCCTGAATTCTGACTCCTGAATTCTGACTCCTGAATTCTGTATTCTGACTCCTGACTCCTGAATTCTGACTCCTGAATTCTGACTCCTGAATTCTGAATTCTGACTCCTGACTCCTGAATTCTGACTCCTGAATTCTGACTACTGAATTCTGTATTCTGACTACTGACTACTGAATTCTGACTCCTGAATTCTG
>JAZDOR010000200.1:0-22995 GCA_043798435.1 bacterium
GGAATACATGGGAGGGGACTAATGACTCAGGCAATACCAGTGGTTGTGGAATTGGCTGGCATAGGATACGGCTTGAGTATCGGGAATGCCTTGAAAATGCAAGGGTTAACTTGAAATGGCGTCCAAATGGTAGTAGCTTGAGGGTTATTGGCCCAGCCAATCTTATCTCCATCACCCTTCCAGAGGGTCTCCTTCCCCAGAATGTAGTCGTCTCAGATCTATTCCCATCTTCGGTAACCTATTCATCCGCCACACCCTCTCCTTCAACCTCCACCCCTCCCCTTTACCAATGGAACGCTCCAAATCCCCTACGGGGCTATATCACCATAGCCGGCACAGCCAATGCCAGCCTTATCGGCTCAACCACCTTCACCAACTATGCCAGCATCACTACAGCCTCAACAGAAACAAGCTACGCAAATAACGGCACCTCCTGCACCTTGCATATCCTTGGTCCAGATATCTGGGTGGAGAAGACAGTAATAGGGACTTTCACTGAGGCACTCCCAGGGGAGTCCATCACCTACCAGATGCGATACGGAAATAATGGACCAATTACCGCAAATGAGGTAGTCTTAAGTGATTATCTGCCAAATGAGATAGTAGGCATTCAGTTCTCTACACCAACATCAGGTTCTACAGGAACCCTATACTATTGGAACCTTGGAAACCTTATAACTGGAACAAACGGCACAATAACAATTAGAGGCACTATTTCAGATACAACCCTTGGCTCAACTACCCTTACTAATGTGGCTACCATAACCTCTACTGGAGGATTTTATAATCTTGGTAGCACAACCTCTTCCTGGAGCCTCCATATCCCGGCCCCTGAGCTTTACCTATATAAGTTCCAGCCAAAGGAGGCAACATTTACCTTGAAAAGCTCATCTTATGCAGATGTGAACACAGTTCAGGGAGCTGTGCCTCAGTTTGCTGATTTAGACTCAGATGGAGATCAAGACCTGATAGTTGATGGAGCAAATCTTTCTGATATGCAGTTTTTGCAGAATAATGGCAGTCCTGGCTTTGCCTCCTGGACGCTCATAACAAGCAACTATGCCACCTACACAGGCACGATAATAGAGACAGCCCACGATAGCCACTCGTTTGTTGATATAGACAAGGATGGAGATTTGGATCTCTTTCAGGGTGATGGTGGCGGCAATTACATAGAGTATTACAGAAACGATGGAGACTGGAGGATGCCTGAGTGGACAGCTCAAGGTAATGTTGCCACAATAACAGGAGCAACAGAGCTTGCCCCTACCTTCTGTGATATAGACGCAGATGGAGACCAGGACCTTTTCGTTGGAAAGGCTAATGGCACCATAGACTTCTACGAAAATACAGGTTCTTCTACCCTTCCTATTTTCTCCTCTGCGGCTAATAATTATGCTGGGGTGAGTGGCAATACAAATGCTGTCCCTACCTTTGTTGATATAGAGGGAGATGGGGATTATGACCTTTTGGTTGGAGATGCGAATAGTGGTAATATTAGGCTATTCCGGAATATTGGCACCCCGAAAGTGCCAGTCTGGAACGCCGGGGTTAATTACATCAACTTTGGAGTTGACCAGGGTCACCCAACCCTTGCTGACATAGACGCAGACGGAGACAGCGACCTATTTATTGGAGTAGGTAACGGCACAATCTTTTTCTATGAGAATACTACAGAAAAAACCCTTGATGCAGGACCCAATGGAACCATGACCTACTACATAAGATACGGAAACAATGCTGGTATAGCCAAAAATGTAGTAGTGCAGGACCTACTTCCTGGTAGTGTTACCTACATCTCCTCATCTCCTGCTGGCACACTAACAGTAAACCTGCTTGAGTGGAATATTCCAACATTAGGGCTTAGAGAATCTGGAACCATTAGCGTAACAGTCAGTGTTGGCAATCTTCCAGACTCATCAATCTTAACAAACATTGGCACAATCACCGCAGATGACTGTGAAAGATACCCAGCAAACAACACAGGAACCTGGTCCAATTATATAATCTCAATGGACCTCTCTATCACAAAGTCAATAAGGAACCATCCCTTCACCCATATTACCGATAATTTTGAAGCAATAGATGTTGGGGATTACTCCGCCCCCTATCTTGCTGATTTAGATGGTGACGATGATGACGACTTGGTTGTTGGTGCATCTGATAAAAGTATATGGTTTTTTAGGAACGATGGTGGAAGCTTTATCTCTATGGGTTCTTTTTCAACAGGGTTGGGAGGTAGGCCACATCCCTGTCTTATTGATGAGAATGGTTATGGTACACTTAGTTTGTTTGTAGGTTATGATGTTGGAGAAGGAATAGGAAAGATAAAAATATATAAGTCCGATACCCCGTTTACTCCTTCTTCTTGGGTAAGCAGTGGCGACTTTATGTCCGGAGAAAATATGGATCTGAAGTCTGCACCTACTGGGGTTGATATAGATGGGGATGGCGATGAAGACCTTATCGTTGGAAATGGTAAGGGCGCAGTTTGGGGTTACAAAAACAATGGGGGTGGTGCCTGGGCGTGGAACTGGAGCTTTGATATGCCAAATGACGATAACTATCGTGTTCCTTCCTTCTTTGACCTTGATTGGGATACTAACCTTGATCTCTTTTGCGGTATCAAAAATGGAACTATTGAATTCTATAAAAATTATGGAGATCAAAACTCACCTATCTTTTATTCTGCCCAAAAAGTAGACACATTTGCCGGTATAAATGTTGGAAATTATGCTTCGCCTGCCTTTGGAGATGTCAATGGTGATAAAACCCAGGATCTTTTGATTGGAAGAGCGGATGGCAGGCTTTCTTTGTTCAGGAATGAAGGATCTTATGGTAGTGAGGCAGTTACCGGAAAGAAGATTGCCTATATCTTAGACTGCCAAAAGACAGGCTCTCTTCTTGTAAATGGTGTGGTGGTAGAAGACTTGCTTCCTGCTGGCGTTGGTTATGATAACTATGTGATTGAGCCTGCTACTATGACTTCCACATTCAATCAGACAGAAAATCTTCTTAACTGGAATTTTGGAAACCTTGGTAGTAGTGAATACTCCTGGAAGATAACCCTGATCGGCTCTGTTACTGGTGCTGAATCTAATACCCCGACAAATGTAGCCACTATCACCCCAACCTCTGATGGAAGCCTGACAAATAACTACTCCTCTGTAACCTCCCATATCATTGAATTGGTAAGCGATGTTTGGGTTTCAAAGCGACACTTAGAATGGGGAACAAACAGCCCTCCTTCAGAGGTACCAGCAGGTGGATACATCAATTATAAGATAGAGTATGGAAATATAGGGCTTCTTACTGCACAGGGCGTGAAGATTGTTGATACCATTCCCTCAGGCACAACCTATCTCTCCTCAGACAAGTCCTGTACTGTTAACATTGTTGGCACTCTTACTTATGTTAAATGGGATCTTGAGTCCTTGCCGCCTTTATCAGGAACACGCACCATTAACTTCAAAGTGCAGGTAGGCCTTGAGGTGGCTACAGGTACGATCCTATTGAACATAGCTTCAATCACTACAGGGGAAGCAGACAAGAGCCTTGAGAACAATCTCTCTACATGGACGACTATCGTCAAGGTGCCTGTGATAGACCTTGTTATTATAAAGACAGGGCCTGCGACAGTGACTGTTGGAGGGGATGTGTTATATGTTTTAACCTTCTGGAATGCAGGCACAGCTACCTTGCACAATGTGAAGGCTTATGATTATTTTGGGCAGAGTATGAATGAAAATAATTTAACTTATCAAGGGCTTGGATCTGGAGCTGGATCTGTTTCTGTTGTAGAGGCAGGCTATCTCTTGACTCTGACCATTGGCACACTAACTCCAGATCTTTCCATAGTCTTAGAAGTAAAGTTCAAGCTTTCTAAAAATGCTATTATGGGGCAATCCATTATAAATATAGCCTCAATCACATACACTGGAGATGCGGGAATAGAGACACAGCTTGAGAACAACTACTCAAGTTGGATCACATTTATAGGAACCCCATCTGTAGCCTTAAAAATATGGATTCTGCCGATGGAGGGAACAGGAACCTCTGGATATGAGAGAAGATACTCGCTTATTCTTTATAACGCAGGAAATGTTGAGTCTGGTGCAACAATAACCGTCACCCTTCCTCAGGATTATCTCACATATCTTTCTACAGGCACAACTAATGTGATTCAAGAGAAGGGAAGCCCGGCTACATGGGTTAGTCCATCTGCCCAATATTCAACTTATACTATAGGGCCATATTATGATGAGTCTTCTCGTAAACTCTGGTGGATAATAGACGCACAGAGAGAGTCTCCTGATGTATATGATACTTCTCCTTATGTATATGCTACTTCTACACTGATTGAGAAAGGTGAGCCTTCTCGCTACACACTCGGTCATTGTTATACTAAAGGAACAGATACCGGATGGGGAGGCTTGGGTATGCCAAAGACATGGGATAAACTTAAAAACTTCTTAAACGGTAGCACGATTGCTCTGTTTCCTCTATATACCTTTAATACAAAGGTGGGCTCTGTATCGCAAGCAACTACAATAACCTTAACCGCAGAGATTGAGCCTATGCCGATGAAGACATTTGATATTATGGAAATAAGTGGTGGGTCGCACACCTTAACAGATACAATTACCACAATGGCAATTCAATCTGCGGGTAAAAGCAAGTCTTTGGGGATTCAGTCTACGGCTTTAACGATGAGAAGCACTCCACATGAGCTTTATGTTGGAAAAGGAGGGTTTATCTTCTATCAAATAGAGTCTGCTGTGAGACCGAGACTTCTTCTTGACACCAAAGATATTGACTTTCGGAATTCATTTCCATTAAATGAACCCCTGATGATCTCCACAAACACCTATCTCTTCTGGGTGAAGGTTGCGGCAACAGAGACAGGGACACATATTGAAAATATTGTTGGTAGCGAAAAGACCTCCCATTATCTTGACAGCAGGCCTCCAGCCGTAGATATTAGCTCAATAACCCAGGATTGTCTCATCAACTGGAAAGGCACAGATCCTAATCTGGCTCCATTGGCTCCACAAATCTCAGGCTCAGGGATTTGCCGATATACACTGTATTATAAGGAGGGTGATTCTGCCTGGAAACCTTATGGCTCCTATCCTTCTTCTTCAAGCTCAGTAACATTTGCAGGTAAGAATGGTGGTAGGTATGAATTTTACCTTGAGGCAGTAGATATCGTTGGAAATAGGGCAAGAAGCCCAATAAATGGGCTGACCATTAGTATTATGGGCACAGCCGCCGATCATCTTGGGGATGTGATTGTCTGGCCAAATCCGTATAGGGCAGATAAGCATAGTCAATTAAACTTTGGAGGTTGCTCTGATCCTATCAGAAATCTCACTGCCGATGCTAAAATTCGTGTCTTCAATATCAAGGGTGAACTGGTGAAGGAGAAAGAGGTATATCCTCCATCAGAAGGTGTCTTGCGATGGATAAACCCAGAAAGAGAGGTCGCTTCTGGTGTTTATATCTATGTGATTACAAATCAGGCTGGTGAGAAACACATCGGCAAGCTGGCAATAATTAAATAAAGAGATTTTTAACCGCTAATTCTTTACCGCAAAGAACGCAAAGGGTTACGCAAAGTTCGCAAAGAAAAGAATTATAATAATCTATCTTCTTTGCGAACTTTGCGGTTATTTCTTTGCGTCCTTTGCGGTTAGATTATATTATCTTCTTCTCCTGTATCTCACACCTTAACATTTCAATAAAATTGGGAATCTCAAATTTTCCCATATCTCCTTTAGATCTGTGGCGAAGGCTTATGGTGCCTTCTTCTGCCTCTCTCTTTCCAACAATGGCCATATAGGGAATCTTCTCCTCTTGGGCTTCAGCTATCTTCTTTCCAATCTTCTCAGCCCGCAAGTCTGCCTCTGCTCTTATTCCTGCAAAAAGAAGCTCATCTTTTATCTTATTGGCATATTCTGCTGCAGCATCTGTAATACTCATCACCCTTACCTGAACAGGTGAAAGCCATAGGGGAAATTTGCCGCCGTAGTGCTCAATCAAAGCCCCAATAAATCTCTCCATACTTCCAAGCACAACCCGATGGATCATCACTGGTTGATGGGGTTTTCCATCCTCTCCGATATACTCTACCCCAAACCTCTCTGGCAGATTAAAGTCAACCTGGATGGTTGGCCCCTGCCAGCTCCTTTTTAAGCAATCCTTGAGCTTCACATCTATCTTTGGCCCATAGAAGACAGCCTCTCCTTCATCTATTGTAAACGGCAATCCCTCTTTTTTGAGCACATCTGCCAAAATTAAGGTTGCCATATCCCATTTTTCCTTTGTTCCCACAAACTTCTCAGGTCTTGTGGAAAGATAAACCTCATATTCACTAAAACCAAAAATAGAAAGCATTCTCTGAAAGAACCTGATCACCCTTCCTATCTCATTCATCAGTTGGTCTTCTGTGCAGAAGATATGGGCGTCATCCTGAGTGAAACCCCGAACCCTTAATAATCCATGCAACACCCCTGTTTTTTCATATCGATAGACTGTTCCAAGCTCAAAGTATCTCATAGGCAAATCCCTGAAGCTCCTTGTTTTTGTTTTGTATATCAAGATATGCCCCGGGCAGTTCATAGGCTTTAAGATATAATCCTCTTTCTCTTTGTTGATGAAATACATATTCTCAGAGTAATAGTCGCAGTGACCTGAGGTCTGCCATAGCTCCTTTCTTCCTATGTGGGGTGTGGCCACCTCAAGGTATCCCTCTTTTCTGTGTTCTTCCTTCAGATATTGGGTAATCTGGTCTACCAAGACCTTTCCATGTGGATGGTAGAAGATAAGTCCAGAGCCTGCTTCTTCATAGATAGAAAATAGTGATAAAGCAGAACCGAGCTTTCTATGGTCCCTCTTCTTTGCCTCCTCTATCCTCTCTAAATATTCATCAAGCTCTGGCTGGCTTTCAAAGGATATGCCATAGATTCTGGTTAGCATCGGATTCTTTTCATTCCCTTTCCAGTATGCTCCAGCTATCCTTGTCAGCTTAAAAGCCTTGACTTCCTTTGTTGATGAGATATGAGGACCCTTGCATAAGTCAGAAAACTCACCGTTTGTAAAGAAGGAGACCTCAGCATCTAAGAGCCCCGAGAGCAGTTCAAGCTTATAAGATTGATTGTCTTCTGTCAGGATTCTTTCTGCCTCTTCCTTGCTTGATATTCGTTTTTCAAACCTCTGGTCCTCCTTTATAATCTTTCTCATCTCCTCCTCTATCCTTGGCAGGTCTTCTGGGGTGAAGGGATGATCAAAGTCGTAGTAGAAGCCTTCTTCTATAGCCGGGCCTATCCCCAGCCTTACTTTACCAAAAAGCCTTCGGACAGCAGTAGCTAAAATATGCGATGTTGAATGCCAGAGAATATTTTTTTCCATAGCGAAAATATTATCAAGTAATCAAATTAAGATACAGAGTAACCGCAAAGGACGCAAAGTAAATCGCAAAGGACAGAGAAGAGAAAGAATTATTGTAAATTAATTCTTAGCGAACTTTGCGTAACCCTTTGCGTTCTTTGCGGTAAAGTCTTTGACGAACTTTGCGTAACTCTTTGCGTTCTTTGCGGTAAAAAATTTAGTAATAACCTTTCCTTTATAGCCCTGCCAGGAATCTTTTCATTCTGATAAGTGCCTCTTCTATCTTCTCCTTTTGGACAGCAAAGGATGTGCGGATAAACCCTTCTCCAGACTCACCAAAGGCATCCCCTGGAACAACAGCAACCTTCTCAGATAATAAGAGTCTTTCGGCAAACTCAGAGGAAGAAAGACCTGATCTTAAAATTTTCGGAAAGGCAAAGAAGGCACCATCAGGCAGAAGGCATTCCATGCCGATTGAATTTAAGCCTGAAACCATCAGATTTCTCCTCTTTTCATACTCCTCCTTCATCTCATTCCAGGTATCAGAGGATAGGGCAGAGATTGCTGCCCTTTGTGATATCGTGGGTGGACAGAGCATCGTATATTGCTGAATCTTACACATCGCACCAATGATATCCGCAGGTCCTGCAGCATAACCTACCCTCCACCCTGTCATGGCATAACCCTTTGAGAAACCGGAGAGATAAATAGTCTTCTCTTTGTCTTGTGAGGCAAAAGGGATATGGGGCTGTTCATAAGATAGGTGTTCATATATCTCATCTGAGATAACAATCAGATTATTCTTCTTGCAGACTCCAGCTAAGCCAAGAAGCTCTTCTTTGGTATAGCTTACACCTGTGGGATTGTTTGGATAGCAGAGAATGATAGCCTTTGTCTTATCAGATATGGCATCGGAAATAGCCTTTGGCTTTATTTTGAATCCATCTTCATACAATGTGGAAATGGTCACAGGCTTTCCTCCAGCCAATAAAGTACAGGGTTTGTAAGAGACATAAGAAGGTTCTGGAATAAGCACCTCATCACCAGGGTCCAATATAGCCCTTAAAGCCAAATCTATTCCCTGGGAGACACCTGTAGTGATTAGAATTTCAGATTCTGGGTTGTATGAAAGATTGTGTTTAGAAGAGAGTGTTTCAGCTATCTTTTCCCGAAGTTCAATAAGCCCTGCATTGGAGGTATAGGTTGTCCAGCCCTTTTCAATAGAGTAGATTGCTTCCTCCCTGATATGCCAGGGCGTAGGAAAATCAGGCTCCCCAACCCCTAATGTGATGACATCCTTCATTTTACCGAGGATGTCAAAAAACCTTCTGATTCCTGATGGCGGAATATCCCTGACAATTTTTGAAATCATAATAATAACTATTCAGGTATTCAGAATTCAGGAGTCAGAATTCAGAATAGTCCCACAGTAAGATTCTATACCCAAATAAATCAGTCCTTGCAACAAACTAAATAGAATTCAGTAGTTAGAATACAGAAGTCAGAATGAAAAACCTGCATCTATTTTGAATTCTGTATTCTGAATTCTGTATTCTGAATTCTGTTTTTAATGTCCTCCATACCCTCCTACTGCTCGCATAGTAGGTTGAGCTGCCGCCGCAGGTCCTCCACCGATTATCTTCTTCAGGCTCTCTGGGTCCTGGGTGTGGTTCAAGGCATCGTCGTAAGTAATCACACCTCTTTTATAGAGTTCAGCAAGGGATGAGTTCATTGTCTGCATGCCAAATTGCTTGCTTACCTGCATAATGGTATAAGCCTGGTGTATCTTTCCCTCACGGATGAGATTGGAAATAGCTGGGGTTGAAATGAGGATTTCGCAGGCGAGGATTCTTCCCTTTCCGCTGGCATGGGGAATCAGGGTCTGAGAGAATGTAGACTTTAAGACAAAGGAGAGTTGAGCTTTTATCTGTTGTTGTTGCTCTGGGGCAAAGACATCTATTATCCTATTTACAGACTGAATGGCATCTGTTGTATGTAATGTGGCAAAGACTAAGTGTCCTGTCTCGGCTATGGTGATAGCCGCAGATATTGTCTCTAAGTCCCTCATCTCACCAACCAAGATGACATCCGGGTCCTGCCTGAGCATATGCTTTAATGATTGGGCAAATGACCTTGTGTCTGCACCTACCTCCCTTTGAACAACGATACAACTTTTATGTCTATGAAGAAACTCAATCGGGTCCTCAACTGTGATGATATGAAGCCTTTTATTGGTATTGACATAGTCAATTATGGAGGCAAGGGTGGTTGACTTTCCTGAGCCAGTTGGACCTGTAACGAGAACCAATCCCGCAGGAAAATCAGCAATCTTTTTAACTATACCTGGAAGCCCCAATTGATCAAAGCTTGGAATCTCATTGGGAATGCCTCTAAGGGCTGCTCCCACAGTTCCCCTCTGGCGAAAGACATTCATTCTTATCCTGCCGACATCCTTTACGCCAAAAGATAGGTCCAACTCCAACTCTTCTTCAAACCTTCTCTTCTGTTCATCGGTGAGGACAGAGTAGATGAGTTGATGACACATATCAGGGGTGAGCCTCTCTGCACCCTCCACTGGCGTCATTAACCCGTCAACCCTGAGCTGGGGCGGGACGCCAATCGTCAGATGTATATCTGAGGCACCCTTTTCCACCATATCATGGACAAGCCGCTCCATTGTCAACATTTCTTAGTCTCCTTTTTCGTAAGTTCTAGGTTCTATGTTCTATGTTATTTAATCTAAAGCAACATATAGTTGGCTTTTAACTTCAGAACTTTCCCTAACATAGAACATAGAACTTCTTGAACCTCTTTATCCTGCCTCTGCCACTATCCTCATCATCTCATCAATTGTCGTTGCTCCGGATAAAACCTTTCTGATAGCTACTTCTCTCAGGGTAACCATCCCATGTTTTATAGCTGCCTCTTGAATAACATGGGATGTCTCTCTATGAACAATCATATCTCGTATCTCCTCGTTGCTTACAAGTATCTCATAGACACCCATCCTGCCTTTATAGCCAATATTCACACACTTTTCACATCCCTTCGGTCTATAAAGAGTCGTCTTTTCTTCCCAGACATCTATGCCCATACTCTTTAAGCTTTCTGCAGAGACCTCATAAGGCTCCTTGCAACTGCAAAGCTTTCTCACAAGCCTCTGAGCAACAACCATAACTAAGGTTGATGAGATAAGAAATGGCTCAACACCCATATTGACTAAACGGGTTACAGAACCTGCTGCTTCATTCGTATGCAAGGTGGAAAGAACCAGATGCCCGGTAAGTGCGGCGTTTATAGCTACCTCTCCTGTCTCTCTATCCCTGATCTCACCCACTAAGATGACATCTGGGTCCTGCCTCATAAAAGATCGCAGGCCTGAGGCAAAATCAAAGCCTATCTCTGGTTTTGCCTGAATCTGGTTTACCCCAGCCAAAACATACTCTACAGGGTCCTCCATAGTCATAATATTCTTCTCTGGAGTGCTTATGGTTCGTAATGCTGAGTATAGGGTGGTTGACTTTCCTGAGCCAGTTGGACCTGTAACCAGTATCATTCCATGGGGAACAGCAATATTCTTTTCAAATATAGCTAAGGCATCTGGCTCAAAGCCCAAATCTGTCAGCTCAACACATAAAGAGGATGAGTCCAATATACGCATAACACACTTTTCCCCAAAGTTTGCTGGGATGGTAGAGACCCTGAAGTCAATATCCCTATTCTTGATTCTAATCTTACACCTTCCATCCTGAGGAAGCCTCCTCTCAGCAATATCCATTTCAGACATAATCTTCAGCCTTGAAATGATGGGATGGTGCATCTGCTTTGGAGGGGTAGCTACCTCATACAAGACGCCATCAATCCTGTATCGTATCCTGAGTGTCTGCTCATATGGTTCAATATGTATGTCCGATGCCTTGGCATTTACTGCCTCTTCCAAGATATGATTGACTAAGTTGATTAAGGGTGCTTCAGCGCCTTGACGCATGATCTTATCTACATCAATCCCCTCAGCTATTGGCATTATCTTTACCTTTGTTTTATCTTTTATCCCTCCTTCATAATAATTCTTAATAGCCTTTCTAATGGCTGTTTCTGAGGCAATGATTGGTTTTATCTGATAGCCTGTTTCAACGATGAGTTCATTAATAATTGTGGTGCTCAGAGGATCAACCATAGCCACAGTCAAGATGCCATTCTCTTTCTGACAGGGGAAGAGAAGGTATTTCTTGGCGATCTCATAATGAATGGTGTCTACTGCTCCTGCATCAATAGGGGCGGTTAAAAGATTGATATAGGGGATGTTGAACTTCTTGCCCAGGAAGGAGACCAAGGCTTCTTCTTCTACCAGGCCAAGCCGAACCAAAACTCTGGAGAACTTTTCTTTTGTCTTCTTCTGTTCTAATATGGCCTTTTCTAATCCCTCTACAGTCAAAAGATTTACCTCAACCAGCAGATTTCCTATCAATTGTTTTGATCTTGTTTCTTTATCTTCGCTCATTTATGCTGCTCCTTCAAGTTTCTTTCCATGTTCCTCCTACCTTTATCCATCCCTCAAAAGAAAGTCTCACATCCCGAACCCCTTTAATCTCCCTTATATCCTTCTCTATTCTTACTAAAATTTGGGGGATATGTTCTTTGGCTGGACTTGTTCCCAAAAAACCAAGTGTTCCTTTCACAAGGACAGTTGCGCTATTGGTTGAGATCAAAACATGTTTTATATTTACAAATCTCTTTACCAATACCTCTCTTACCCGAACATTTATCTCCCAATCTTCAACCATAAAAAATTTTAACATTAAAAAGAGGAGAAGTCAAATAATATCTGTATTTTCTTATCTTTAATATTGCTCGCTTTCTTCTTTTGGTTTTAATGGTCTTTTTTCTTTTTCATTCTTCCATCACCTTTTCTATCATAGGGCCGAGTTCCTCAATTATCTCGCTGCAAGAATCGGTAAGCTTTACTCCATCCTTTATCAGTTTATTTGTCCCACGGGACAAAGGAGAGGTAATAGGGCCTGGAACAGCAAAGACCTCTCTTCCCTCTTCAATGGCTAATCTTGCTGTTATCAGGGCGCCACTTCTTTCTGCGGCTTCTATAACAAGAATACCGAGGGAAAGCCCGGCGATTATCCTGTTTCTCTGAGGAAAATTCTCCTTTGATGGAGGTGTGGAAAAAGGAAACTCAGAAATGATAGCACCACTTGATGGGATTTCAGAGAATAATCTCTTGTTCTCCAGAGGATAGACAACATCTATTCCGCAGCCCAAAACTGCCAGTGTCCTTGCACAAACTTCCAGGGCTGTTCTATGCGCCTGCCCATCTATTCCCTTTGCCAGACCTGAGACTATGGTAAACCCTGCTTTTCCAAGCTCAGAGACAAACTCTCTGGTCACCCTCTTTCCATAATCTGATGCCATTCTTGAGCCAACAATCCCAACTGCAAGCCTATCTACTTCTTTTATCTCACCTTTTACATACAAAACTAAAGGTGGGTCGGTAATCAGTCCGAGTGCAACAGGATAGCCTTTGTCTCGGAAGGTTACAATCTTTATGCCTTCTTTCTTTGCTTTGTCTATCTCCTTTTTGGGGTCTATCTTGTTTTTAGCAGAAAGAAAAGCGTCTATATCATCTCTTTGCAACCCATCTACCCTTTCCAGTTCTTTTCTCTTGGCATCCCAAGCCTTTTTTGGTGAGCTAAAATACTGAAGAAGAAGGTGTTTTTTTCTTACCGCAATCCCCCCGACCATATTAAAACCCACAAGGGAGAGCAGGTCACTTGTGATATTCATGCATCAGGGGTTGAATGAAGACAGAGAGGGAGCAATCTTTGGTTTCATTGCCAGCCTTGTCAATAGCATTATATCTTAGAATATGGAGCCCTTGCTCCCTGATAGATATAGGCTCTTTATACCTCATCATCTTGCCACTGTCTATCTGGTAAAAGATAGCCGAAACCCCAGCGGGCTTATCAGAGGCTGTAAGGGTAATTGTGGCATTGTCTGGAAGCATATAATTTTTATTATAGACAGCAAGCTTTGGATTGGTTGTAAGCTCTATCTCTGGACCATTCTTGTCTAAGGCAAATGAGAGGGCGTTATCCTTTGATATATTCCCCACAGTATCCTCTGTCCTCCAGACAATTTGATACTCTCCTTCTGCAGAGAGGGAAAACTCGGCTTGCTTCAGGTAGGTAAATACCTCATTTCCTATGCCAACCTGAATGCGGGAGAGACCAGAAAGGTTGTCGCTTCCTGTAATGGTGAAGGTAGCGTCCTTTTTCAAGAAGCCATTTTCAAGGGGTGTTGAAATGGTTAGCGTTCCCGCAGGTGGTGTGCCATCAGCAATAATAGAAAGGCTATTCTCCTGTGCTTCTTCACCCAACATATCTATAGCTTGATAGACTATACCATGCTCTCCTTCTTTTAATCTCAGTGGTTCCTTATAAAAACCCTCTCTTCCATCAATATTCAGCCGTATCTTTCCGACAGAGTTATCAGCATATTCTGGGTAAAAGTAGAGAATGGAGTCAGTAGAAATATAGGTATAGCCATCACTTTGATACATTCTGGTTGGCTTCTCTAAATAGAGCGGTCTATTCTCCCATTTTATCCCTGTCCTCCTTTCTACAGCAAATCTTCTCATCTCACTGAATCTGCCTATAATTCCGTTCTTATCAACTGAGGCTACCCTCCAAAAATAGAGACTCTCTTTTAATGGCCAGGATAGCTCTTCTCCTGTCGGGAAAGATTCAAAGACCAAAGGAATAAAGGATGGGTCATCAGCAACCTCTACAATATACATATCAGCTTCTTTGCTGAAGCTAAGCTTGGGTTTCATATTTCCAGTAACCATTCCATCCTCAGGAAATATAAGGTCTGGAGACTCTAACAAGATTACTGGCTCTTGTGGAATACCATCAAAATCTGTCAGATTCCCATAGCCAGCGGGAATTTCTATCTTCCTGTCCTTTCCCATAACAACACCAGTCCCTTCAAAGATAGAGACCGTTGTTATTCCCTGTGGAAAGTATCTCACCAAGGCATTTCCCCTTGTCTCTAAGATTGAATTTGTCATTACCCTGACGCCTCTCTCCTCTGCCTTTGCCACTAAAACCCTTCCCTTTACAAGTCTGAGCAAGAGCATTCCATCAGCCTCTACACCCTTCATTTTAATCTGGGCATTGGGCATCAATTGGATAAGACCATCCCTTCCAAAGAGAATTTCTACCTTTCCGCCGTGACCAGTAACAACCTCGTCATAGGATGAGACCTTATCAGAAATCCTGGCAACCTTTCCTCCTATCTGCACATCCCCAAAAAGGTTAATAACCTCTCCTTGTTCCAATCTTCCTATCCTGTCTAAGTCTTTTTCATGTGGTGGAAAGATTATCCTATCTTTAGGATAAATAAGATGGGGATTCTTCATCTTATTGAATCTCGCAATCTCAGGCCATTTTAATGGATTCCCCAAGTGCTTTTTGCAAAGGTGCCAAAGGGTATCCCCTTTGACAACAACAACCTCTTTTCCCCAACAGACCACTCCACATATCAAAATTCCCAATATTACCTTTTTCATTTTTTACCTCCTGATAAAAACTTAATTATAGTCTCTTTTCTTCTTGACTGTCAAGCGGTTTTCTTTATGTGCTGCGATTCAGAAATAAGCCCTAAAAATTTCCTTCTTAAAGTAAAATAGCTAAATAAAGGTATCCAGGCATTTTCACTGTGGCTAACATCTTAAAAAACTAAGTTTGACAATCTTTGTGAGATTTCACTAAACTAAAGGCTATGAAAATAACAAAAATAATCGGCTGGTTTCTTTTGGGCTTTCTCCTGGTTCTTATCCTTTACAATACCAAAATCTCTATTCCAACCCCGCCTGTCGTTGTTCCTTACTCAGAATTCTTGGATCTCGTCGAGAATGGAAAGGTTTCAGAGGTAATAATTGTTGAAGATAATATTAGTGGAAAGATAATAAAGGGGGCTAAGGTCATTCCATTTATCTGCCAGATTCCCCGCTTTGACCAGGATCTTATCAAGACTTTAAGGGAGAACAAGGTTCCTTTTAAGGCAGAAAGACCCTCGGGCCTGGCTACTTTTATCAACTTCTTCTGGCAAACCATACTTCCTGGAATATTCCTTCTCTTTATCTTCTGGTTTTTGCTCTTTAGAAATATGCGTGGTCCTGAAAGCCCCTTCTCTTTTGGCAGGTCAAGGGCAAGGATTTTTTCTAAGGACGAACAGGCAAAGGTAACCTTTAATGATGTGGCTGGTGTGGATGAGGCAAAGGAGGAACTAAAGGAGATAATTGAGTTCTTAAAAGACCCAAAGAAGTTTCAGAAGTTGGGCGCCAGGATCCCAAAGGGTGTGCTTTTGGTGGGCCCTCCTGGAACAGGAAAGACGCTTTTGGCAAAAGCTGTGGCTGGAGAGGCTGGTGTCCACTTCTCCTCTGTTAGTGGCTCTGATTTTGTGGAAATGTTTGTTGGTGTTGGAGCTTCCCGGGTGAGAGACCTTTTTAACCAAAGCAAGAAGAACGCACCCTGCATCATTTTTATTGATGAATTAGATGCTGTTGGAAGGCATAGAGGGGCTGGAATAGGTGGTGGCCACGATGAGAGGGAACAGACATTGAACCAGCTCTTAGTTGAGATGGATGGGTTTAATACCGGTGAGGGGGTTATTCTTATGGCTGCCTCTAATAGACCGGATGTTCTTGACCCGGCACTCCTTAGACCAGGGAGGTTTGACAGGCACATCGTTGTTGATGCACCTGATGTAGTCGGCAGGGAGGGCATTTTGAAGGTGCATGCTAAAGGAAAAACCATCTCTAAAAGTGTTGATCTCAAGGTTTTAGCCAGAAGGACGCCTGGGTTTGTAGGCTCTGACCTGGCTAATTTGATAAATGAGGCGGCTTTGCTTTCTGCCAGACGGAAAAAGAGAAGCATAGGCATGAAGGAGCTTGAAGAGTCAATAGATAGGGTGATTGCCGGGCCAGAGAGAAAGAGCAGGCTGATAAGCGAAAAGGAGAAGAAGATTGTTGCCTATCATGAGGCAGGTCATGCCCTGGTTGCTTTCTTTACAGAAGGTTCTGACCCTGTTCATAAAATCTCCATTATGCCAAGGGGCATAGGCTCTCTGGGTTATACCCTGCAATTGCCGATTGAGGATAAATATCTGGTAACAAAATCCGAGATATTGGGCAAGATGTCTGTCCTCCTTGGTGGCAGGTGTGCTGAGGAGATTATCTTTTCTGATGTGACTACAGGTGCCGGGAATGACTTAGAGAAAGCTACAGAGATTGCACGGAGAATGGTTACTGAGTATGGGATGAGTGAACTTGGTCATGTAACCTTTGGTCGGGGTCACGGCGAGATATTTTTGGGAAGGGATTTTGCCAGAGAGAAAAATTATAGCGAGGAGTCTGCGGCAAAGATTGATAAAGAGATAAATACAATTGTCTCTTCTGCTCACGAGAGAGCAAGTGCTCTTATTTCTGAAAATAAGGAAAAGCTGAAAGCCCTTTCCGAAAACCTGATTGAAAAAGAGGTCTTAGAGACAGAGGATGTGGAGAGGATACTAAAAAATGATAACACTGTAGCCATTTGAAGAAGAGATTCACCACTCAAGACACGGAGTTAACTCATTGCAAATTGCAAAATTAGCATTCAGCATTTCAAATTGAGAGATGGAGATTATATAAATATGCAGAGTGAATTAGCAGAAGTAATTATTATCTATGCCACCAAATCCCACAAAGACTTGAATAATCTATTGTTGGATAAATCTAAAGACCAATTGATTGCGCTTCTTACCAGTCTTTTGACCATTTATATCAATGACCGCAATTCTTCAACTATCAGGGAATATGTTACCGTATCTATGGCTGGTTATACGCATATTGACAAGAAAATCGGTTATAATGGATTTAAACAAGGCACTGCAATCGGTGGAAAACCACTCTATTGTGAAGCCAAACCGCAGAATATCAATACAGAAAATAATAAGGTCATAAAGCATCCCCGTAAACTCAACGGTGGTGGTAATTTTACGGATTATACCCACAATAGATTACAAAAGGATAAATCGGAAAATCCCAATATGCTGGTAAGCGGGTTTGTGGACGGCGAACTAATCTATATCCTGGAGTTTCCTTTTAATCATAAGACCTTTGTGGTAAATCTCAATAAGCAACTCAAGAGGCATTTTCCAGATGGCGATGAATCAGGCAGATTCTTGAGAAGCGCCAACTTTGATTTTAATGATTATTCCGATTGTCCTACCCTAAAAGTAGTTTATTTAAGCAAGGCGAATTTAGAGAAAACCAAGGATAATTTCAATCATAAGTTCTATGATTTTCTAAAGCAACTCTGATGAAACCACTTAACCAAATTATTTTAGGCGATGCACTGGAGACACTCAAAAAGATAGACGATGATTTTGTAGATGTCGGCGTAACATCGCCGCCTTATAATAAGGGCGAAAAGGATAAAGGTTGGTTGGTTGACAGCGTTAAATATCATAATGTCTCTGATATTAAAAACGAACAGATATATCAAGAAAATCAAATTGCGGTTTTGAATGAACTCTATCGCATTACCAAACCTGGCGGTTCGTTTTTCTATAACCATAAAATAAGATGGCATAGAGGCATAATGATTCACCCTTATACCTGGGTTTCACAAAGTAAGTGGCTTGTAAGACAAGAGATTATCTGGCACCGTAAGATTGCCGCTAATATTCGGGGCTGGCGATTCTGGCAATTAGAGGAAAGAATCTACTGGCTTTGTAAACCCATCGGAGACAATGCGATTGGTAAAGAATTAAAATCAAGGCATGCTTTGTTAGGTTCAGTCTGGGAAATTCGCCCGGAGCAGAACTCTGACCATCCAGCTCCTTTTCCAATTGCCTTACCAACCAGGTGTATCTATTCTATTTTAGATGACAGAAAAGGCGTTGTGATTGACCCTTATGCTGGTAGTGGCACGACTCTGGTTGCGGCAAAATTATTAGGCTCGGATTATCTGGGCATAGAACTCAGCCCTTGTTATATTAAAATAGCTGAGAAGAGGCTCAAGGAACCTGAACTGGAAAAGCCAAATATTCTGATGGAAACCAGTCGGCATATTGTCCGCAAGACTTTCAAAGAAAGGAAAGAAAACAACGAATGTGTTGGTCGTTACCGCAGTGGTGAGACCGGACAGATAAAATATACACCAATCCATTCTGGTCAACTGACACTCTTGGAAGAGATGGAAGATTGTCCTCAGAAAAAATGATTAAAGAATTGCTTGTAGATGTAGCTAGAGGGAAGGTATCAGCAGAGGAGGCTTATGATAAGCTCAAGCACCTTCCGTTTGAGGAAATAGGTGGGTTTGCACGGCTTGACCACCATAGGAGGCTCAGGACAGGCTTTTTTGAGGTAATCTTTGGCCAGGGGAAAAGTATAGAGGCAATAAAAGAGATTACCAAAAGTATTGTAGCTAAAGAAGAAGACCTTCTTATTACAAAGACAACAGAGGATGTATATCTTGCTATAAAAGCTATAAATGAAGGGATACAATGGCATTCAGGGGCAAGGGCTATCACCCTCAAGCAAAGAACCTTAAAACCTGCAGGCAAGTCCATCCTGACAGGTGGAACAGGTGATATACCCATAGCCGAAGAGGCAAAGGTTACCTTGGAGCAGAAAGGCTTAAAATCTGTAGGCAAGTCCATCCTGACAGGTGGGACAGGTGATATACCCATAGCTGAGGATGCAGGGGTTATCCTCAAACAGATAGAGAGAAAACCTGTAGGCAATGTCCTTATCCTGACAGGTGGAACAGGTGATATACCCATAGCTGAGGAGGTAGGGGTTACCTTAGAGATGATGGATATAGAGACAAACAATGCCTATGATGTGGGTGTGGCTGGAATACACAGGCTCTTTGACCAGAAGGAGAATATAGACAGAGCAGATTGTATCGTGGTAGTAGCCGGGATGGATGGGGCTTTGGCCAGTGTTGTGGCTGGGTTAGTGGCTGTTCCAGTTGTAGCCGTACCTACATCCATTGGTTATGGGGCAAGTTTTGGCGGCCTGGCTGCACTCCTTTCAATGTTAAACGCTTGTGCCCCAGGTGTCGCCTGTGTGAATATAGACAATGGATTTGGAGCAGGCTATTTAGCCGGGTTGATAGTAAAAAAGGGGGTAGAGAGCAAGAAGGAAGGATGAGCTTTCTTCACTCATCACTCTTCACTCATTACTCATCCCTAACATATGGAGGATTAAATGGAAGAAAAAACCAATGTTTTAATTGTAGAGGATGATAAGGAGCTTGGTGAATTCCTATCTATCTGCTTGAAAGAAAAGGGGTTTTCTGTAGAGATTGTAGAGGACGGTGGTTCTGCACTTTCTCATGTTGAAAAGCAGCCACCTGACCTTATTCTTCTTGATATTATGATACCTGTCGTAGATGGTTTTGAGGTCTGTTGTGAACTAAAGCAACAAGAGAAGTTTCAGAATATACCTATAATTATTATAACCGCAAGGAGCGACCAGGATTCAATGGCAGCAGGGTTTGAGAGCGGCGTGGACGATTATCTGGTAAAACCCTTTGATGCTTACGAACTAATTCTTAAGATGGAGAAGGCTCTCAAGGTGAAGTCCTTGATAGATGAGCTTAGAAAAAATCTATCTAATATGAGTTCTGAAACTTGTCCGTCAATCTCCACTATCAAAGAAGAGGCAGAACTCTTGTTAAATGGAAAATATGGTGATCTCTCAGAAGAGCAAAAGAAGAAAGTAGGGTTGATTGAGGATAGAAGCCTAAAATTGCTTGAAATGATAAAAAACCTTTCCGAGATTTTTCTTGTAAAATTTTAAGAGGATAATTATACTTTAGACGATGAAGATTCCACAGATTGACTTTATAGGCAGAAGGAGACCTTGTCTTATTGTCTCTGGTTTGCTTATGGTGGTAGGACTGGTTGTCTTTCTTTTCTTTCCAGAAGGCAGGAAATACGGGCTTGACTTTTCAGGCGGAACAATGCTTGAGATCAAATTTGAAAGACCAATAGGGACAAAAGAGCTTGAGGATATAAGGAAAGGGCTTGAAAACAAAGGAATCAAGGCATCTCTTCAGCAGATTGGAAAAGGTGATGAGATCATTATCAAACTTAAAGGCATACAGGACGAAAAGACATCTGGCGTGATAAAGAAGGTATTGGAAGAAAAAGAGAAAAATTTCTCCTGGTCAAGCACTTATGTGGGGCCATCTGTAAGCAAAAATCTTAAATCATCAGCTCTAAAGTCCATTCTACTTGGATGGCTCTGTATGCTCATTTACATAGCCATCAGGTTTGAGTTTCGCTGGGCGGTGGCTTCAATCATTGCTATAATCCATGATGTGCTTATAACATTAGGCATCTATTTACTTACGGGAAAAGAGTTTAATACACCAACTGTGGCGGCATTCCTCACCCTCATAGGCTTTTCTATAAACGATACAATCGTCGTCTTTGATAGAATCAGGGAGAACCTGAAGCTCACCCGGAAAGAGGATTATGGTGTGGTCATCAATAATAGTATCAACCAGACATTAGCCAGGACAATTATCACCAGTCTTACCGTATTATTTACTGCTGGAGCGCTTTATATATTTGGAGGAGGGGATGTGGCTGACTTTGCCTTTGTGATGACCTTTGGAGTCTTCATTGGCACATACTCCTCAGTCTTTGTGGCCAGCCCAATTATTTATGAGTGGCATGTGAGAAGTAAAGTCAAGTAGTAGGCAGTAAGCAGTCGGCAGGAGGCAGCAAAATAACAAATTTCTTGACATAAAAAGAGTTTGTATAATATTTTTATATGATATAAAGAAGAAAATTTACCAAAGGAGGAGAGGAATGAAAAAGATTATTGTAGTAATGGGGATATTGATGGTTTCGATAGCTTCAGCAGAGGGGAAAGGGGCATCGCAGGTATCAAAAGAGAAGCCAATAGCGTCACAGCCACCAGTAGAAAGGGTAGGAACTTCAGGTGTCTCTATGATTAACACCCTGGAGATACTTCAGAAAAAGGTGGAGGCTGCTTGGGCCTCTGAGGCTAAAGCTGTAGCAGTAGCAGAAGAAGCAAAGATTGCTGAAGCTGAAATGATAGCTGATGCTTTAGCGTCAGAACAGGCGCTCAAAGAAGCAGAGTCATTAGCCAGGGTTACTGGGGCTGAAAGAAAGTATGCTGAGCTAAAAGCAATGTCTGCTGAGGCTGCGGCAAAAATGGCTGTGGCTTCTGCAGAATCAGCCAGGGCTGCCGAGAAAGCAGCTTATGCTATCCTTGATGATGCCAAGGCTTTAGAGGCACAGATTAGAGCTGATGTAGAGGTAAGAAAGGAAGAACTTGCTTTTGCCAAGATAAAGAGGGATGAGTATATAAAGATAGCCAATGAGCTTTATGGACTTGGTCACAAAGCATTAGCTGCTGGAAACTCTGCTTTAGCTATAGAGTATGGAAAGAAAGTGAGTCAGAATATGGTTCTGGCAAACGAAGCAGAAAAGGATGTCCAGAATAAAGAGATAGCCCTTCAGCAGATGGATAGAAGGCTTAAGGCACAGATTGACAATACTCAGGCAAACCTTGAAAGGGCTAAGGCCATTGTTTCTATGGCTAAAGAGGCTGAAAGCCGGGCAATTATGGAGGCGGATGCGGCAAAAGCTGCTGCACAGAAGGCTCAAATATCCCTTGAAGCGAGCAAGCAGACAGAGTTAAAGGTAAAGGCTCAGGCAGAATCAGCCAAAGAGGCCTTCAACTGGGTAAAAGCAAAGCACGAGGTTGCCAAGCAGGCTCAAGCAAAGGCAATAGCTGAAGTAGAAGTAGCCAGGTTGACAGAGGAAGCGGCAAGGGTTGCGGCAAAATATGCTGAAGAAGAGAAAAAGAGAGCAGAAGAGATTTTAAGAGATGCAGAAAAAGCGATAAAGGGATATTAAGAACCTATCCGAAAAACCCATAAACCGAAGAACTAAAACTGATAAGATGCAAAAATATTAGTTTTGAGGGTAGTGCATTATTCCATTTGAATTTGTGGGTAGAATCGTTTAAGTTTAATGCGTGCATCTTCGGTTGTACAGCACTTACTATCCAAAGGTTCTCATAGAACAGATAGATTGGACGAGGCAAGGACGATCTATGTAGTATTTCAGTGCTTTTTCCAAATGATCATTTAATTTGTCATGATCCTCTGTCCAAAACCAACTAAAGAACCCACGCTTTATTACCAACCATAACTCTTCAATTGGATTTAGATCTGGTGAATAAGTTGGTAGATACCATGGCTCTAAAACTCCGAAAATTCAATCTCTGAACCTTGTGCTAACTTGCATTGTCTACTATCAACTGGACTTTGGCAAATTTGCAAAACTTTTTAAGGTAAATGGATAAAATGCCGATATATAGAATAGGATGGCACAAATTCCTATTCTTTTAATTCCAGAGGATTACATAAATTATGTGAGAATTATAATGGGGTTCTTAAAAAACCTTTAGGTCATAAAATTTCGAACGGTTTATTACTGGCATCATTATCAATCTTTTTCTAGATATTAGGATGGTTAGTAATAGACGATACCGGAAAA
>JAZDOR010000221.1:0-8699 GCA_043798435.1 bacterium
GGCTGGGGCATACTCGGCTATAGCTGATGATAGTAGTGCTTGTTACTGGAACCCTGCAGGACTGGTCCAATTAAAGGAGAAGGAGGCATCCTTTATGTATCTAAAGCTAATGTCAGATGTTGATGGACTGGGCTATTCCAATATAAATGTAGCCTTGCCTAATATGGGAGCAAGTTTGGTCTATCTTGGGTATGGCAAGGAGAAGGGGTATGACAACACAGAACATCCTACAGATGATTGGTCAGCTCAAGATTTAGCTATCTCTGGCTCCTATGCTAAGAAGATAAACAAAAGCCTATCTGTTGGTGGGACATTAAAGGCTATCTCTATGAAGATAGACGACTCATCAGCTAATGCCTTCTGTCTCGATGGAGGCATCCTCTACAAAGACTACTACCCTAACCTGAACTTAGCTGCTGTTCTTACCAACCTTGGCACAAAACCAAAGTTTATAGACCAGGCAGACCCATTGCCCTTATCTTTAAGGCTTGGTGGTGCTTACAAGAAAAACCTGAGATTTCCTACCCTCATCAGCCTTGATACCAACCTTTCTCCATTCTATGTCGCTCTTGGCATAGAAGGACAAATCTCCCCAATCTTCTCTGCCAGACTCGGCTATGCCAGTGGCCCTGCAAAAGAAGGCTCAGGACTAACAGCAGGCTTTGGCATAACCCAGCAAAGCCTCAGCCTTGACTACGCCATCAGACCATATAGCGACCTCGGTCTATCCCACTACATTTCCCTTTCTACAAGGTTTTGAGCCAAAGATTAATCATAGAGAAGAGTCATTAGTCATTGGTATGAAAAATTTTTACTAATGACAAGTGACCAGTGACTAATGACTATAGCTACCTGATCTCAATCTCAACCTTTGAGTCTATTTCTGGAAGATACTGCCTGGGAGCAATCCGTAAGGGTAGTCCTTCAGGTTTTTCTAAGATGGCTTTTACCTTCTCTGCATCAACATTGGCGAAAGAAGATACTGCCTCCATTACCTTAGCTAAATCTAATGGCTCTCCCTTTGCTCCTGGTGGTGTTACGGTGATAAATAGTCCCTCAGGCAGGGATTGAATCTTAAAATCTGCTGGTTTTTCCTCTTCCCTTTTCTTCTCCTCGGAAATCTTCTTGAGTATCTCAGCCCAGGGACCCTCTTTGTCCTTTTGAAAATAGAGAAAGAAGTCTTTTTGAGGAAGATTGGCCACATCTCCTTCTTCTACGGAAAGAAACGTTCCTGCCCTCTTTTCGGACCCTAGCGGAAGAAGGATTGACGGAAGATAATCTGTTTTTTGAGGCTTCCCTGTTATCTCTGTCAATTTGACCTCTGCTTCTTTGAAGCCTCCGGTTACTATCTTTCCCTGTTCTTTGTAAAAGCTGAGATTCTCTTGTGCGGATGTGACCTCTTGAGTCTGCTCTCCAATGGTTATCTTTGTCTTTGGATAGATTGTCGCAGCCGAGATAATCCCACCTTCCTTTACCTTAATCTCTGTAGGTTCAAAGGAGACAGAGCCTATAATATCAGCAAAGACCTCCTCAGCGGAAATCTCACCTCCAACTAAGCCACTTATTCCCCTTTCTATCACCACAGGAAGGGTTGTCTTTGATTTTTCAGGTGCTCTTTTGCTCATCATTACTCCCTTCTTGCCAACAATATAAAGCCTTTTGGAAGAGGCAGAGCAGCGCATCCCTGTGCTCATCACAATTGACCCTTCTGCTTTTAGAACAGAATATGAGGCTGACTCAGCCATAATATCAGCCCCTGCTTTAACCACGCAAGGCTCTGCCTCTGTTCCAACTATGTGACCTGAGATTGTTACTGTCTCTTTGGCTGTAAGCTTTGCCCCTGCCTCAACATCACCCTCTATTTCAATATTTTCACAGGACACCTTTATACCCTTCTTCACTGAGCCTTTGACGATGAGCCTTCCATCAAACTCAAGATCAGAAGTAAGGTCCCCTGTCACCTCCATGCTCTTTTCAATATCACATCTTGTTCCACTCCACTTTGGTCTTCCAAAGGAGGCAGAAGATAGGGTATTTTGGTCAAGATATGTGTTTCTGCCAGCGATTATTTTAAGGTCATCACCCAAAAGACCTAAAATCTCATTTCCCAGACAATCTATTCCAGCCTCTCCCCGCGTTGGGCTTTCTCGGACAGCTAATATCTGTCCAGGGATGACCTCAACATCCTCTGTCAACTGGTAGAGATACCTGGCGGGTTTTCCTGTGCCTGGCATCTTTCCTTCTGCTACGATAAACGGCTTATAATACGCCTTTTTCAAGGCAACCCTGATCTTCTTCTCAAAGATTCCATACCTTATTCCCTCTTTATTCAAAAAAGGCAGAATAGATTTAGGGTTTGGCAATGTCCCCCCTGTTCTTGGCTCTCCTATGGTTAAAACCGCCTCAAATTGCTTCAGGCTTCCTCTATCCCTTACTACAACAGATAATGTGCTATCAAGCTCGCTTATATGCTGGCGTGGAGCAACCCTTACCAAACCCTCGTCTCTCTTTTCAACAGCTTCCCTTACCGCAGAAAGGTCTAAATCAAAAAATCCTGAAAGTGCTTTTATTATCTCATCATAAGCGACTGGCTCACCTTTTTCTCCGCTTAGATAGACTTGAATATAAAGCCCCTCCGGTGTATTCTTGATCTCAAAACTGCCTGCTTTTCTCTCCTCTTCGTCCTTTTTTCTCTTAATTTCCTCAGCAAGGGTAAGCCAATGACCCTTTCTATTCTTTGGAAAGAAGAGCAACCCATTGTTTATAGCCAAAGATGACACATCTCCCTCTAAAATTTCAAGGCAGACTGCGGCATAGCCTTCAGATGTTTCCTCTGGCAGAAAGATAGAGGGGTCCTCCTCCTGTGCTTTTTCTTCAGATGCTGTTTGAACAAGGGCAATCTCTGAAGGCTCATAAGGAAACCTTTCTATCTTTCCGCCTTTCAGCTTAAATGTTGCGTTCTCACTCACCTCTCGTATCTCCATAGCCTTTGTGCCGATGCTCACCCTCACCTTTGGATAGATAGCCTCAGAGACAGATATCTTACCACCTTCTCCTACCTTCACCTCTGTCATTTTATGCTCCACAGAGCCAATCTGCTCACAGTCTATAAAATCGCTGGCATCTATTCTTCCTCCTCCCACAATACCCTTGATACCCTTGGCCATAATTATTGGGATCTGGAACAAAGGAGGAGGCGGTGTTCCCTTAGTCATAATTATCCCCCTTCTTCCTGTTACTGAAATAGAGCGACACTTAGCTTGACAGTCAAGCATTCCTGTCCTGAGAACAATAGCACCACCCGCAGAGATCTCAGAAAAAGAGATAGAGTTGACCACAATATCACCTTTAGCAGAAAGGACTATCTTTTGCTTTTCTGTGCCACAAACATCCGCATCTATCTCAATGTTTCCACCAGAGATTATTTCAGCAAGGGGTGCAACCTCTTTTTTAATAACTACAGAGCCTCCAGCAGTAAGCTTTACCTTAGGTTTTACAGAGCCAAAGACGATTACTTTGCCGAGAAATTCAATATCCTCGGTAAGATCCCCTTGTATCTCTAAGACCTTCTCCACATCAGCCTTGTTGCCTGACCAAGAGAGCTTTCCAAAACCTGTGGAATATAGCCTTCTCCCATCAGAAGAAAGGGATGTATTCATTCCTGGGGAAAGAGAAAAATCATCGCCACGGATGCCTTTAATTGGCTCTCCCTTTACATTTACCCCATCCTCTCCAAGTTTTGGTAGCTGTTTTATGGCTAAAATCTGGCCCGGGATAACATCATAAACCTCTTTGTATTGGTAGGCATAACTGGCAGATTCTCCCTTTGTTGGTGGTTGATAAGAAGCGATTAAAAATGGTTTATGGTAGCTCTTTTTCAGGGCAAGCCTGACCTTCTTTATATCAACAGGTCTATTTACCCCGGCATCCTTAATGAAGCTAAGAATATTCTCAAGGGGTGGTGGGATACCGTCTGGCTTTTTTGGGGAAAGGGTAAGATAGGCATAAGCAGATGATATCCCTTCGTTATCCCTGATTTCAATCGTTATCTTCCCATCTAAATCCTCAATATACTGCCTTTCGGCTATTTTGACAGGAACGCCCTTTCTCTCAGCATAAGCCCTTTTTATCTCAGCAATATTAAGCCCGTTATACTTTTTAAGGTTTTCGGCTATGGCAGACAGGGAAGGCATTGTGCCTTTTTCAGAAGGGGCAAAGACTGTGAGATACAGACCCTCAGGAAGGTTCAAAATCTTCCAATCGCCTGGTTTTTTTGCTTCTTCTTCCCTTCTTCTTTTTACCTCCTCAATCACCTGTATCCAGGGGCCTTTTTCTGTTTTAGAAAAGAAGATATACACCCCATCCCTTAGCTCAAATTCTCCCATCTGCTCGGCAGGAAGCCCCAAAAGTGTAGTAGCATTATCTAAGGCATCCGATAGATTAGAGGATGGAATAATTACAGAAGGGCTCTCAAGAAGCTTTGCTGGTCCATATATTGGCTCTGCCAACTCCACCTCTGCCTGCTCATAGGGTTTAGAGACAATCTTTCCCTTCTCTTCAAGGTAAGTGAGAGCCTCCTCTGGCTTTATAGCCTCATAAGGTTTTATGCCAATGATGAGCTTTACCTTTGGATAGAGAGATAGGGCACAGGAGATTTTTCCGCCCTTTCCTACCTTCACCTCTGTAGCTTTCTGGTCAATGGAGCCTAAGACCTCAGCGTCTATGACCTTCTCAGCATAAGCCTTTCCTCCAGATAAACCGGTAATCCCCTTCGCCATAGCAATAGGCAGGTTGAATAGGGATGGAGGAGGAGCACCTCTGGTCATAATGATTCCCTTTTTTCCTATCACAAAGATATATTTAGCCGAGGATTCAGAATCTATTATTCCTGTCCTGGCAACGATTGAGCCTCCTGCTACCAGCTTGGAAGCCTCAGCTGAATTTGCCATCATATCCCCTTTTGCCTGGACATCACAAGATGAAAGAGCACCTTCTACTGTAAGCGTTCCCTCTGTCCTGATTATACAGGAGTTTGCATCGCCAGTTATCTTTACATTTCCCACACACCGTATCTTCACATCCCTGGCACTGCCTCTAATCTCTACTGCCCCAGAGAAGTCAATATCCTCCGTCAGGTTTCCTTCTTTTATGAGCAGAGGCTCGACATCACACCTGTTCTCTTTCCAGAAGGCTTTCCCGGAGGAGGTGGCATAAAGCCTTGTCCTGTCTCTGGATATGACCGTATTCTTCCCAGCTACCATTTGGAAGTCATCGCCTAAGATAGCTGGAATCTCTTCTCCTGTTACAGTAAGCCCGGTCTCTCCATAAGTAGGTGGTTTTTTCATAGCCAGGAGCTGTCCTGAAATGACATCTATATCCTCGGTGAATCTATAAAGATATGCCGCAGGTTCTCCCTTTGTAGGGCTCTTTCCTTTAGCCACAGTAAACTTTTTGTCAAAGAACCTCTTTTCTAAGGCTTTTTTTATCAGGTTTTGGTCTATGTTAAGGACACCATATTTCTCTATAGAGGAAATGATGTTGGAAAAAATAGGAATCCTTCCGGAGAGTTTTGGGTGGGTGATAAGAAGAAAGCAGACAGACTTATCCTCTGAAAATTCAACAATTATCTCACTGTCTAAGTTAGATGTATAAGCCTTTGCCTCTTGAAGAATTTGCAAAGCCTCTTCTGCAATTTGCAAAGCCATAGATAAAGTATATTGCAAACCCCATTTGTAAGTCAACCAACTTGGGATTCAGGGCTTTTAAGTAATTTTTTGCTTGACGAGAATGGTTTTTGAGGTATAATATTTCGTAACTATTTACCCAAGTGAAGTAGAAGATAATTATTCACCGCAAAGCACGCTGAGAACGCAGAGAATTTACAAAATTTTTAAGTTTTTATTTCTCTGTGCTCTCTGCGACCCCTAAAGGTTAATCTCTTCTTCAGATGAGTAAAGTGTTACAATATTTCTTTAGATAGGAGATTATTCACCTTATAAATTACATAAAGGAGAGACAGATTATGTATCTTTCTGATGATATTAAAAAAGAGTTGGATTATTTTAGACGCTTACACGAACACTATTCTGTTCAAGTAGGGGAAAAGCAAATCTTTCTAAAAGATGCTGATAAAAAAATATTGTACATACTCATGAGTGCCTCTTATGCTATGGATATATTTGAAGACGACTTTTTTGAAAATTTCATACTCACGGACAAGCAATTAACCAATAAGCAGGAACTTCAAATTGATGCCTATGCCTTTATTGAAACCGATACAAGCAGTGAAAAACATCTACATCTTTTTCAATATAAGTTGTATGATAATAATAATCACGGGGTATCTCCAGTAGAAGTAAAAAATTTTGCCTCAATAATGAATGATTTATTTGTGCATCCCGAACTCAGAACAGATTCCGAGTTGAATAACCCTGTTTTTAAGGAAATAGATGATTTAATATCAAACTTTCTTAAGGGAAGGAGCAATAAAAAAATTAAAGTGAAATGTCACTTTATTACCAATGCTTATGGAATTCACAAAACTAATAAAAAAATCTTTACAGACTTATTTGGTAAATTTGAATATGACAAACAACATCATGGATTTGGTTTGCAGGTTTACGGTGAGAAAGAAATATTAGAACTAACTATGGATGGCAAGATACGGATTGATAAGGAAATAATTGAGGTGTTGTTAGATGCCCAGCAAAATTCATACAGGTTGGAGGATAATAGCAAAAAAGGAGGACTTGGTCTGCCCGATAAGGTATTAATCGGCATTTGCAATGTACATGAACTTATAAGGCTTCAGAATAAATATCATCATAATCAGTTGTATTCAGAAAATATCAGACTGTATTTAGGAGACAGGGCTGCAGTAAATAAAGATATTATTCAGACAATCATTTCTTCTGAAAGTCAGTGGTTTCCTTATATGAACAATGGCATCAGTATGATCTGTGATAGAATAAATATCGGCATGATTAATCCCAAAAAAGATACCTTACCGATTGAATTGACAAACCTCCAGATTATTAATGGTTGCCAGACGGTGAATGCCTTATATAGTGCGAGGTATGGAGAGGATACATGGAAAAATTTTAAATCATCCAATATCTTGATAAGGATTTATCAGATCGATCCTTCACAGCAAAGATTTAAGCAAAGTATTATTAAGGCAACCAATAACCAGAATGCGATTAAAACATACTCATTGTTTGCAAATGATCCTATTCAGATAGAGATACAGAATGTCCTAAAGAAATTTGATTATTTGTATGACAGAAAGGGAGAGTCAAAACAGGAAGCAGCAAAGAAAAGAGTAAATATAGTTAGCATGGTACAATCTGCCCTTGCCTATAGAGCGGTTTTTGAATTTGGAGGACAGAAACTGAGGGCAAGAATAGGTCAAAGCAGGGTATTTCAAAAGGAAGAGTATGAAAGAATTTACAAGAATGAATATCTTGAAAATGCGGATGAGCTCAATAAATTAAGCGTTAAATTATTAACAAGCTCGCTGATTTTGAACACAGTAAGAGACCTCATTAACAAACAATCAGGACAATATCTGCAAAGACTGCCTGTCATAAAGAAAAGCGCCTATTATTTATCCGGCTTGTATTATGCCCATAATAAAAAAGAATGTGAGAAATTTATCAATGAGTGTCTTGAGCTCTTGAGAGAAGATAATCCGGCAAAAATTAAGTCCTCTTCACTATTCGCAGAATTTATAGAGCAGATTAGAACCAACTTCAGCGAATCAGTCAATGAATATCAAAAATTTTATGATGGTCTTGGATTAGATAAAACAGATATAGACAATTTGCTTAAATCCAGCGATTTCGGCAAACAATATGAAAACCTCGTTAAATATTTCAACCTTTAGCCTGTGATTCTGAGTTTGTCATTCCTGTCCTGGCAACGATTGAGCCTCCTGCTGAAAGCTTGGAACTTTCTACTGAATTTGCCATCATATCCCCTTTTACCTGGACATCACAAGATGAAAGAGTACCTTCTACTGTAAGCGTTCCCTCTGTCCTGATTATGCAAGAAACAGCATCGCCAGTTATCTTTATATTTCACACACACCGTATCTTCACATCCTTGACGCTACCTCTAATCTCTACAGTAAATTTCTTGTCAAAGAACCTCTTTTCTAAGGCTTTTTTATCAAAGATTGGTCTATATTGAGGACGCCATTCTTTTCTATAGATGGAATGACCTCATTAAAGGTAGGAATCCTTCCGGAGAGTTTTGGGTGGGTGATGAGAAGAAAGCAGACAGACTTATCCTCTGAAAATTCAACAATTATCTCACTGTCTAAATTGGATGTCCGAGCCTTTGCCTCTTGAAGAATCTGAAGAGCCTCTTCTGCAATTTGCAAAGTCATAGAGTAAGTATAGATTGCAAATTGCAAATTGTAAATTGTAAATTGTAAATTGTAAATTGTAAATTGTAAATTGTAAATTGTAAATTGTAAAATGACGGTAACACTCAAACCTTCTGAAGTAAAGACCAATCACTCAAGACTTTGGAGACTTAGGAAAAATAAAATATAATCGTAACACTTTAGCCAAGTGAAGTAAAGACTAACCATAGAGAAGAAGAAACACGAAAGCCCGAAAGGATGAAAGCCCGAAAAGGAAAAAAAGCGAATTGAATTATAAAGTTAAGAATATCATTCTTTAGTTTTTCGTGTT
>JAZDOR010000028.1:0-7818 GCA_043798435.1 bacterium
ATGGATTCCCTGTTTATCACCAGCACAATTTTAATGTTTATGGCTTTTATTGTGGTCTTATTCCTCCCACAAATACACTTGCGAAAAACCGCTCGGCCTGCTTTAGAGGAAATAGGTATTGAATTAGAAGCAGAGTTTGGACAGGATGATACAAAACATGGAGACAAGTTATAATGTCTTAATTTATAAGCGTTCAGGTATCAGCCATCAGCTATCAGTTTTAAAGAGATTAGATTGCACGATGGAGAAGATATAAAATCGTGTGGTTCGCTTTTTTCCCTTAATTTTTCTGGTTCTGGCTGAATGCTGACACCTGATGGCTGAACGCTTACCTTGATTTACTATAAGGGCAACTATCTTTTAAGATGATGTTAATAAATGTTCAGGCAATAGCCAAGATTTACCAGATAGGCAAGATAGAGGTTTCTGCCTTAAGAGGGGTTACCTTCCAGATAGCCAAGGGTGAGTTTATCTCTATTATGGGCTCTTCAGGAAGCGGGAAGACTACCCTGATGGATATTTTAGGCTGTCTGATGCGACCTACCAGAGGAAAATATTTCTTAGAAAGACAGGATGTTTCCCAATTAAAGGAGGACCAGTTGGCAGAAATTCGCAATAAAAAAATTGGCTTTGTCTTCCAGGGCTTCAACCTGTTGGCTCGAACTCCAGCCTTACACAATGTAGAACTGCCCTTGCTCTATAACAATACCCCTAAAAAAGAGAGGAGAGAGAGGGCATATCAGGCATTGCAATCAGTCGGGTTAGAGCATAGGGTTCATCATCGACCCAATGAATTATCCGGCGGACAACAACAAAGGGTAGCCATTGCCCGTGCCTTAGTCAATAATCCCTCCATCATCTTTGCTGATGAGCCGACCGGTAACTTAGACAGCCAATCAGGGGAAGAGATTATGGAGATATTCGATAGACTGCACCAACAGGGCAGCACGATTATTATGGTCACCCATGAAAGGGATATTGCCTCTCATGCCCAGCGGGTCATTCACCTGAAGGATGGACAGATTGTAGATGATGAGAAAAAGGGATAGAGGTAAGTGTGGAAAATCCATATAGAATTCAGAATACAGGAGTCAGGAGTCAGAATGAGAACACCTGCATGTAGTCTTCAAAACCATGGATACTACTCGAAGAGGTCAATAAGTTATTAGAATCTTACTCTTGGGCTATTCTGTATTCTGACTCCTGAATTCTGTATTCTTCCTACCTGATATTATACAAGGAGGTATCTGTTATGAATTTTGCTGAAGGTTTTAGCACTGGATTAACCGGGCTGGCTGCCAATAAACTTCGCTCAGGATTGACTATGCTGGGCATCATCATTGGGGTAGCCTCAGTGATAGCTATGGTCTCCATTGGAGAGGGAGCAAAACAGGCTATTACCAAAAGGATTGAGTCTATGGGTTCTAACCTGCTAATGGTTCGCCCGATGAGAGAAGAGGAAGATAAAAAGACTTCAGATTCTGGCACCTCTCCTGGACTGACGAATGAGGATGGATTAGCCATCTTAAAAGAATGCCCTTCTATAAAAAATGTTGCCTGCGAGGTTACCTTAAAGGGTCAAACCAAATACCAGGATAAAGACTGGGATACAAGCATAACTGGAACTACCCCTTTCTATGAGGAGGTGAAGAACTTTCATGTAGAGGAAGGAAGATTTATCTCGCCGCAGGATGTAGATGAATGGAAAAAGGTATGTGTTCTTGGCAAGACTGTAGTAAAGGAGCTTTTTAAGGAAGAAAGCCCCATTGGCAAAACGATTAAAATCAGGAATGAAAGGTTTGTTTGTATTGGGGTAATGGAAGGAAAGGGACAGACCGGGTGGAGGGATGAGGATGATGTAGTATTTATTCCCTCAACTACTGCTCAGAAGAGGTTTACAGGGGATACAAAGGTTACCGGCTTACTCGTCCAATCTAAAAGTTCTGGGGGTGCTGAAGCTGAATCTGCTATCTTGGAAATAGAAGCAGTCCTTGTCAAAAGACACAAAGGTGTTTCCGACTTTGAGGTCAGAAGTCAGCAGGAGATCTTAGATACCATGCAACAGGTTACCCAGAGCTTCAAACTACTGTTAGGGGGTATTGCGGCTATATCTTTGTTGGTGGGTGGGATTGGGATTATGAACATTATGCTTGTCTCGGTTACTGAACGCACCAGGGAGATAGGCTTACGAAAATCTATTGGTGCTAAAAGGCGGGATATCCTGGTACAGTTTCTCATTGAGTCAGTAGTCATAAGTATGGCTGGTGGTATTATAGGCATCATCTCAGGGGTAGGATTGGGTATAGGGATAGGTAAATTGATGAGTAAGGCTATGCCAGGGGGAACATGGGCTTCAGTCGTATCTTTAAGCTCTATTATCGTATCCTTCTTCTTTGCCGCAGGCATAGGCATCTTCTTTGGTATGTATCCAGCCAACAAAGCCTCAAAATTAGACCCGGTTGAGGCACTGAGATATGAGTAAATGTGGTTAGGCAAGAAAAATGAACCCCGTTAGAGAACTCAATTTCTCTTACTAAATTATTACTCAACAATTTTCTAACGGGGTGAACCTGTCCCCTTTTTTCACAGAATGCCACAGGCAACCCATTCTACTATGTGAACAGCAAATGGCAATCTGCCCCCAGTCCCTCAGCCACCAAAATAAGATAGCTCTTCCCCTCAATCCCTCCCTCCCAATCAGGCTCAGTCAGTTTTACGGTGAAAGTGAAGTGAAAAAGATTGACAGTTAGGATATAGATTGGATAAAATAAGTAAGTGAGAATTACAGCATTTGAGCATTCAGTCTTATTTTTGAGATGGAGGTGATGAAGATGCCTACTTTAGAGATTACAGTAGAACAGATTGCAGAGGCGGTAGAGAAATTTTCAGATGAAGAGGTAGAAAATTTGGAAACCATTCTCTTGGCGAATGAATTAGAAAAGAGAAGTAGAGAGGTGAAAAAGGAGGGATATTTGAAATTGAAACAAATTTCTTCTCTGCAAAATGTATGAGTTAAGGTTTCATCCCAAGGTTGATAAAGAGTTAGAGGCGATTCCTAAGGAATTAAGAATAGAGATCCGAGATGTACATTTTGTGGCTATTTCTTCTGAGCCAAGAAAAGAAGGAGAACCACTAAAGGGCACTTTAAGGGGATACTGGAAACGTAGTCTAAGATGGAGAGGTGTTGAGATCGCATTTCCTATGAGATAGATGAAAAAGATAAGGCAGTATATGTTCTGATGGTTAGAAAAAGGGAAGGGTTTTATCCTTTGTTGGAAAGAAGGGTAAGATGAAGGGTTTGAAAAAGGTTGTAACTATTTACCCAATTGAAGTGCAAGAAAAGAATATAAACCACGGAGGCATAGAGGTCACGGAGAGAATTCATTGCAAAATGCAAAATTAGCAATTAGCATTTTACAATGATAATTTTGCATTGATAATTGATAATTTTACATTGAATTCTCTGTGTCTCCGTGTCTCTGTGGTTAGTCTTTACTTCAGATGAGTAAAGTGTTACAGATATCCCTCTCCCCTTTGCCCACCTGTGTTTTGTGAGATAATGTTTTCTGAGATGGTATTGTTTGTTGAAGAAAAAAGATATATTCCACAACCTATACCACCTGCACCACCATCATCATAGCCTGCTGGTCCTCCAGCACCCCCTGTATTTTGCGAGATGGTATTATTTGATATGGTGTTATTGGTTGATGATGAGAGATAGATACCACAACCTATACCACCTGCACCACCACAACCACCATCACCACCACAACCTGTTCCTCCAGCACCTCCTGTGTTATTAGAGATGGTGTTGCCTGCAATGGTATTTGTCCCTGATTGATAGAGGTAGATACCTGTACCAATTCCACCCTGGCTACCTACCCAATACCCTCCACCGCTCCCACCTTGACCACCTGTGTTAGCTCTAATAGTATTTGTGCCAATAAAATTGTTGTTTGCACTTGAAAGGTATACTCCTACACCTACCCCACCTACCTCACCTGGCTGACCAGTAGAACCCGATGCCCCATCATTCCCTTTATTATCGTGGATATAGTTATTTATAATCACAATCCCCGACACATTTTCCAGATAAACTGCCTGCTTAGCATACCCAATATCACAATAACTAATTTGACTGCCATTAGCTCCGCTACCAGATAACTTGATTCCCTTCCAGTAACCAGCCGTATGAGTAGATTGATCAGATGTAAAGGTAATCGTGCCATCAGGAGTACCTACTGCATTTAGGCTGCCCAAGCAGATTAAGGATGTCTCTGTGGCAAATCTTACAGTTACTCCTGGCTCAATGATTAGAGTAATCCCTTCTGCTACAGTCACAGTATCTGTAGTAATATAGGGACTTCCTGCCAAATTCCAGGTTGTATTACTGGTAATTGTTCCTGAGACATAAGTCTCAGCACAAAGTTCCTTACCACTCACAAACCCCAAAATCACTAAACCCATCACAAATGCCTTCTTCATTTCACGACCTCCTTATTTTTACATAAAAATAGAGCAGGCCATCTTTGACCTGCTCTGATAGTTCTATATAAAGATTGTTTGCGAGAGTTACTCTCTCTCTCTCTCTCTCTCTGGTTCTGCCACTCCCGCAACTTTGATAACAAAATTAAGCTCTTTCATTTCTAAGAAGAAATTATAGTAATGTTCCTAATTTTTGTCAAGGAGGTTTTCTTTAACAAGCTCCAGCCAGACCATAAATTCTCCCTTCTTCAACTTCTCCCATTTGCCATTCTTTAAGAGATACGACCTTCCAAAGGTGTATGAACTGTCAATCGGGATGAGTATCTCAATATCTTTTGCCAGAAAGGTGATGATATTCAAGCCCTGATGGAAGGTAGATGGAGGAAGGTTTATTGAGCTTATATTCATCAGGTCTGTTGAGCTAAGACTTGCTCCTCCTTTTACTCCATTAATATCAAGGATAAGGGTTCCAGGCTTTGTTACTTGATAGTTAAAGAACAAAGAGATTCCCTTATTGTCTGAGACATCTTCCTTTATGAAGAGCTCTTTCTTGCAAGAAGCGTTTGGAGACAGGGTTATAAAATCCCCTCCCTGCCAAATGCCTGAATCATCCCTAATGGCAATCTTATCCCCTTTTTTAGAGACTATACTCTCATTGTGAAATAGGGGATAGAGTTTACCAATTATAGATTGAGAACGAACAAAAGTGGTAAAAACGAGCAAAAGGATTAAGGATAATACGATGGATTTTGTCTTTTTGTTTATGAACCCATCATATAGCCACCAGATATAGTAAGATGAAAAGATTATGAGGATTGGGATACAGGATAGCCTATGCCTTCCTAAGATATGAAAAGCTATCATCGCCAGCATAAAGCTGAGAATAAAATAATGAAGAAGAAAAGCACCCTTTCTCCGCAAAGCAAGAAAGATTCCACATAAAGAAAAGGGTGCTATCATTCCAAAGCTACCAAGAATGGGAAACTTAAAGAGAAAAGAGTAGCTTTTTAAGAGTTCGTAATTCATATTGTTTGCAATTTCATGGTTGCTCCAAAATAGTAGGAATTTTTTCACCTGGAGCATTACGAAATCCTTTGGCCTCTCTCTAAAGAACTTTATTACCTCCTCAAAATATACCTTATCCCCTTTCTCCTTTACCATTTTGGTAATCTTGTCGTTATAATCAGATGGAGGATAGGAATACTCTCCAGTTGCATATGGATTGTTACTTATCCAGAAAAGGACTGGACCATTCGTTGAAATAAGGACAAATCTGCCAGAAACAAGCCAATTTCTGATGGTTACAGGAGAGATGATGAGAGCGATGACCAGACAGAGGAAAGCAAATTTTTTTAGAGGGATGAGGGAGAAGGGATGAGGGATGAGTAGCCAGATCAGGATGAAGGGGACAAAGAGCAAGATGTTTGGTCTGGCTAATCCAGAAAGCCCAAGTGAAATACCGACATAGGCTATGGTCTTAAAATTGGGATTATCTTTTATCCTAAGAAGGAGAAGAATTGAGAGTGTTATCAGAAATGTGCTCAAGCTCTCCAAGAGCAACAGCCCTTCATGGATGTAGAACATACCATAGAAGATAGAGATAGAGATAGAGATGAGGGCTACTGCTTTGTTAAAGACCTTTCTGGCAATGAGGTAGGTTAGGAGGGATGTAGCAACACCAAGGAGCATCTGAATTAGCCTGGCAATGTATGGGTCAACACCGAATATCTTATAGACTAAGGCAAGAAAGTAGGAATATAGGGGTCCATAATAATATGGCTCTTTGCCAAATGTTCCGTTTAATATCTGTAAGGCATAGTTATGGTAGGTGAGCATATCTGTGCCATCAGGAGGCAGGTAGAAACTCGGGTCATGTATCTTTAGGTGGGAGAGATAGATTAGCCTTAGAATTAAAGCCAAAACCAAAAGCCCTGCAACAATAAAAACCTCTTTTGTAAAAAAGAACCTTTTCTCTTTAGCGGCTCGTCTCTTCTTCACACCTTAAATTGTAGCACAAAGGTTTTTTTAGAGTCAATCAATAATTCAGTATCAGGTATCAGGTTAAGGGGAGAACGCATTAACCTATTTAACAAATTTCTTGCTTTTTGACACTTTGATATCTGACACTTGATATACCCAATGAAAATGTGATTTAGCAAAAAAATGGTGAAACTAATAAGACCGAGTATTTTAGATATAACCCCATACAAGGCTAAGCCTATTCCTTGCAGGGTAAAATTAGATATTATGGAGAGCCCTTATGATTTGCCGCAAGGGATAAAATCCAAAATAAAAGATGCTGTGGAGCGGATAAACTTCAATCTATATCCTGACCCAGAGGCAGATGGACTAAAAAAAGGTTTGGCAGATTATACAGGTCTTTCCCCTGATATGATTCTCGCAGGAAATGGCTCGGATGAGCTTATTCTGTATCTCTTGCTTTGCTTTGGAGGTGAGCTTAGAAGGGCGATATTCCCAGAACCAACATTTTCTATGTATTCTACCCTGGCAAAGATAACCTCAACGGAAAGCTGCTCAGTTCCATTGGGCGAAGGATTTGAGTTGAATGAGTCAGCAATAATAGAGAGAGGAAAGGAGAAGCCTTCTATTGTCTTCATTGCCTATCCCAATAACCCAACAGGAGACTGTTTCAAAAAAGACAAAATTTTGCGGATAATCAAAGAGACAGACTCTCTGGTGGTCATAGACGAAGCATATTATGAATTTTCTAAAGAAAGTTTTGCGAAGGAGCTTTCTTGCTATAAAAACCTTGTGATTCTCAGAACATTTTCCAAGGGTTTTGGCTTGGCAGGCTTGCGATGCGGGTATCTTATTGCTCATCCTGAAGTAATATCCTGGCTCAACAAGGTGAGGCTTCCATACAACCTGAACAGCCTATCTCAGGAGATTGCAGGGATTCTTCTCGCAGAAAGAAGATGGATGGAGAAGGTTACAGGTGAAATCATCAGGCAGAGGAATTGGCTATATAATGAACTTTTGAAGGTAGAAGGTATTACGCCATATCCCTCAAAAACGAACTTTATCTACTTTGAGACAAATAATCCAGGTCTGGTCTATTCAAGGCTATTAGCAGACGGCATTCTTATCAAACAGGTAGCAGCAGGTTTGCGGGTTACAATCGGAAAATCTGAGGAGAATCAAGAATTTTTGGACAAACTGAAAGAGATTATAATTGGTTCTTTCTTATTTCAAGTGGGTAAACCAACTTTACTATAGTCCAATTTTCCTGTAAGCATATAGATTATTGTCTTGAAATTTTTGAATGTTTTATATCCTCTTGCTTTTGCCTTCGCTGCTTGCACCAAGCTGTTA
>JAZDOR010000044.1:0-14617 GCA_043798435.1 bacterium
TGTTTAATCTTGTATGCAGGCGATTTTCCTTTTTTGACTATCTCTTCCAACTGCTTACGCTCATCATCCGTGAGCCGAACAATATACTTTTTCTTCATGCCGATCCTCCTTTTTAAAAGCTCCTCTATTATATATATCGGCATTTTTGTCAAATAACTAAAATTAAATGAAATAAAGCAATAGGAGAAGACCGCACCCCTTGTTAATTTCAAACAACCGTCAATCTCAACCACAACATATATCTCAAATGCCGGTCCAACACCCTCTTCCAATGTCTCGTCTCCAGCGGTATGGACATCGGAAACAACAGCAATGTTTTTATCAACATCGCTTATAATCTCAAACCACCTGAGATATTCTTCATCAGTCATAACGGATATGGTGAGATTCTCAAGTAATGCCCCAAATATCTTTATCTGATTATATTCCTGATTCGTTAGAGGTTGATTATTCAACTCCTTTACAGATACCTTCTCTAAAAAAGAGACGAGTTCTATAAATCTCTTGAACTTCTCTTCCATCCTTTTGGTAAGCAAACCCTTCTTCTGTAACCCGTTGTGGGTAAAGGATAGTAATTCACCAAGCCTTCTGTAGAATATCACATTTGGCTCTACATAACCCTTTGGAGGATCAGGATACCACTCCTCGCCATCCCCACATTCTGCTCCTGACTGTTTAGCATAAAGAATGGTATCGTGCCTTAGCTCTGCCCAACTTGCTAAGGATGTGTTCAGGCTCTTTAGCTCCCATGCCTTGTTTTGCATAAAGAATGGATAGACAAACTCTTGACTAAGTTCTATCAAGCTCTTTAAGCACCAAATCCAACTATGATAGAGATTCTTCTTCCAATCAGTTGGTTTTAATTCCTCAAACTCTTGGATGAGTTTTTCTAAGACTTGAGGATATTCGGACCAGTTCTCTCCTTCTTTGTAATCCTCAAGGAGTATCTTTTTGCTGGCTTTAGAGCCCAGGACTGCCATTATATCTAAGCCTTTTAGGGAAGGGTCGCTCTGGCCAGTGTGAAAGACGCTGTAATATTTCAGAGTCGGGTATGTATCGCTGTCCCATAAATCTGAATTGGGCATCAGCAGAGATTCCAACCATCTCTGGTCGTATCCTGCAGGTCTTTTCCCAAAGGTCTTTTGCCATTACCTTTGTTTTCTCCAATTTTGCCTTATCTGAAAAATCCTCTAAATTTTGGTTCTTGCCAAAGACCTTATCAATAATAGGGTTATAATCCGATGGGCCCAAGTCGTCTGCTGCACCCACATAGAATACAGTAGGTTCATATATCTTCTCCCATAAGTCAATCAATCGTTCATTGCCAACCCTGTTTTCATAAAGTTGGCGGGTAATCAGCAATGACTGCATCAAATCCATATCTTCTTTTATCAGGAAATAATTCAAACCAAGCCACATCATAGCTTTGAAATAGCGATTGAGTTCCTCTGTCCTTGTATAGTGTCCTCTCGGAATAAATTGCGTGTAATCAATCATATGCTCAATTTTAGGGTCAGCAGTAGGATTAAAAATTAGAGAATTCGCTCTTGAAGAATGCTTTTCGCATCTCTCAATCTCTTCCTTTGTTATCTTCGAAACCAATGGGTCAATTGTCTTGGAATCTTTTGTCAGAAGGTAGTGAGCCACGGTAAAATAGGCCATATTCCTGAGAGCCGCCTCTTTTATCTTGGCATTCTTGCTCCCTTTATATAACTCTTTTGATATTCTAATCATCTCATTAGTCAGGGTATTAAGGGGCTGTCTAAGAATAATATTGCCAATTTGGAGGCACAGCTTTGAGACGATTTTGAGGCGCGACGAATGAGCATAGTTCAAACTATGTGAATGAGGAGCAACAAAAAAATCGGCCAAAGATGTGCCTCCCCTTGGGGGCTGGGCGATTTTGGGCTACGACTGCGTCGTTCATCGCTTACATAGCCATTAGCTATGCTCGCTCTTCACTCCTTGTCTCGCTCCAAAATCGCCTCAGCCAAATTGGTAATATTATTCTTAGATAGCCCCTAAGGTTGGAACTAATTTTTCTGATTCTAAATTCCGTAATGTGAAATCAAAAAATATATGATAGAGCTGTAAAACAGCATCAGTGCTTATAAAACTGGCTATGCCCTTATAGTCGTTATCTTCGTATAGATAGAAGAATTGCTCATGTTTTGCAGGAACTACCAGAAAGCCATTAGCAGACAACTTTTCAATCTCCTCCTGGGTAAATGTGCCAAATTGTCTTTTATTTATGAGATTGTTGAAATTTATCCTCTTTTTTCCTTCGAGAATATAACTCTGTTTTAATAACTGAAGTTCCTTCTCCCTGATGAGCTTTGCGTTTGCCATCTCAACTTGAGAGAGCCTTGAGTCAGTATAATTAAGGTCAAGTTTGTACCAGTCTTGTGAGCGAAAATATGTATGTAATTCATGGGTTTTGAACGGTTTTCCGTGCCTGGCGTATATCTCATTTCGCATCAGGTAAAGTTCTTCAAGGCTCTTTCCTGCCAAACTTTGTGGGGTTACTTCCTTTTCTCCAGCAAAAGAGGGATTTAAGCATCCGAGCAATATTCCTAATGCCAAGAGATATGTTTTTATTCGTAAGCGTTCAGGTAGTGTAAGAAAAGGGGATATGGAGATTATGGAGATAAGGGGATATTATTCTAATTCAACCCTTCTAAAATCTGCTTTTTATTTCATCATCTCCCTATCTCTCATATCTCCTTATCCCCCTTCTTACACTCTTGATGTATAGCCTGAACGGTTACTTTTATTCTCATTCTTCCTCCATCAGGCTTTTTGATAGGGTTTCATCCTTTATCTCTTTTTTTAATATCTTAAATCCTTCAAAACCAAACCCCTTCCATTTATAAGCCATTACCCTTTTTAATCCATCCTTCTGTATTTCTAAGGCAACCAATTCCTCAATTCCATCCCCATCTACATTACAGAAATTAAAGTCTGTAAATGGTGAAGACAGTCTTGAACCAAGCCACCTGGGGAATATCTGGTCTCCATCCCATCCATAGATAAAAAGTCGGTTGTCAAAGATAGGATGAAAACGAGCTTTCTTCCAAACACCAACACAGACCTCTATTTGTGAATCTCCATCAATATCTTTGGCTATAACTTTCCAGGGATTATACCCTCTATCTTTATCTATCCAAAGATTCTGTATCCTTTTAGCGGTTATAGAAAATGCAGCCAATCTCTCTCCGCGAATAGAGCCTGGCTTTCCAAGAACTACAAACAAAAAATCTCCTTTGGGGTCTATGGAGTAATCCTTTATCTCTTCCTTAGTATCATAAGAATCAAGATAATTTTCTGATATATCAATGAGTGTAATCCTCTTTTTTGACACCACAATTTTTCCTTTAGCTGATTCACAAATACCTGATTCCTCTGGATACGCAACAATCCCTGCCATCAAATAGGCCAACGCTAAAACAGAAAGAATGATACCTCTAATCATAATCTTAATCTCGGATTGCGAATCTCGAATCTATCTATTTTTAGCAGTTTTGCCTGAAGAAACAAAGATTGCTAATAATTCCTTGGCTTCTGCAGTGATGCCTTCCATCTTTGCTGAATCTATAATGTTGGATTCAGCTAATAGCTCCAGCCAGTATAAGGTTTCATCAACTTCTTGTTCAACAATTCCTATCTTGGAAATAAAGTCTGGTTTTGATCTGGCTCTGGTAGCCTCTCGGTAATTTGCCCCTACTGAAGTGCCAGATTTTAAAACTTGCCATCCAATTACATCTGCCTCCCTTGTTTTCGGTAAAACTGCAACCAACTTTATAATCCGTAACGCAAATTTCTTTGTTCGTTCTCGAAGTTCTTCCTGGGTCATCTTCCCTCCTTTTCAGATCCGCAATCCGCAATTCCCGATCCGCGATTTCTTCCAATTTAACCACATTCTGCATAGAGTCTATAATTATGGGTAACATTGGGAAGGAAATTCTCTCATCTCCTCTATGGCAATATCTTAAACCCATATTGTGTAAAATTCTTATCAAAGGAAAAGGCAGATTCAATCTTATTTTCTTTCATTGCCACAAAGCTTGTGCAGTCAGTGAAGCTGAAATCTTTATCTTGGTATCTTTTGAAGACCTTCCATGCATTATCAATGATCCCTGGTGTGATGTGGATAATCTTAATTATTTTGCTTTTCCTTGTCTCTTCTCCAAATTCAACAGCAAACTTATGGCCTGCCCGTATTCTGATTATAGTATATGTTTCGTCAAGAACATAATCTGTAGTGACTACTTGATTCTTTTTTTCTAACAAAGCCTTCCAGAAAGAAATAGCCTTTTGGTGATGATTGTCGCTGCTATCTTCAATGGCCAGAAATGCTCCTACAGTCAACAAACATTTCCATCTTCAATCTCCATATAGATACTTATCGTGCCTCTCAGAAAGATTAGTCAGCCCACTTTCAAAGGATGCTCCTATCTTAAATAGAGGATCATTCTTCACATCAACCCTCTGGCTCTCCTGTGACCTATAACCTTCTATCAGTTCCTTCAATATCCTGCTCACTGATACGCTCCGTATCTCTGCTTGATGCTTTAAGAAATTATACATCTCCCCTGGAATCTCAAGATTTATTCTTTTAATTAAACCAGCCATCTTTTTTTACCTCCTACACACATATTATTCCATATCTTTTAGAAATATCAAGAAAAAAACTATCGCTTTTTTATATCTTACAACTCCCCCCAGTTCTTGCCGCTGGATATGTTTACAATAAGTGGAACCTTCAGTTTAACCGCATTTTGCATAGAGTCTATAATTATGGGTGAAACCTCTGCAAGATGATTCTCTTGGACCTCAAAGATGAGCTCATCGTGCACTACTGGTTAAATTGGCACCGGATGATACCCAAATACAGGAACAGTTATCCTCTCTATAGGTTCTTCTTGAAGAGCAACAATCTTTTCCAATGCCTTTAAGACTCCAGGGGAGTAGTATTCTTCTCCACATTGAGGACATTTCTCTACTGGAACATCTCGCACCGCAACTAATTGACCTCCTACCCATTCGTCAACAGTAGTGGTAGTCTTTTTTACCTCAGAATAATTACAGATTCCACATTTCATCTTATCTTCCTCCTTTGCCAGTCATCTTCCCATAATTCCTCATAAGGAAAATAGACTGTATTGATTTGCAAATAGTCCTCGACTATTTTACATCCTATATGAATATGATCCCCATTAAATCTCTCCCCATAAATGAGATAACATTCATATCCAAAATCATCAATATGTTTCTCAATTATCTTTCCCACCCTAAATACATCTTCTATATCATTAACGCTGATCTTTCTACTTTGAGATGAAAATCTGGCATGTTTAGTCAATCTATATCTACCTGCCATAACTAATCTTCTAATCGTTTTGATCATTTTATCCTTCTTCTTCCATTTTTAATTTTTAACTTCTAATTTTTAACTTTACTAAATCCCCTTTTCATTGGGTCGGATTAGTCATTTGTCATCAGTCATCAGTCATTAGTCATTAGTAGAAAAATAAACCGTCTCCTTTTCTCTTTATTTCCTAATGACTATTGACCAGTGACTAATGACTATCCGGCTAATCCCCTTTTCATTGGGTCACTCTTTTCAACAGTTTAAGCTACCAAAGCCAGAGACAGAATCGGAAGTCGCAATCCCCTTTTCATTGGGTCACTCTTTTCAACGGAACGTTTGATAAAGGAACAGCCGTGGCAATTGGAGTCGCAATCCCCTTTTCATTGGGTCACTCTTTTCAACTTAAGCTATATCTTGAAACATACTGCAAAAAACAGAGTCGCAATCCCCTTTTCATTGGGTCACTCTTTTCAACGAGAAAGCGTAATGGAAGAAAAAACCTGTCTTGAAGTCGCAATCCCCTTTTCATTGGGTCACTCTTTTCAACGATATGTGGTGGTGAGGATACAAAATTAAGAAAAGAAGTCGCAATCCCCTTTTCATTGGGTCACTCTTTTCAACCAAACAGGACGGTTAAGAAGCTCAATAACAGTTAGGTCGCAATCCCCTTTTCATTGGGTCACTCTTTTCAACCCATAACAGCCAACCTTGCAATTGGGCAAACCCAGCAAGTCGCAATCCCCTTTTCATTGGGTCACTCTTTTCAACATGGAAATGGCACTGAATTAACTACCGCAATGTTGACGTCGCAATCCCCTTTTCATTGGGTCACTCTTTTCAACAGCTCTGGGAGATAGGTCTGGAGGAGAATTAATTTCGTCGCAATCCCCTTTTCATTGGGTCACTCTTTTCAACGACAGCAACAGTGACGATATTGCCAGGTCCTTTAGCGAAGTCGCAATCCCCTTTTCATTGGGTCACTCTTTTCAACTGGGTGAGATGACTTTGGAAGAGCTTAATGCTCAAAAAGTCGCAATCCCCTTTTCATTGGGTCACTCTTTTCAACCGCTCCTTCGTTGAATGGCAAAAGAAGGCTTTTAGGTCGCAATCCCCTTTTCATTGGGTCACTCTTTTCAACTTGTTAAGTTAAAGGAGGAAAAGTGATAAGAGTTGTCGCAATCCCCTTTTCATTGGGTCACTCTTTTCAACGAAGTACTCTACTTTTTTGTCCTCAATGGTGTCAAAGTCGCAATCCCCTTTTCATTGGGTCACTCTTTTCAACAACAGCAGGAGTAGGGATAAATGTGGCGTTTCATGCGTCGCAATCCCCTTTTCATTGGGTCACTCTTTTCAACCGCTCGCCTTGTAACTCCCCATTCCACAAGACATTACAAGCCCGATTTTCATAGTCTCCTCACAATCTGTCTTTTTCATCAGCCAATTCCTCCTTTTTGATCTAAAATTCAATCACTCTAATCTTCCTAACCCCTTTATTTACAAAGGATTCTCTCGATGGCATAATTCTTTTAATAGTCTAGACTATTTTATTCAATTTTCAAAGATCTAAAACACCCCTTTCCGTAAGGGGTCCGATTTTTCAGCTTCTTTCAACCTCAAATCTTCCAAAGCCCCATTCTCTCCAGTCTCCAATACCCAAAAGAGAGGCTACTGCCAATTGTTCTAATTGCCTTTCCTCAACCCTATTGACAGAAAAGGTAATCCTGCTATCTTTCCAGGCTACCAGGCGATTCTCTCGCCTTCCTGACTCGTAAGAGAAGCGACTGATAAAGTCGGGTCTAATGCAGGCCTCAACTTCCTGAATAGGAAAAGATAATGGTTCATCTATTATTCCCTTCAAACCTTCTTTAATATCTTCACCAATCTTTTTTCCCAAGACTTCCCTTTCATTTATAGGATAATGGACATTCTCTCCATCTCCTAAAACCAGAGGGGTGGTAAGCAAAAGTTGTACCCTCTTTTTTTCCTCAACAATCTCCTTGATCTTTCTTGTCTTCTCCTCAACTACCTCCCCAAAATCTTTCTCTTTCACATCTACTATCTTGAACCGGCCATAGCCAATGCTCTTGAATCTTCCCAGACCTGTCCCATCTGCCAGCATCCTGATAGATGCCTTTGCCTCCTCACTTACCTCAAGAGATTCACCAAAAAGGGTGAGAGAAAATTGAAAAGGTGTTTCAGGAATAATGGCCTCTATCTTCTCCATAGCCCCTTCTGAGACAGAATTATGGCACCGGTTGATGGCTATACGAGTTGACGAAGAATAGAACCCTTTCTTCTCTTCTTTGGGTTCGAACTCTCCAAAAGAGAAGAATGCCTGGGGAGGAGAAAGAAAGAAAGGTTTAACAGAACACTTCCTATCACAGCTTAGATGAATCTTTCGTATCTTGCAGGAATTCTTCTCTGTCTCTAATTGGGCAAGATGAGGACATCCTTCTCTCTCTATCATATCCTTCAGCATTGCCCCCCGAATGGTAGAACCAAGGATAAATGGGGCGCACTTAACTAAGGTGGCATACTGTTGGCGGGAGGTATGAAAGAGACTGGTTGTCTGACAGGAGAAACTACATACCTTTCCTTTGATTAGACTCATCGTTAATTCTCCTTTTTGGCCATTAAAGGTTTGGGATTGCCTGGATAAATGCCTCTTTATAATCCTGTGGATTTTTTTCCTCGGGTTTCTGCCAATTGCCGTCCTTAAACCCCTTTGCCCCTAAAGAGAGAATTTCAATCCCTATCTCACCATAGCCAGCCGTCTTTTTAGAGCCGATTCCTAACATCTTCACTGTTTCTAATGCCTGTAAGATTGCACCGACCTGCCATTCCCTGGGATTGATGAGACGAATCACCCCCTTAAATTTGGCTCCTGCATCTACAGCCTGAAGGCTCATCAACTTACCACCAGCCTGGGATTTGGTATCCCTGGTGAGGGCAACATGGGTTCTCTCTATCAACTCTACCTTTACCTCTTTTATCGGCCGGGCATCTAAGAAGATGGCCTTACCAGAAAGCCCTTCTCTTTGTCCAGTAGTTCCAAATATCTGGCAGACAGGGCAAGGGTTTTCAAGTCCGCAGGGCATCTGTCGACCAATCTCTCGGACATAATCTTGATGTTCATCCCTTCTGATTGAGCCAGGAATGGTTGCGCTGGGAACACAGACCTTAACATTATCTTGAGCCAAAAGTGACTCCAAGGTGCTACGAACTACCCCTTTTAAGGTAGAACCAGGGATGACTGGCTGATTACCAATCTTAATAACTGGAGACTCAGTAGCCTCAAAACTTATCTCCCTGCCAGCCCCAATAGCCAAGCAGCTCTTGGCTGTATATTCAACCTCAATCTCAACCACTTCTTCTAACCTTTCAAATCCCATCTTATCTACCTCCCTTCAATTTCTTTATATACTTGATGAAAACGGCTCTTTTCCCCTGATCTTCAAGGGTATCACCCTTTGCCCCCAACCTCTCCAGGGCGTCCTTCAGTTTTCCAGCAAACTGGATACTATCATCCCTCTTAGGATCTCCTAACTTACGCTCCATTTTACGAGCCTCAATCTCAAGCAGAAGCTCCCCAAAGTTGGTCTTTAAGGCTGTCTGGATTAAGGCCGATAACTGGGCATTGGTCACATCACCCGTCCTTGCTTTTGTCGCCAAGCTATTGATTGAGTTGATGTCATCAGCAGTAAACACGGTTACACCTCCTCCCCAGGAAGCATCATAATAGATGTCTTCTGGGGTATATTCAGTAAATTTATCCATCAGATTCCAGAAAGGAAACTTGGAACCACATAAGATTACCCTTAAAGATGTATCAAGAGCAAGCATCTTTTTTCGCTCAACGAGCAAAAAGTTCAAGAACCTCCAGTAAATGTCCTCACGAAGCAGATATGCCGCACAGGTAGGAAAAGAAAAGAGTTGATGGACAGCATCTTTCTCTTTTGTCAACAACTCCATAGTCTTTTTTATTTTGTCTTGAAAGAGCTTGATATCCGTTACTGCCTGCAAAAACTCAAAAAGACCTTTTTTATTGAGCTTGATAGTCTCTGGGTTGATTACATTTCTATATTCAAACTCCCTGACTATCTTCTCTGCCACCTCCCGGGCATGAGTCTTTATATCCTCTGGAAAGGTGAGGAAGATAAAGGCAATCCTCTCTTCTTCTCCATCCCTTTGGGCTACTCTTTCAATGGCGATCCCTTTCTCTTTTATCTCCTGCCTTGATTTGTAGCAGTCTGGACAAAGAATATCCCCTTTCTCATCTTCTTTAGACTCCTCAACCGGCATATTGCATCGATTACAGCGAGAGGAAGAGGTTTGAAGAAATTGGAGCAATCTCTCAGAGAGAATGGTATTTGTTGAAGGGATGACATTTACATTCTCAGGACGAGCATAGAAACTCAACTTATTATTCTTGATCTCCCACCCTTCTTTTATAATATAATCCTTTCGATCTATCCGTAGGGAGTGCACCTCATTATCTTGATCTACGAATTCTTTGGAGGCAGAGATAATTTTTTCAGGAGCATTATAGACCAGAACTAAGCTATCGCTTTGAAAGAACTCAGAGGCAGAGGTAATTTTTTTAGGAGCATTATAGACCAGAACTAAGCTATCACCTTGAAAGAACTCAAAGGGGTTGTTGGTTGGTTTCATGCCTACTATCTTCTCATTTACAAAGACCTTTTTGAAGAGATAGTCTCTTAGTCTTTCTACTGCCTTCTTGAATATCCTTACATCCTTCATCCGATAGAGAAGACTGAGTGGGTCTGGACTGATCTGGATTGTGGAGAGGGTAACTTCCTTTAGGTCTAAAGGCGACGGTAGATTACACAATTGAGGATAGATAAAATAAAAGAGCAGGGCTGTAAATCGGTGATGAATAGCCAGAGAGATGTGGGGAATATAGGTGGTATGGGGAAACCGCAAGAGATTGCTTTGTATCTTCATAACCCGATCAAGAACAGTGGTCCCGTCTGGGTCGGAGAGTTCATTAGCTATCCTTCTTACCTCTGCTTCCGAGCGTCCCATCTCCCATTGTTCATCATGTCCATAGTAAGGGATGTATCTTGGATTGTTCATTGTTTTGGATAAATTTGGGTCTGTTGGTTTTCTTGCCAGATACATTGCCTTCTGAAGCCTATCTGCCATCATTAGGGCAATCTCCTCAAGGTTCGTCTCGTTTTTATCCATCTTCTCCTTCAAAATCACCTTAGCCTCTTGTAAATTAGGGGCAGATATCTCTGGTGGATCCCCATGTTTTATGGCTATATCAAATATATCTTCTCCAAGGAGTTTTTTGAAGTCTATCTCGGTATCTATAAGAAAAGGGTTATTCTTGGGGTTTATTAACTCATGTTGACCCCATCGGCCATCCTTGTCAAGAATGATCTTCCCTATATCATGCACCATTGCCGCAATAAATCCATCAAAGAGCTTATTCTGTTCCATCTTCCTCCTCGCTTGGGGAGACTAACCTTGAAGGTAGGGTGACCATAAATCTGAGTTCGTCTGCCTCAAAGATAGGATCACGAGAACCGTTTTCACGCATCGATCTGAAGATAAGTCCTATCCCACTTCCAGCCTCCCCTGTCAACTTTAATTCTGTCATTACACCCATAAGGAATGGATTGCGAGGATAAGCCATCGGCTTAGTTATCAACCCCCCCATGGTCAGTCCACCTATCAATCCACCCGGGTTCTCAACCTCTAACCTATCATTAAAGACCCTGAGCATAATCTTCTGGTTGCTACTATAATCTCGGTGAGCAACAGCATTAGTAATCACCTCTCTAAGAGCCCTCTCAGGATATTCGTAAATATCTTCACGATAATTACCACTGACCCTCCCCATTGTTCTCATACCCCTTTTGATAAACTCTGTTGCCTGATTGATCATATCCTCTACCGTTCCCTCGACTGGAAGCCGATCATGAATCTCCCCCTCATCTCTACTCTTACCCTTAAACTTGAAGGCATTGATACAGACCTGAGGCAAAAATCTGGGTGGGTATTTCCCAAATAGTAGAATCGCAGCCACGGTAGGCTGAAAGGTATCCCGATCAATCAGGCCTATCCCAGCCAAAAATTCCTTTGGATTACGGTTATTGAGCATCATCCGAGGGGAGCTTCTTCTGATTGAGATGTATTCTTTAATCTTTTCTTCATTCAGGTCTTCATAGCTTGCCCCTGGAACATAGCTTCTATCATACGCAAACTTTCCCCGATCATACAGAATTTGGGTAAGTTCATCCGGAGAGGCGTCACGACATCCTGTCCCTCGCCTGATATAGTAAATCCTGTTTGCCTGGTGCAACTTCCTACTTTTGGGGATATGAATAATTACCACCATTTTATCCTCTATTTCTATCTGTTCAATCTCAAAACTTACTGGCGGTTGGCAGTTATTCATGCTTACATGCCTGACTATCTCCTCTAATCTTCTAAAATCCTTTACCCCCACAATCTCCTTTGTTTTATCCTCAACGCCAACGATAATCTTTCCTCCCTTAGTGTTGGTGAAGCAGACCATTGCCTTTGCTAAATTCTGAGACTTAAGGGCTTCAACTCCTATCTTAAAATCAACCGTTTCTCCCTCTCCGTGATCAATTAAACCTTTCAGTTCATTTACATTCATTATCTTTCCTCCTTCAACCCCTTTTGCAATATATCTTCAACTTCAGTAATATGTCAAGCTTTCAAAATATCATGAATTTCAGGCACAAGTTCGTTATTCATTTCTTCTCCTTGCTCAAAGCTCTTTGCTCCATAGCTACTTCCCCACATCATGCAGCAACCCCGCCAGAATCACGGTTTGATATTCCTGCTTACTCATTTCACCCTCCATCTTTAATTCGGTTTAACTACAGCACTTAAATCATAAAATCTCAATCATTATTTTGCTTCCCTACATCATCTGGAGTTTCGCCAATTTATTCAATAGAATCACGAAAGCCCGAAAGGACGAAACCCAGAAATTCTTTTACTCTTTCGGGTTTTCTAAATTTCAGGATTTCGCGTTTATCTTTTTTGGCAACTTATGGTTTAACCTTAACATTGCAATAATTCTAACCACCTGTGTTTTCAAGGGATTTTAGATCATTAAAATTCACAAAACTATAGCTTCAATGCCCTGTCTATTTTACCAGCAATCAGCAATTATGGCTAAATCCTTTGAGGTTTCTTAAACCGTTTGCTGGCATGAAGAAAAGTAAAACCAATTGCCTCACCCTTTTCATACCTGACAATGGTATCATCCTCGGTAAGTTCACTATCATCCGCATAGGCTGGTTTCTTAAAGTTGACATATAACACATCTGCCTCCTGGTCGTAGCTTGACCATACCCGACCAAAGGGGATATCCAAGAGGGTTGGTGCGATCTGAATCACCTGCTCAATTGTTTTTGTGGCCATAATCTCTTCCTCCTTTCTATCTGTTTCTTTCGCTTTGTTAAAAAAGCGGATAGGAACATTATTTTTAGACCGAGTTATCTCCACTTTTATTATTGCTCCTTTGATATTTCAAACTTCTCCACATCATGCACTAACCCCGCCAGAATCACGATTTGCTATTCTTTGTTATTCAAGCTACTTACTCCTTAAACCCATTCAACCTTTACAATCTTTTTTACTGAGGCAAGTTCTGGATCGCCGCTTATAATCACAGCCTGATTATCAATAGCTGTAGCAATAGCAAAGGCATCCGCATAGGCCACTGGATATTTTGCCTTTATCCGTGCAGCCTTATAGACCAATTCATCCTTGCAGGAAACTATCTTTATCGGCAACATCCTTATCTTTTCCATTATCTCTTCAGCCTTCTCTTCTGTCTTGGTCTTGGCAATCCTGTAGTAAACCTCACCTATGTTTATAATATTTGCCAAAATAGTCACTTTCTTCTTTTGAGCACCTTCTAAGAGAGCCTCCACCTTATCTGCCCCTTCCTCATCCTGTAGCCAAGCGAGAATGGCATAAGAATCAAGGAGATAGGTTTTCATCCCTTTTTACCTCCAGACGATGCTCTTCTACCAAGGCTTTGGTCATAGATGGGGCATCTTTCAATGTCCCACGAAGTCCTTTTACCGGATCAGGAATTGGTCTTATGACAGCATAATCTTTCACCCTCTCTAAGTATGCACACCCATTTGGCTTTATGCCAAGCGATTCCCTTATCTTCTTTGGAATAACAATCTGTCCCTTTGTAGATACCCTTACCAATGACATTGTAATACACCCCCCTAAAATTTTACTTTATTTTAGTATAACATATTTTGGAGCAAGATTCAATCTTTTAGGATTTCATACCTCCCCAGACCAAAAGTCGCACCTTTTCCTACATGGACATATCTACCCAAAGCAATCAATGGCAGAAATTGGTTCAGGTTGCCTGTGTAGGTAACCCTGCCAACAATTCCACCCAGTTTCATAGAGGCTTGCTGTCTGGTTGAATATCTTTCCCAGTCAAACCAGCCGATATGCCTCTCTTGTATCTCAACCTTTTTTGCATCCTCTATCATTTGCTTGTAATCTACATTCAATTTCTCGTCACAATAAAAATAGGCTAAGGATGAAATCCGGCTGAGCAAGCTCCTGATAAGCACAGGAAACTCTGGCACAGATACATACCACTTGTTCAGCTTCATTCTGGTTGGAGTGAGGAAGTTTAGGGTGAGTTTCTCTGGGTTGAGGCCATTTGCCTCTTTCAGGATTTCAGAGATGTTGAGCCTTCCACCAGGTTTTAATATCTCGTCTTGTGAGCTGTATATCTCCTCTTCTCCTGCCTTTACTCTATTCAGGAGAAACCTTGCCTTTTTCCTTCCAAGACCCATTTTGCCAAGCTCCTTGAAAGAGACGACAAAATATGGAAGGTAATCTATAGCCTTGCCGATTAGAATAAGCCCAAGCCCTATCTTCTCTCCTTTCTTATAAACATTTTCTGAAGGTGGCTCAATGACAAATGGCCTTGGAATCTCAGATAGCTTCTTCAGGTATGCTGAATCCTTTGGGGGTGAGGTCTCAAAGACATAGGCATAGGCACATTTCTCTTTTAAGAGGCAAGTCTGGCAAACCTTGTCTTTATCAAAGCAGACAATCCTTTTGAAGGCATAACCAAATCCACCACGAAAGGTTGAGCCTGAATAAGGAGAAAGTTCTATCTCATCTTCTGCTAAAAGCTCCAACCTGTATATGCCTACATTAAAATTGTAAAGCACAATTACTCTAAATCCTCCA
>JAZDOR010000046.1:0-8640 GCA_043798435.1 bacterium
TCCTTAAAGAGAGAGCTATGCCTACTAATGCCAACAGGGCTACTGGACCAAAGGATAGATGGGGAAATTTGAAAAGGAAGGAGTATGATTTTTGGAGTTCGTGGTTTACATTATTCACAATCTCATATTCAGACCAGAAAAAAAGAAACTTTTTCTTCTGCAAGTTCAGGTATCCTTTGGGGTCTTTTCGGATAAAACTTAAGGTATCCTCTATGTAGCCAACATTGGGTTTTGGAGTGGCATTAACATATTCTCCTGGTGCCCCTGGATGATTTCCGGTCCAGAAGCTAATCGGGCCATTTGTTGAGATGAGGATAAACCTGCCAGAGACAAGGTAGTTTCTGATGGTTGCAGGAGAAATAGTGAGAAGGATGACTAAACAAAGGAAAGCAAATCTTAATAGTTTTGAGTTATGAGTTATGAGTTTTGAGTTAAAGAATATCCAGATTAGGATAAAGGGGACAAAGAGTAAGATATTTGCACGAGCAAGGGCAGACAGACCAATGGCAATTCCAGCAAAAGCTATGTTTTTGTAAGATGGGTTGTTTTCAATTCTGAGGAGAAGGAAGATAGAGAGGGTATTCAGGAATGTTACCAGGGATTCCATAAGCAAGACACCCTCATAGATATAGAACATACCGTAGAAGATAGAGATAGAGATAGAGATAGAGATAAAAGCGACTGTCTTATTAAACACCTTCTTGGCAATGAAGTAAATGAGAAGGGATGTGGCAACACCAAGCATCATCTGAATTAGACTGGCTATGTATGGGTCAACACCAAATATCTTATAGACTAAGGCAAGAAAGTAGGAATATAAAGGTCCATAATAATAAGGCTCTTTGCCAAATGTTCCATTCAATATCTGCTGGGCATAGTTATGGTAGGTGAGCATATCTGTGCCAGAAGGAGGTTGATAGAAATTTGGGTCATTCACCTTCAGGTGGGAAAGATAGATTAGCCTTAGAATCAGAGCCAAAAGCAAAAGTCCAGCAACAATAAAAACCTCTTTTGAAAAAAATGATAGCAGATTGAACCCTTTCTCTTTAGCGGCTCGTCTCTTCTTCTTCACGCCCCAATTATAACCCAACCCTCTTCTTCTGTCAATTATTACTACTCCGACAGATGAAAATGATTGTTTTATAACATAACCGTGAATATACTTTAACCGCTAATTAACGCGAATTAACACTAATAAATTCCGTAACACTTTACTCATCTGAAGAAAAGATTAACCTTTAGGGGCGCAGAGAGCACAGAGAAATAAAATATCTACTTTGAATTTAACCTTATCCATAATTATCTCAGCGAACTCTAAAGTTCTCTGCGGTGAATAATTCCCTTTTACTTCACTTGGGTAAATAGTTACTAAATTCCTTCCTTACTTTGCGTTCATTCGCGGTTATTCTATAAACATAATTGTAAGTGTCTGAGTGGGATTATGAATATAGTTAAAAATCAATTGAAAGTTTAGGGTAAAGAATTGTAAAATATATCTATGAAACTTTTAATGCAGAAAAAATCGCTTGAGTATTTACTTTCCGATGTGAAAGAGCCTATGCTCTTCAGGGAACAGTTTCCATATATAGAGGTGCCAAAGCTCCTTTTTGATGGAAAGGAGGTTCCCATCTCTACACCTGATGAAATTCTCATCACAGACACAACCTTCAGGGATGGACAGCAGGCAAGACCACCATACACCCCAAAACAGATAGCGGATATATACACCCTCCTCCATAGATTGAGTGGCACAGCTGGCATCATCCGTCAGTCTGAGTTCTTTCTGTATAGCGAAAAGGATAAAGAGGCTGTGGAGATGTGCAAGAATTTAGGCTTTGAATACCCTCAGATAACTGGCTGGATCAGGGCGAATAAACAAGACTTTAAGTTAGTGAAAGAGATGGGGCTTTCTGAGACAGGAATATTGACCTCTATCTCTGACTATCATATCTTTTTGAAGCTTGGTAAAAAAAGGAGCGAGGCGTTGGCGGATTATCTAAAGATAGTAGAATCTGCTTTAGAGGCTGGAATCATTCCGAGATGCCACTTAGAGGATATTACACGGGCTGACTTTTATGGGTTTGTCATCCCTTTTGTCCAGAGACTAATGGAAATGTCTTTACAGGCTAAGATTCCAGTAAAGATACGGGCTTGCGATACAATGGGGCTTGGTGTTCCATATCCTTCTGCAACTCTTCCAAGGAGCGTTCCAAAGCTCATCTGGGGCTTGGTTAATGAAGGAGGTGTTCCTTCATCTCAACTTGAGTGGCACGGACACAATGACTTTCATAAGGTGCACATCAATGCGGTCACAGCCTGGCTATATGGGGCAACCTTTGCCAACAGCACCCTCTTAGGCTTTGGAGAGAGGACAGGAAACTCGCCACTTGAAGCATTAGTGATTGAATATATCTCTCTTGTTGGCTCTCCATCAGGCATGGAGACAACGGTCATCACGGAGATTGCCGAATACTTTGAAAAGGAGATAGGCTTCCATATTCCGCCAATATATCCATTTGTTGGATCTGAATTCAATGTGACCAAGGCAGGCATACACGCCGATGGAATAAGCAAAGATGAGGAGATATACAACATCTTTGACACCCAGAGGCTATTAAATAGACCGCCAAAGGTAGCCATTACCGATAAATCAGGCTTGAGCGGAATATCCTATTGGATAAACTCCTATCTCAGATTAGAAGGAGGCAGGAGGATTGACAAGAGGCATCCTGGGATAGTTCATATCCAGAAGTGGATAGATGAGGAGTATAAGAATGAAAGGACAACCACTATTTCTGATGAGGAGATATTGAGGGAGGCAAGGAAGCACCTGCCAAACCTCTTTGAGTCCGACTTTGACCTACTAAAGAAGAGGGCATACTCTGAAGCAAAGGAATTGATTGAAAGGTTGGTAGAAAAAGAGTCTATCCGCTTTGGAGAAGTTAATAGCCAGGAAGAAAATCTCAAAAGGTTTATTAATAAAAACCCATTCATCCAGTTTATTTATATCACTGACCTTCAGGGAATAAAGACAACCAAGAATATCACCCATCCTCAGGATATAGCCAAGTATGAAGGCTTGAAAGAGGAAGAGAGCTTTGCAGATAGAGACTGGTTCATTCAGCCTCTGTCTGATGGAAAGACATACTGCTCGGATTTCTATACCTCCAAGTTTACCAAAAGGCTCTGCATCACCGTCTCTACGCCTATCCGCAATAGTTCAGAGGAGATTGTCGGTATCCTTAGTGCAGACATAATGTTTGAGGAATTAGCCAGGCTGGAGATAGAGGGATAGGTAACTGTTCAGGCTATACATCAAATTTTCATTGGGTATATCTCACTTCTTTCTGGAGCTTTCTACCTTATACCCCTTTTCATTTATCTTAATGGTGATAGCCCCCTGCTTTTTTGTATAGAGAGCATTCTGATAGACCTCATCCTTTCCGCCTTGAACAATGATAATTTTAGGGTTTATCTTCTTGATAAAACAAGGTAGATACGAGGTTTTTCCTCCATGGTTTGGAGCATAAAGCAGGGTTGACTCAATATCTTCTCCCAAGAGCTTTGCCTCTGCCTCCTTCTTAATATCACCTGTAAGCAGAGCAGAGAATTCGCCAAGTTCTATCCTCATCACTATGGAGTTGTTATTTTCATCCCGTAATCTTAGGCTTGGGCTGAGAATCTCTATCTTTGCCTTACCAAACCCTATCCTATCCCCTGCCTCAACCTCAAGAATCTCAGTGCCTTTGACAGACTCTATAAACTCTGTATCCATAAACCCCTTTGGCAGAACAACCCTATCCACCTTTATCTGACGCATCAAGGGGATGATACCACCAATATGATTCATATCTGCGTGTGTCAACACAACGAGATTCAGCCTGCCTATCCCTTTATATCTGAGGTATGGCACAAGCCCAGCCTCTCCATAATGCTCGCTTCCTGCATCTACAACCATATTACAGTCTGGGGACTGAATAACTATACTATTGCCATCTAAAAATGTCATCTCAAACACTGGTCTAACCAAAGCATAGTGCCAGATAATGAGATTTGCTAAGACTAAGCACCCTATCAAGGCTATTCTCCTTAAAAGACCCACTATAATCATAAAGCAAAAGAGGTAAATAAAGAGAATCAAGGGTATGCTTGGATGAGGAAGGATGATGCAAGATAGGGGAAGCATCTTTCCTATCAGAACAATCTTGAGCAAGAGCCATGTAGGAAAGAATAGGATTAGACCAATAACCTTTGCCATCCACATATTGATAAATCCAACAAGAACAAGGATAAGCCCTCCAGGCAATATTACAGTGATCAGGGGGACGATAAGTATATTGACTAAGATTCCAGATATAGTTATCCTTCCAAAGTGAAAGAGAATCAGGGGAGAGGTTCCAAGCCAGGCAGCAAGGCTCACAAAAAGCATATCCAAGAAAAATCCCTTTATAAAGAGCAATCTTTTGATAATAAGTATGATAGAAAAACAAGCAGCAAAGGAGAGCTGGAAGCCTACATCAAACAGAGAAAATGGGTTGATGAAGAGAAGGACAACTGCAGACAGAGACAGGATATTTATTGGGTCTGTATCCCTATCTAAGATGTATGAGAGCAGATACACAGTTGTCATAACAAAGGCACGCAGGACTGAAGAGCTTGCCCCTGTTATTAAGGTAAATAGAAAGAGAAGGAAAATGATGATAAGAGAGGAGGATTTCCTACCAAACCCCATCCCCTTAAAACAGATGTAGAAAAACCAGGCTAATATGCCGAGGTTCAGACCAGAGACGACAAGGATATGAATGGTTCCAGTCTCAATAAAGGCATCCTTTAGCTCTTCTGGTATCCCTGATTTATCTCCGAGAACAACGCCTGTGAGAAAAGAGGAATATGGCTGGGAGGTGGTCTCTTTGATAATAAATTCTGCCCTTTCTCGTATCTTGTAGGCAAGGAAGAGAAGCGGGTTTCCCTTGTCTTTTCCAAGCCTCTCTATCTGGTCCCTATTCCAGACAAAGATATGGCCTACCTTGTCATAGCCTTTTCTAAAACCACCTATTTTCACACCATTTAATCTTATCCTCTCGGCATAAGAGTAGTTACCAGTAGGCAGAGAGACTGACACAAGACCAGAAACCTTATAGTTATCAAACCTCTCGGAAGATATGACAAAGCAACACCTATCTGGATAAATGGTCGGGTAGGATGAGATTGTGCCTGTAAGTTCCCCCTTTTTCTTACAAAAAGATTGGATGTGATTTGGCTGCCTATAGGAGTGAAACTCTACCAAAAGAGAGCCTATGGCGATAAAGCAGAGATAGAGGATAAGGTTTTTTCTAAAAAGGAGAAGGAGTAGCCAGACTAAAAGGAGAATTAAGAAAGCATCAGGAACCCTTATCAATATCCCAAGAATCAGGGAGATTGCCATGCCAACAAGGGGTCTTCTGCTCATTGGGTATAATCTGTGGACTCATTCAGCGTTAATCCTCACATATTCTGGGGATAGGTCTGAAGTGAGAAAGACTACTGACTCCTTTCCTCCTCGCAAGTCTATCTTTATCTCTATCTCATGAGAAGCCAAAGAGCTTTTCACCCTGCTTTCAGAAAACTTTATAACAGCTCCATCTTTGACCACAAGGAATTGGTTGAGCCATATATCTATCTTCTTTGGATTGATCCTTGCCCCTGAATAGCCGCAGGCACACAAGATTCTTCCCGCAGGAGGGTTTTCTCCATAAAGAGCAGACTTTGTTAAATTTGAATTGGCTACGGCACTGGCAACCTTCTCCGCCATTTTAATGCTTTTTGCACCCGAAACAACAACCCACACAACCTTTGTTCCTCCCTCTGCATCTTCCACTATCTTTCTGGCAAGAGAAGCACAGACAGAAAACAGCCCATCTTTGAACTTAGCTAAATCAGGAGGACCAGCCAATCCATTGGCTAAAAGAACCACCATATCATTGGTAGATGTGTCGCCGTCTATAGTTATTCTATTGAATGTCTGGCTAACTACATCTTTCAATATAGACCTCAGGGTATCCCTTTCAATCTGAGCATCGGTAACCATAAAACTGAGCATCGTCGCCATATTTGGGGCAATCATTCCCGCACCCTTAGCTATCCCTGCAATTTTGCAATCCCCTAAGTCTATCTCAGCCTCCTTTAGCTTCGTATCTGTAGTCATAATGGCTGAGGCTGCATCATGGCTTGTCCCTTTATCAATCTTCTTTGCCAATCTCTTTATTCCGATTCCAATCCTTTCCATAGGAAGTAGCTCTCCAATCCTTCCAGTTGAAGCACAGAGAACAGAAGATTCTGGAATATTGAGTGCTAATGCTGTAATCTGGCACATCCTTTTGGCATCTAAAATCCCCCTTTCCCCTGTGCCTGAATTTGCAATCCCTGCGTTTATAACCACAGCCTGAACCGTACCTTGCAGTCTTTTCCTGTTGACTATAATATTTGCCGCCTTTACCCTGTTTAGAGTAAAGACACCTGCCCACTCGCAAGGTGTTTCTGAATAAATAAGGGCAATGTCCTTATTCTTCTTTTTTATCCCACAGTGCATCCCTCCACACTTTATTCCTTGAACAGACAATAATCCTTTCATTTTACGTAACACTTTACTCATCTGAAGTAAAATTTGTCCTTTGGAGAAATAAAATATAATCACGAAACGGGAGAAAGAACGAAAACACGAAAAATTAAAGGATGATATTCTTAACTTTATAATTCAATTCACTTTTTTCCTTTTCGGGATTTCTCCCTTTCGGGCTTTCGTGTTTCTCCTTTTACAAATAATTACCATTTTACCCTCTCTAATGAGGAATAGGCAATTTTTACTGCAGAATCGCTTATATTTTTGTATGCCTTCTCCATTGTTTGATAGAAATCCTTCTCTGTGCCCATCCAGAACTGAGGCACACCAAGGCGATGAAGAATGGCAGCATTTAATGGTGGCGTGTCCAAGGAAGGAGGAAGGCTTATCTCCTTGCTCATCCTCCAGAAGACTGCCGGGTCATCAGATAAGGGTTCAGCTATCTCTTCCTGGACAATCTCCTCTAACCTAACACCGGGAACAACACCTATCTCTTTATGTAATTCAGACAATAGATCATTCCTCTTTTTGCCCCTTAAATGAAATATGAGAAATGGGTCGCGGTCAAAGGCTTCTGCAACAATGTAATAGACTGCGGCAATGTGCTTGCAAGGATTTGCCCAGTCAGGGCAGGAACAGTCTGCCTTGAAATCCTTTTCAGATTCAGGGAATAAAGGGATGGCTGTCTCCTTGAATACATCCTCAATATCTTGTGGCATCCCTCCAGAGAGGAGCCTGGCAACAAAGCGTGCCTGAGAGGACATAGCCTTAATTACTTTGCCCCATTGCTTATCTGAAAGTGTCTTTACCTCTATTTTTATTGAGTAAGGTTTTGGTCTTGAACCTTGAACCTTTGAGGTGATAATTCCATACTCTATTTTATAGTCTATCACCTGACCAGCCCTGGCATATCTTCTGCCACGCGCCAGCCTCTCTGACCAGCCGAATTTACCCAATACATCTAAAAACCGCTTTGCCCACCAGGTCTCACCTATCTCACCAACCTTCTTCCGTGCCTTGAGCCCATCCTTTACAGCCTTTGGTGTTGTTCGCTCATAATGTTCATAATATCCCCAATAGCCCATTGTTTCCTCCTTTACTGACGGACGCCAATCTTCCAAACGCCTTTTTCAAGAAAAGCTTCTATAGTTTGGCGATTTGCTTTATTTATCAAATTAGAGTGTGATACTTTATGCTTTTTTGCATATTCAGCAAGCGTCATGATGTGTGCGCCTTCCAGATACGCAAGCCTCTTATGATAACTATTCGTGAGCGACTTGCCGACTATTTCCTTCATAATTTTTGTAGTTCCTTTTTCACCAAACTCCTTAAATGCCTCGTAATACATTTTTCTATCAATGAATTTAATATTCACCGGCACAAAACCTTCTCGTATAAGTAAATAATTGTTTATTACTCTTCCGATACGGCCATTACCATCAATAAATGGGTGAATGTGTTCAAAAGTAAGATGTAACAATGCAATGCGTTTTATAATATTTTCATAGGTGTTTGCGTTATACGCGGCAAGCATTTTTCCCAATCTTCCTACTACTTCTTTTGGGTCTGGTGATATATGGTTCGCAACCCTGACCCACTCACCGTCTTTGCGAAATCTTCCGGCAATATCATCCTGAATATTCGCTATAAGCATTTTGTGCAGTAATAGAATAATCTCAAGAGTGAGCTCTTGTTCTTTAGCTTTTGTATCGACATAAGAAACTACCCTCGCGAGGTTTTTTGCTCCAAAAATTTCTCTTTCAGTTATGTATCTATCTAAATCTATTTGCAAAAGGATTTTCTCTGTTTCTTCAAGGGTAAGAGTGCTGTTCTCGATGGCATTAGAGTTATACACCTGCTCAGCAACCTCTGTTTCACTCAATAATTTTATAAGCGATTGTTTACCAACAGACGCAGTATGATACCGCTCTCTTAAGCGATTGATTGTATTAAAAACATATAATATTTTTGCCATAGTTATAGTATATACCTTTTTCACGCTTTTATCAACATAATCGTGAAAATTTTATAAAAAACAGTGA
>JAZDOR010000071.1:0-7407 GCA_043798435.1 bacterium
ACAATTTCAATATTGAAACCAGAAAATACTGAAAAATGATTATACTGCCTATCTGCGGTTTTTATTTTACTGCAAAACGGATTTTTTCTTGCAATTGTTCAATAAATAGTCTATAAATAGTTAAATGAAGAGCATTATCATCAAAGGGGCAAGGGAGCATAACCTCAAGAATATCAACCTTGAGATTCCCCATAATAAGCTCACCGTCATTACCGGGGTCTCTGGCTCTGGAAAGTCTTCTCTGGCTTTTGACACCATTTATGCTGAAGGACAAAGACGATATGTTGAATCACTTTCAGCCTATGCCCGGCAGTTCCTTGGTCAGATGGAGAAGCCTGACATAGACCACATAGAGGGGCTCTCCCCAGCCATATCCATTGAGCAAAAGTCAGTAAGCAAGAACCCAAGGTCTACTGTCGGCACCATAACAGAAATATCCGATTATTTAAGGCTCCTCTTTGCCCGGATAGGAGAACAACACTGTTATAGGTGTGGTAAGAGAATAACTAAGCAGTCAACCGCAGAGGTGATTGACCAGTTGATGGAAAAAATAGAAGGCACAAAGATTACTATCCTTTCACCCTTAGTCTCAGGAAAAAAAGGGGAGCACCACCAACTAATAGAGTTTGCCAAGAAAGAAGGGTTTGTCAGGCTAAGGATAGATGGAAAGATTCATGACCTCTCTGAAAAGATAGCCCTTGATAAGAATAAACTGCACTCTTTGGAGGTTGTGGTTGATAGGATAGTGATGAAGGATGGAGTCCGACCAAGGCTCTCTGACTCTGTTGAGACAGCTATGGCACTTTCAAAGGGAAGGTTGATTGCTGTTTGTGATAAAGAAGAGTCTCTTTTCTCCTCAGAATCCTGTTGCCCTGATTGCGGCATCTCATACAATGAGCTTTTGCCAAGGGACTTCTCCTTCAACTCCCCTTATGGTGCTTGTCCATCTTGTGATGGCCTGGGCTCAAAGCTTGAGCTTGATCCAGACCTTATTATGCCTAACAAAGATTTGAGTATCTGGCAGGGTGCTATAAAACCCATTGGTCAGCCCTTTGGAAGAAGGGGACAAGAGCTTGAGGCATTGGCTGCTCATTATGGATTCAAGCTATCTACGACCTTTTCTAAGTTAAAGCCTGAAATCCAGAGGCTGATTCTGCACGGCTCAGAAGAGAAGCTGAGGTTTGACTATAAGGGATTTAACTCTCATTACTCCTATTCTGCCTACTATGAGGGTGTAATTCCAAACCTCCAGAGGAGATACAGGCAGACAAAGTCAGAGTATATCAGGGGCGAGGTAGAGAGGTATATGTCAAATATTCCCTGCTCTGTCTGCTCTGGAAAGAGGCTAAAGCAGGAGAGCCTGTTTGTCCTTATCAACGGAAGCTCAATTGCTGATATTTCTGCACTTTCAGTTGATGCAGGGATTAAGTTCTTTGAAAACCTTAAATTAACTGCCACGGCAGAAATAATCGCCAGCCAGATTATCAAAGAGATAAAGGCAAGGCTCTCCTTTTTGGGAAATGTTGGGGTAGCATATCTTACCTTAGACAGGACAGCCGTAACCCTCTCAGGTGGAGAAGGTCAAAGAATCAGGCTGGCTACCCAGATAGGCTCAGGGTTGGTTGGTGTCCTCTATGTCCTTGATGAGCCATCCATAGGCTTGCATCAGAGGGATAATCATAAACTCATTTCAACACTAAAAGGGCTTCAGGAATTAGGGAATACAGTAATTGTCGTAGAGCACGATGAACAGATGATGAGAGAGGCTGACTGGGTGATAGACTTAGGACCTGGTGCAGGTAAAGATGGGGGGTATCTTGTGGCAGAAGGCACACCTTCTGAGATTGAGAAGAATGAAGCCTCCCTTACAGGCAAGTATCTTTCCAAAGCATTAGAGATTGCTATTCCGCAAGAGAGAAAACACTCTAAAGCGTTCTTACGGATAAAGGGTGCCAGCCATAATAATCTCAAGGGGATAGATGTCAAGATTCCCATGGGCACATTTACCTGCGTAACAGGTGTCTCAGGCTCTGGAAAAAGCAGCTTAATCTCTGAGACACTGCACCCTGCGTTGGCAGGAATCCTGCACCATGCCTCTATAAAACCTGGTCATTACAAGGCTATTGAAGGCATTGAATACATAGATAAGGTGATAAATATTACTCAAGCACCCATAGGCAGGACTCCCAGGTCTAACCCAGCCACATATACAGGCTTGTTCACACCGATAAGGGAGCTATTTTCTGAGCTACCAGAGTCAAGGGTCAGGGGCTATAGACCAGGCAGGTTCAGCTTTAATGTGAGAGGTGGTAGGTGTGAAGCCTGCGAAGGTGATGGAGAGAAGAAGATAGAGATGTTCTTTCTGCCAGATGTCTATATCCCCTGTGAGGTCTGTAAAGGCAGAAGGTATAACTATGAGACACTGCAGGTGAAATACAAGGGAAAGAACATAGCTGATATCTTAGATATGACTGCTTCTGAGGCACTCCCTTTCTTTGCACGGCTGCCAATAATAAAGAATAAACTTCAGGTTCTCTGTGATGTAGGCTTAGGTTATATCAGGCTTGGTCAGCCAGCACCAACCCTGTCAGGTGGAGAGGCACAGAGGATTAAGCTCTCTGGCGAGTTATCAAAGAAGCAAACAGGTGCTACACTATACCTTTTAGATGAGCCAACCACAGGCTTGCACTTTGCCGATATACAAAAGCTATTGGATGTCCTCTTCAGGCTAAGGGATATGGGGAATACCATATTAGTCATAGAGCATAACCTTGATGTCATCAAGACAGCGGATTATATCATAGACTTAGGCCCTGAAGGTGGAGATGATGGGGGCAGAATAGTGGCAGAAGGAACACCAGAGGATCTGGCAAGGATGGGCTCATATACCGGCGAGTTTTTGAGGAAGGTGTTAAGTAAATGTAAAATGCAAAATGTAAAATGCAAAATTGAGGATGGGATTTATAAAACTGTTTGAAGAGGGTTTTAATTCATCCCCGATAAAGCTATGGAGTAAGAGCACTATTAGACAAAAGCTCTACCGTCATCTCTTACTAAATTCTGCTTTCAAGGTTTGACACCAATTGTCCTTTTTTCTTCTTTATAACTGCAAACGAGACTACTTGGTGTTTGCCTATAGCTTGTTTTTGTCGAGCATCTTCAATAATAGACTTGATGTCAAAATTGAACTTTGCTGCATGTTCTTCACGAGCCTTACGCACTTCTTTGACTATAGGATCTTTCCACATTAGTTTACTCTCCCATCAATTCTTCGGGTGTGCAGATGACAGGACAGACAAATCCATGTTCTGCACAAACTTTCCTTACCGTTTCTGTGATTTCCGCATTAGCAATATGGGTGCAGTTCCAGGTCATTAGGAACTGCATACGATGCACTGTGGCAACGGCAATATGTGCTGCATCTTGTAGCTGCTTTTATGGGGATGATGCCTGATTCCAGAATGACAGATACCAAATTTGTTACATTTTCGTTGATATCGAGCAGTTCAAACTCATCAAGCACATTTAATCGCTTTTTGGCTGCTTCTGTATTACCAGCATTAGCTTCATTAAGTACAAATTGAGAGATGTAGATATCAAAGTTCGCCTTTCGTTTCTGCCACCAATCCCAAGTAATCTGTTGATGTCCAGCGACTATTAGGTCCCTACTTGGCAGTGCGGTAAGATAGCTTGGAATAGTAGTTTCCATGTATAATTTTGGTCTCATGTATATATCACCCTGCTCTTCCCTAACGATAGAGCTAAGCTGTAGCGTGAAACACCGTCAGTTTCAGTGATTGGTTAGGCTTTTAATAGGTATCTGTCCCCTATTTCCTTTAAAAGGGATTGTGTAAACTGTTTACTTTCTCTTTTGTGTAAACTGTTTACTTTCTCTTTTTAAGGGATTGTGTAAACTGTTTACTTTCTCTTTCTTTCTCTTTCTTTGCAAAGGAAGTATTTTATCTGTAACTGCTTGATATTAAAGGGATTGTGTAAACTGTTTACTTTCTCTTTTATTTACTTTCTCTTTTACTTTCTCTTTTAAAGGGATTGTGTAAACTGTTTACTTTCTCTTAAATTACTTGATATTAAAGGGATTGTGTAAACTGTTTACTTTCTCTTAATCATATTTTCAAATTATGCTTAATGGAGATTAGACTTGTCAAAAACTCTTTTTGCTGATAGACTTCTTCTGTGGCAGACAAAGATTTTGTGGAAGGTTTATTTTCTGATATATCCCCTTGTTATGACAGGATGAATGAGCTTATAAGCCTTGGCCAACATAAAAAGTGGCGGAGGCTTGCTATCAAAAATGCGGGTTTTCCTAAAGGAGGAAGGGTATTAGATGTAGGGTGTGGAACAGGTGATTTCTGCATTGAATTAGAAAGGGCGGGTCTTAAGGCTTTTGGCATTGACTTTGAGAAGAAGATGCTCAAGATAGCTAAATTCAAAATCAATTATCAATGGCAGATGCCCATCACCTTCCTTTTGCCTCTAACTCTTTTGATGGAATAACCATAGGCTTTTCCTTGAGGCATCTCCAAATTCCTATATTTTTTGATGAGGCAAGGAGGGTATTAAAGCCTAAGGGAAAGATAGTCATCTTAGAGGTATCCTCCCCTGAATCTTTGCTTTTACATTGGCTTCATAATCTCTATCTTCAAAGGGTTATTCCCGCCATAGCCTGTATCTTCTGTGGCAAAACCCGAGAATATGCCTATCTCCATCAATCTTATGAGCTATATATGCCCAGCACAGAGGAGTTAAAAACTCTCTTTCTGGAGAAAGGGTTTTCTGAAATGATAGCTATTCCTGTTTTCTTTGGTGCCTGCTCTATATTTATTGCAACCAAAGGCTAATTTCTATAAAATATGTAACACTTTACTCATCTGAAGAAGAAGAGATTAACCGCAGAGCTCGCAGAGAGCACAGAGAAATAAAAACTTAAAAATTTTGTAAATTCTCTGCGTCCTCAGCGAGTCCTAAAGGTGAACAATTGTCTTCTACTTCACTCTCGGTAAATAGTTACTTTTCTTTAAGCCAGTTTTCATTGGGTATAGTGGGGATTGTGTAATGGTATACAAAGACTTACGCGGTTTTATAAAGGCACTTGAGGAGAAGGGCTTCTTGCGAAGGGTAAAGGAGCCTGTGGACTCTGAATTAGAGATTACAGAGATTGCAGATAGGGTGGTAAAGAAGGGTGGTCCTGCCTTGCTCTTTGAGAATGTCAGGGGATATAGCTTTCCTGTTCTGATAAATGCCTTTGGCTCTCTTGCAAGGATAGAGTTGGCTTTGGGCAATATCCAGGAGATTACAGAAAGAATCGTTGAGCTTTTGGCTTTTGAGCCTCCAAAGGGATTGTTAGAGAAGATTTTGCTCCTGCCAAAGCTTCACCAGATGAGCCAGTTTATTCCAAAGAAGATAAAGAATGGCCCTTGCCAGGAAGTGATAGTTAAGACAGAATACAGAATACAGAATACAGAATACAGAATAGTGAAAAATGGGACTTGCAAAGAGCCAAATATCCTTGAGTTTCCCATCTTAAAATGCTGGCCAGGGGACGGCGGCAGGTTCATTACCCTGCCGATGGTCTTCACGGCTGACCCAGAGACAGGCAGAAGGAATGTGGGTATGTATAGGATGCAGGTCTATGATGGGACAACCTGCGGAATGCACTGGCATATCCATAAAGGCGGGGCAAAGCACTATAGAAGATACTGTGAATTGAATAAGAGGATGGAAGTCGCTGTAGCCTTAGGAGGGGACCCGGCTACCATTTATGCCTCCACAGCCCCTCTGCCAGATGGTATAGATGAAATGCTCTTTGCGGGATTCTTGAGGAAGGAGCCAGTAGAGTTAGTCAGGTGTGCGACCATAGACTTAGAGGTTCCAGCCCATTCTGAGATAGTCTTAGAAGGGTATGTAGAGCCTGAAGAGCTGAGAGAGGAGGGCCCCTTTGGAGACCACACTGGCTTTTATTCACCGAAAGACCTATATCCAGTCTTTCACATCACCTGCATCACCCACAGAAAAGACGCCATTTATCCAGCCACAATTGTCGGAAAGCCACCAATGGAGGACTGCTTCCTTGGAAAAGCTACAGAGAGAATCTTTCTGCCACTATTGAAGTTTCAACTTCCAGAGATAACTGATATTAACCTGCCCATAGAAGGCGTCTTTCACAACTGTGCCATTGTTTCCATCAAAAAGGAGTATCCTGGGCAGGCAAAGAAGGTGATTCATTCCCTCTGGGGTATGGGACAGATGATGTTCACCAAGATAATTATTGTTGTTGACAGCGATGTTTGCATCCAGAATCTCTCAGAGGTTGCCTGGAAGGTCTTCAATAATATTGACCCAAAGAACGATATTATCTTCTCTGAGGGTCCATTAGATGTCTTGGACCATGCCAGCAACACCCCTTACTACGGCACAAAGGTCGGAATAGATGCCACCAGAAAGGATGAAGGGGAAGGAAGAACAAGACCCTGGCCAGATGAGATACGGATGTCTCCTGAGATAAAGAAGCTGGTGGATAAGAAATGGGGACTCTATGGCATAGAATAAGATGCACCGCAGAGACGCAGAGCTTACAGAGAAAAAGATAAATAATAGGGGACAGTTACAATACTGTTCGGAATGATTTTTACTTATATTATTTTGTTAAAGGAAAAGGAATAAAATAGCAGATATATAGAATAGGATGACAACAATTCCTATTCTTAAAATTTCATTAGTAAAGAAAGGGCGTCCAAAGAAAGACCCCATTAAAGAAAAAACCGGTAGCGCTCTTAAGCTTATTCATAAGTTTATTCCTCTGCTTGAACGCTTTCATCTGGTTCGTGACCACCATAACAGAGAGCTCCACCTTAACCAATATATTTCCCTTATTTTATTCTACTTCTTTAATCCTATCCTAAGTAGTCTTCGTGGAATTCAACAAGTTTCTCACCTTGAGAAGGTTAAGAAGATGCTTGGTGTTAAAAGCACAAGCACAAGGCTTCCTTTCTGAGGCAAGCAGTGTTTTTGATGCTGACCTCGTTGCCCCCTTGATTAAAGAACTGGCTAAGAAGGCTATCCCTTTAGAAAAAGACCCCAAACTTAAAAACCTTCAACAGGCTCTTGTGGCTATGGATGGAACACTCCTTCCTGCCCTGCCTAAAATGCTTTGGGCCTTATGGCTTAATGACCAACACAAGGCAGCTAAACTTCATCTTAAAAAGTTATAAAGTAAAAAGTTTATAAAGTTATAAAATTGTAGATCAGAAACTTTATAAACTCTACTGGTGATGATAAAAAAGCTCACGGTGCAAAGGGAGGACAGTTGTCCGATTAGGATGCAAAGGCAAACAAGATGACCTTACTCAGCCTGTGCGTGTTATTGAAATCTTCCATAAAGGTAATAGC
>JAZDOR010000122.1:0-8956 GCA_043798435.1 bacterium
ACACTGATTTTCACTGATAAAATGTAAAAATTATCTGTGTTCATCTGTGTCTATCAGTGTCTAAATATTTGATTTTTTATTTTTGATTTTTATCCTTAGCTTACTCTTAATTTTTGGAAACCTGATTTATTTGGGTATATAGTATGGTGCAGGGCATAAGATATGGACGGCCTCTTTATTATTGGCTAAAAGCACCTCGGAGAGCCTATCAGCTTCTTTTCCAACCCTCTTTTCATCCTCTCCTCGCAGGATAAGGGATAAAAGCCTTGAGAATGGTGGATAGAGCAGCTCCTTTCTATATTCCATCTCCTTTTGGAAGAATAGGGAGTAATTCTGACGAATGGCTGTCTGGATGGCATAATGCCCGGGGTTATAGGTTTGGATGACAACCCTTCCAGGCACATCCCCTCTTCCTGACCTTCCAGCAACCTGTGTCAGTAAAGAGAATGTCTTCTCTGCGGCTCTAAAGTCAGGCAAGGATTAGATGATAAGAAAGTTAGAAGTTCTTGCTTGACAGCACTCAGAAAATTTCTCATAATATACCAAAGGCAGGAATTAAAAAAACTGAGAGATGAATTACTACCAATGAGGTATTTGGTGTGTGGAAAGTCATTGACAGATGGAAAAATGAAATTATTTTGAATAACTCAAATATATTCAATATGTTTTATGATTGTGAAGCAGATGTCCTCTATGTAACCAAAGGACATCCTGAATATACAGACTATGTTGAATATGGAGAGAATATAATCTTACGCTTTGCTCCTGAAACAAAAGAATTGGTTGGATTTACGATTACTGACTTTTCGCTATCTTTTGCTAAGAAGGATGTGGATTTTCAACTACCCTTTGGAGTAAATTTTGAGGTAGAAAAAAGTTTATTAGCCTCAGTTTAGAATTACATTGTTTTCTTTGGTCGTATTCGGGATATCTGAAATTATTTTTTGATTTTTCCCAAAATTTTGCTTGGCTTTAATCAGTCCCCTATGCTAAAATTATGCTCAAGCCCAAAAATCAAAATTCCTATCACTCAAAGAGAAAGAAGACAAAATGCAATTCAATAACGTTTACGAAAACAAATCAGTATTTATAACTGGCCACACCGGGTTCAAAGGTTCATGGATAGCGGAATGGTTACTAAAACTCAAAGCGAAAATTACTGGCTTTTCTCTTGATCCACCAACGAAACCATCTCATTTTGCACTCACTGAGTTGAGTGAAAGAATCGCAAATGATATACGAGGAGATATCAGAGATTATGATAGTGTAAGGCGTGCAATATTTGACTGTAAGCCTGATTTCATATTTCACCTTGCCGCCCAACCAATTGTGAGAAAAGCATTCAAGGAACCTTTAGATACTGTGCTTACAAATTTTGTAGGCACCTTGAATATCCTCGAATCAATACGAGAATTACAAAAAGACTGCGTTGCAATAATGATTACTACCGACAAAGTATATGAAAACCGAGAATGGTATCATTCATATCGTGAGCCTGATGAATTGGGTGGCATAGATCCATATAGTGCAAGCAAAGCCTGTGCAGAAACAATAATCTTATCATATTTTAGATCATTTTTCAGAAGCAATTTACTGAATAATCGGCATCCGCGAAAAGCAGTCACAAGCGTAAGAGCGGGTAATGTTATTGGTGGTGGAGATTGGGGACTGGATAGAATAGTTCCTGACTGTATACGCAATTTGGAGAAAGGCGAAAAGATACCTGTACGCAATCGCACATCGACACGTCCTTGGCAACACGTTTTAGAACCATTGAGCGGATATCTTCTTCTTGGTTCGCGCCTATATTCTGAAATGAATTCAAGTGAAATGAATTCTATAGAATGCTTGAAACTTATCTGTTCACCCTTCAATTTTGGGCCTTCTTTGGCCTCTAACCGCACCGTGTTAGAAATAGTTCAGGAAGCCCTTAAACATTGGCCAGGAAATTGGGAGGATAGGATTGAGGCAAATGCCCCACATGAAGCAGGGAAACTGAATTTAACAGTTGATAAGGCATTTCATCTCTTAGGTTGGCAGCCAAATTGGGATTTCAACAGGACGGTCAAAGAGACAATATCTTGGTATCGAAACGCATTTGAAAGTAAATATGATAAAGCCTTAATTAGAGAATATACTCAGAACCAAATTGATTTCTATTCTTCCACTATTTTATATTAATTGGAGAGTGTCAAAATGTATGATGACGGAAAAGAATTTAAAGTGTTTGATCTTTTTATCGAATTGCGGAAGGAACTGGTAGAAAGCCAAAAAATCCGATCTCAGATAATTGGATTCAAAATTACCTTTATTTCCGCGGCAGCAGCCTTCATAAAAGTTTTCCAAGCATCATTTAGCCCTTACATATTGTGTGTTCTTGCATTTGCTGCGATCTTTTTCGATTTTCTTATCAATAGCTATAGCTTTTCAATCAAGAGATTGGGTTATTACATTAGATACTACCTTGAACCAAGCCTACATGAAGCATACAGATGGCCAGAAAAGGGTGGTTATAAAACTGATCAAGAATTTGTGTTATGGGAGAGATTCTTGGCAACATACAATACTAGTCAGCGATTGGCATTTATTGGCAATATAGGTATTACTTCTGTCGTATTTCTTCTAGCAATTATAGAGCTATGGAAGGTAAGCTACAAGTGGTATGTCTATATATTGCTGTTGATATTTCTTATCCTTGACATTATTGGCTTCGCAGGACCAAATAGGTTTAATAAGGATATCAAAAAACGAAAAGACTTCACAAACACCGAAACCGTTATCTGCAATTGTGAGTCTGGAAAAGTGATTAGATTAAAAAAGAAGTTATGACAAATATCACATATTCTGTTAACAATATTCCAATCCGATTAACTGATGAAAGATGGATTCACATTGTAGAAAATCATGATGATATAGCCGGCTATTACTTTGATGTTTTAGAGACAATTACTAACCCTACATGGATATTTGAAGGAGATGAGGATGAGCTTTGGGCAGTAAAATCTATCTCTGAAAAGAAAGCTGTGCTTGTAATCTATAAAGAGTTAAAAGAGCAGAATGATGGTTTTATTATTACTGCTTTCTTTACTACAAAAATCCAAAAACTTTTAAGGAGGAAAATAATATGGCAACAACAGCAGTAAAGGAAATATTTGCAGCACTGCCACACATCAAAAAAACAGGTGCAAAACATCTCTGGTTTGACTTTGATGAAGAAGCAGATGTTCTATATGTAAGTTTAGATCGCCCTCAAAGAGCAACTGATACAGATATATTGGAGAATGGTATATTCCTTCGACTTCGAGGTAGAAAAGTAGTTGGAATAACCATAACAAATGTCAGTAAGAAATTTAGCTAAGAGCCTTAAATTACAAGTCTGGTAACTATTTACCTAAGTGAAGTGCAAGAAAAGAATATGAACCACGGAGGCACAGAGGCACGGAGATAACTCAATGTAAAATGCAAAATTAGCATTTTAGCACTTTCAAAATTATTATAATTTTATTTTGCATTGCTAATTTTACATTGATAATTTTGCAATGAATTTCTCTAAAGTCTCTGTGGTTAGTCTTTACTTCAGTTGGCTAAAGTGTTACCAAGCCTGCAACAGCAGATAACACGGTGTTTGTGGGAAGCTTTGTTTGCCCAAATCCAGCCATCTATGTATTAAGGAACTGATCTTCCTATCACACCACCCCAACAGGGTCAATATCCCTTATCAGCTCAACCCCGCCTGTAGGCTTAAAGTCGCAAGCTGAGAGCAATCTGTGCAATTTTTTGTAATCGGGGTCCTTCAGGATAACCTGATAGAGGTAGTTCCTCTTTATCTTTGAGATGTAGTATGGGGCAGGGCCTAAGATATGGATACCCTCTTTATTGCTATCTATAAGCACCTCGGACAGCCTCTCTGCCTCCTTTCCAACCCTTTCTTCATCCTCTCCTCTAAGGATAAGGGATAAAAGCCTTGAGAAGGGTGGATAAAGCAATTCTCTTCTATACTCCATCTCTTTTTGGAAGAATAGGGAGTAATTCTGGTGAATAGCTGTCTGGATGGCATAATGACCAGGGTTATATGTCTGAATGACAACCCTTCCTGGGGCATCCCCTCTTCCTGACCTTCCAGCAACCTGTGTCAGCAGAGAGAATGTCTTCTCAGCGGCTCTAAAGTCAGGTAAAGAAAGGAATATATCTGCAGAGATGACACCTACCAGGGTAACATTTGGAAAATGGAGACCCTTTGAGATCATCTGGGTTCCAACCAAGCAATCCACCTTTTTTTCCGCAAAGGAAGAGAGCATCTCCTGATGGGACAGCCTCTTCTTGGTCGTATCTGTATCCATTCTCAGCACCCGCATCTCTGGGAATATCCTTAAGACCTCCTTCTCTACCTGCTGTGTTCCAAATCCAGAGAACTTGATTCTCTCGCCCTTGCATTTTGAGCAAACTGAAGGGGCAGGCAGGGAAAACCCGCAGTAATGACAACGCAATCTTTTATCCGATGAGTGGAATGTCAGGGTTATGTCGCAGTTCGGACATCCAGGGATAGACCCACAGTCATAGCACTGGATGTAGTTTGAAAAGCCCCGCCGATTCATCAGCAAGATGATCTGATGGCCAGAGTCTACTGTCTCTTCTATAGTCTTAATCAGCTTTTGGCTAAAGATTCCAGGCTCCTTCTCACTTCTCATATCCACAATTTCAACATTCGGGAGGGATGCTTTTTTGACCCTGTCTGGCAATTCAAGCCTTTCATACTTCTTTATCTGGCTGTTATAAAAGGATTCAAGGGACGGCGTAGCACTCCCAAGTATGACCACAGCCTTCTCCATCTTTGCCCTCATCACTGCTGTATCCCTGGCATTATACCTCGGGTCATTTTCCTGCTTATAGGATGAAGACTGCTCCTCGTCAACCACGATTAAGCCAAGATTTTTGACTGGAGAGAATAGGGCAGACCTTGCTCCGACAACAACCCTTGTACCCTGCCGTATCCTCTGCCACTCACTGAGCCTCTCTTTTGCTGTAAGCCTTGAGTGGATGATGGCACACTCAGCCCCAAACCTCATCCTGAACCTTTCTATCAGTTGGGTGGTTAAGGATATTTCAGGAAGGAGGACAATAGCAGACTTTCCTCTTTTCATAACATCCTCTATTGCTCGGAGATAGACCTCTGTCTTTCCAGAGCCAGTAACGCCATAGAGGAGAAATGTAGAAAAGCCCTCTTTTTCTATGAACACCTGTATCCTATCAACGGCATCTTTCTGGTCAGGGGATAAAACTGGTGGTATATCTTTTATAGTCTCCTTTACCTCTAAGGTTTTTGAAATGCCTGGCAGGGGTTTTATCTGGTTTATAACCTTTATTGCTTCCTTTGCTTCAAGCACCTTTAAGGCTGAATAAGGAGAAGAGACCCTTGATTTAAGCATAGAGAGAGAAACCCTTCCTTTTTCCTTAATAAGCTCTAAAATTAGCTTCTGGGAGGGGCTGGCTTTTGTTATCTCAAGATTGCCTTTCTCAACATAGGTTATGACCCTTTGAGATAGGCTTGGTGGAATAAAGAGGTTCAGTGCTTCAGAAAGCCCTGAGAGATAGTATTCTGCCATCCACTTAGCCAGGTCAATAAGCTCAGGACTGATTATAGGCTCATCGTCTAAGACAGTAATTATTTCCTTTATTTCAGCTATATCAGGTTTTTCTACCTCCTCTATCACCCAGCCAACAGACCTTTTCTGCTTTATTAAAATAAGAACCCTCTTTCCAACGAGGTTTTCTTTAATATGCTGGGGGACAGAGTAGGTGTATAGCCTTGTGGTTGGAATCCTCAGGGAGAGATTGATGTATCTCATTTCCAAAGTATAATCTTAAAAATTCTAAAGTGTCAATTGACAAAGAGAGGTTTCTCAAGTAAAATTGGCTTATGCAAGAAGCTCTTCTTTATGAGAGGTTGGAGGAGAAGAAGGTAGAATGCCTTCTCTGTGGCCACGGCTGCAAGATACAGTTAGGAAAGAGGGGAATATGCGGGGTAAGAGAAAATAGAGACGGCACCCTCTATAGCCTTGTCTATGGAAAAGCCTGCTCTCTCCATATTGACCCTATTGAAAAGAAGCCTTTATTCCACTTCTTTCCTGGAACGACATCCCTATCTATTGCCACAGTGGGCTGCAACTTCAGATGCTTCTTCTGCCAGAACTGGACAATATCCCAGGCACCAAAAGAGGCAGAAGTCAGAAGTCAGGAAGAAGAGATATTTGGAGATGATATATCCCCGGAAGAGATAGTGGATGAGGCAATCAAGCAGGGGTGTAAAAGCATATCTTACACCTACACAGAGCCGACCATATTCTTTGAGTATGCCTTAGAGATAGCAAAGCTGGCCAAAGAAAAAGGAATCTACAATGTCTTTGTAACCAATGGGTTTATGAGCCCAGGGGCAATAGAGATGATTGCTCCATACTTAGATGCCGCAAATATAGACCTGAAGTCTATGGAGGATGAATTTTACAGGATGCTCTGTGGGGGAAGGCTTAATGTTGTCCTTGATTCTATCAGAAGAATGAAGGAGCTGGGAATATGGGTTGAGGTGACAACCTTGATTATCCCAGACTATAACGATCCTATAGAAAACCTTTATAAAATTGCCAGATTCCTAAGAGAGGCTGGAGAAGATATACCCTGGCATATCTCAAGGTTCTATCCCAATTATAAAATGACAGACATTCCGCAAACCCCAATCTCTACTATAAACAAGGCTATTGAGATTGGAAAAGAGGCAGGACTAAGATACATCTACCCGGGAAATATCCCAAAAGACCCGAGAGAGAACACATATTGCTGGAATTGCAGGAGTTTGCTTATTGAAAGAATAGGCTTCTTTGTGCAGAAGAACAGGCTTATAAAGAACATCTGCCCTGATTGCGGCGCCCAGATAGATGGAGTCTTTGAATAAACAATCTTTTGACAAAAACCGAGGTTTCCTGATATACTAAAAAAAGGATTAAGGATTTAGCCACAGAGGCACAGAGAAATATAAAATATAATCACGAAAACACGAAAGAATGAAAACCAGAAAAAAATATTTTTAACCACGAAGGACACGAAGAATTATTCAGAATAATTTTTAATATTTTAATCTTTCTCTGTATGCTTTGTGTACTTTGTGGTTCAACTCTCTTTTTCCTTTTCGGGATTTCTCCATTTCGGGCTTTCGTGTTTCTTCTTCTCTGTGACTTCTGTGTCCTCTGTGGCAAGATTTATTCTCTATGGATATTCAAAAATCAGAAGGTTTAGGTGGTATCTTGAAAGAGGGCATTTCTCAAAGCATTCATCCTGTTCAATTTGCCACACTAAAAAAAGAATCGTTTGAGAATCCCTTAAAAGATTTAAGCCTTTTTAGTGATGTTGTGGTTGATGTGCGTGCCCAGCTTGGTAAATCACAAAAGAAAGTCAGGGATATTTTAGATATAAAAAAGGGTTCCATTATAAAATTAGACAAGCTTGTCGGAGAACCGGTAGATATTATCGTCAACGGAAAGCTCATGGCTAAGGGTGGAATTGTAATTGTAAATGAGAGTTTAGGGGTCAGGATTACAGAGATTGTAGAACCTATTTATGAAAGCCTCAGATAATCTTGCCTGGGTAGAGATAAACCTCTCCTTTCTTCATCATAACTTTTCTCAGATAAAAGCACTTGTTAAGCCTGCTAAGGTAATGGCTATTGTCAAGGCAGATGCTTATGGACATGGAGCTACCGCTGTTTCTAATGCCTTAGCCGCCGCAGGAGCTGATATGCTTGGTGTTGTCTCTGTCTATGAAGGAATTCAGCTTAGAGATGCAGGGATAAACCTTCCCATTCTAATTCTCGGCTCATTCACAGAAAAAGAGGCAAAAGAGTTTGTTGCTTACAACCTTAAAGCTACTATTTTTACCAGAAAACACCTCTCTATTTTCTCTTCATTAAGTGCTGAGATAGGTGTGCATATCAAGGTAGATACTGGTATGGGAAGGTTGGGTGTGATGGTAGATGAGGCAGAAGATTTTATTCTTGCCTCATCAAGGAGCAAAAATATCAGGATAGAGGGCATCTTCTCGCATTTTGCTTCTGCCCATCAGAAGGATAAGACCTATGCGAAGGAGCAGTTTGCAAGGCTTTCCTCTCTCTGTTTATCATTAAAGGAAAAAGGGGTTGACCCTGGCCTACGGCACATCGCCAACTCCTCTGCCATATTAGACCTTCCTGAGACTTACTTGGATATGACAAGGCCAGGCCTCCTCCTTTATGGACTCTGGCCAGGCGATGATATAAGGAAAACTATAGAGATTAAACCTGCCCTTACCTTCAAAACAAGGGTAGTGGCTATAAAAACACTTCAGAAGGGGTGGCACATATCTTATGGAACGACTGTTGCTGAAAAAAAGATGAATGTTGCTGTCCTTCCTGTTGGTTATAGCCATGGATATCCCCGTTTGCTTTCTAAAAAGGGCTCTGTGAACATAAGGGGAAAAAGGGCTCCTATCGTTGGTGTGGTCTGTATGGATATGACCATGATAGATGTGAGTGGTATCCCTGGTGCCTCTGTTGGTGATGAGGTTGTTCTATTTGGAGAGGGCATATCTTGCGAGGAGATAGCAAATCTTACAGGAACTATAAACTATGAGATAACAACACGGATAAGCCCGAGGGTAGAAAGGGTATATGTTGAATAGTAAGCGTTTAGCATTGTGAAAAGAGAACACGAATTGTCGTAACACTTACAAAAGAAAAAAAGAGTCTCCTCTTCATTCTATCTTTTCAGATGACTAAAATGTTACGAAATTAGGCTCTTCAGGGTTTTTTGTGGAATCAAATGATTATTTTTGAATAATTCAATGCAAAATGTAAAATTAGCATTTTAGCACTTTCAAAATTATTTTTCTTTCGCTGTAATGATACTTTTGGCGTAATTATTTAGCCAAGTGA
>JAZDOR010000139.1:0-3239 GCA_043798435.1 bacterium
AAACACGAAAAACTAAAGAATGATATTCTTAACTTTATAATTCAATTCGCTTTTTTTCCTTTTCGGGCTTTCATCCTTTCGGGTTTTCGTGTTTCTTCTTCTCTATGGTTAGTCTTTACTTCACTTGGCTAAAGTGTTACATTATAAGATGCAAGAGTTTCTTTTATTTGAAAGCCACCTTTTAGAGATAGAGAAGGAGATAGAAAAAGCCGATAATCCAAACAGCCTGAAGGCTCTAAAGAGGAAACTTTCTTTGGAAAAGACAAGGGTATCGGAAAATCTTTCTTGCTATCAGAGGGTTCTATTGGCAAGGCACCCTAAAAGACCACACCTTTCTGACTACATAGATGGGCTCTTTTCAAATTTTATTGAGCTTTCAGGGGATCGCCTCTTTGCTGATGACCGTGCTATTATCGGGGGTTGTGGAATAATAGGGGGCCAAAGGGTGATGGTCATAGGCCAGGAGAAGGGAAAATCAACAAAGGAGAAGATTGAAAGAAACTTTGGCATGGCTCATCCAGAAGGGTATCGCAAGGCTCGGAGGTTGATGGAGCTATCTGCCAGGTTTGGCATACCAGTCCTCACCTTTATTGATACATCTGGCGCCTATCCTGGAATTGGTGCGGAAGAGAGAGGGCAATCTATAGCCATAGCCGAATCAATCTGCGCCTCCTTTAATCTTACTGTGCCTATTATTTCAACTATATTAGGAGAGGGTGGCTCTGGGGGAGCATTGGCTATTGGCGTTTGCGACAGGCTGTTGATGCTTGAATACTCTATTTACTCTGTAGCCTCGCCTGAAGCCTGTGCAGCCATTCTCTGGAGGGACCAATCAAAGACTGAAGAAGCCTCTGCCAATCTCCATCTTACAGCCTCAGATTTGCATAAACTAAGGATTACCGACCAGATTATAAAAGAGCCAACAGGTGGGGCACATTGGGAGCCTGATAAGATGGCCAGGGACCTGAAGAGTGCTTTACTTGCTAATCTAAAAGAGCTGATGGGAATGGACAAGGACCAGCTTTTGGCAGAGAGAAGGGAAAAATTCAGGAAGATAGGGGTATTTGAACAGAATACAGAATTCAGAATACAGAATACAGAATTCAGGAGCCAGAATAAGAACACCTGCATGTAGTTTTTAAGACTTAATTGATACTACGGTAAGAGGGCAGCAAATTATTAGAGGCTTATTCTGAGATTATTCTGAATTCTGACTCCTGTATTCTGAATTCTCGCTACCTGAATAGTTACCACTTATTTTAATGATACAACTTGAAAACCTATCCAAACATTTTGGCAAAACAAAAGCAGTTGACCAGCTCAGCCTTCAGATTAAGAGGGGTGAGTTCTTCTGCTTTCTTGGTCCAAATGGTGCTGGAAAGACAACAACCATCAAGCTTATCTGTGGGCTTCTGAAACCTACCTCCGGGCATATCAAGGTAGGTGGAATAGATATTCAAAAAGAGCCTGTCGGGGCTAAAAAACTATTAGGATATATCCCTGACCAGCCATACCTCTATGAGAAGCTGACACCCACAGAGTTTCTGAGGTTTATAGCTGATCTCTATGGCGTCTCGGATGATGGGCAGAAACTCCTTGAGCTCTTTGAGATGGTTGAGCATAAGCATACACTTATTGAGGAGTTCTCTCATGGAATGAGGCAAAGGATAGCTTTCTGTGCCACACTCATCCATTCTCCAGAGGTTATTGTGATTGATGAGCCTATGGTTGGGCTTGACCCAAAGTCAAGTCATTTGGTGAAGAAAATTCTGAAAGAGAAGTCCAAAGAGGGCGTAACCATATTCCTCTCAACCCATACACTCTCCCTGGCTGAAGAGTTAGCAGACAGGGTAGGAATAATCCACAAAGGCAGACTTGTAGCAGATGGCTCTGTCCAAGAGTTGAAGGAGATGTCTAAGATTGGTAATCTGACAGACCTTTTCTTGGAGTTGACACAATAGGGCTTTTGAAGATAGAATATGAATAGCTAAAAGGCAATTACTCAAAATTTTGAGGAAATATTTAGCCACAGATGAATATTGAAGAGATATTTAGACACTGATTTACACAGATAGACACAGATAATTTTTTAATTCTTATCAGTGTAATCTGTGTTAATCTGTGTCAAAAGAATAAGTGTTAATCTAAAGCGTATCTGTGGCAAGATTTATTTTTCTGTGGCTTTTCCCCAATTTTATGAGTAGCTACGCTAAAAGCTGATAGCTATTATATGGAGGAATTATGAAAAAGATAGTCTTTCTTTTCTTTTTGGTAGTAGCAGGGGTCTCGTTTTGTCGAGCGGATGAGATTGTGGTCCGGGTGAATGATGAGGCAATTACAAGCTCAGAGATAGTCTCTATTCCGGGAGAGCCAGAGCAAGTAGTTGATATGATGATCAATCAGATGCTTCTCACACAGGAGGCAAGGAAAAGGTTTTCTATAACAAAAGAGGAGATTGATGAGAGGTTTGAGCGGGTAAAAGAGGACTTTGGCAAAGAAGAGGAGTTTTATGCTGCCCTATCTTTGCAGGGAATAGATGAATTATACTTACGAAAAAGGCTTGAGGAGGATATCCTGAAGCAAAGGTTGATTTCATCTATAAAAGAGAAGATAGCCGTGTCTGATGAAAGGCTCATTGAAGAACTCTCTAAATATTCCGAAGAGATGCAGGTCTCATACCTTGTCTTTGAGAAAAAACAAGAAGCGGATGACAGTTTCCTTGAACTCAAGCAGAAAGGGACAACCACCAGCCCTGTCAAAGAGATAAGTTTCTTCTGTGCCCCGGAGATGAGAGAGGAGTTTTCAAAGATCTGCTTTGCTCTGGAAGAAGGACAGATAAGCCATCCCACACCTATTGATGATAAGTTCTATATTGTCATCTGCCAAAAGAGACAGCAGACATCTTTGGAGAGCCTCCAGAGGATACGAGAAGAGTTTTTATCGCAGAGCAGTAGCCAGGACTTAGAAAAGCCGCAAGAGAAGGAAAAAATTCTTGATGATATTTCCGAGCTCATAGAGGAGAGAATAAAGAGAGAGGAACTCAATAAACGAATCTCCGGGCTAATCGAGGGGCTGAGGGAAAAGGCGTATATAAAAGGGAATAGGGAATAGTGTAGAGTTATGAGTTATGAGTTATGAGTTATGAGTTATGAGTTATGAGTTATGAGTTATGAGTTATGAGTTATGAGTTATGAGTTATGAGTTATGAGTTATGAGTTATGAGTTATGAGTTATGAGTT
>JAZDOR010000073.1:0-13098 GCA_043798435.1 bacterium
AGAGAGCAAGACCTCTTATGAGACCATATTCCGAGGATAACCAAACCAAGGGAGATGGATTTATGGAAGATTTTAGGGAAGGTTTCGTCAATGATAGCTACTATGGCCGTCTTTGTTGCTTTACAGAGAGATAGTTTTTTCGTAACACTTTACTCATCTGAAGAAGAAATTAACCGCAGAGGTCGCAGAGGGCACAGAGAAATAAAATATCTACTTTGAATTTAACCTTATCCATAATTATCTCAGCGAACTCTGCGTTCTCTGCGGTGAATAATTCCCTTTTACTTCACTTGGGTAAATAGTTACGTTTTTTCATTTTATAAGGTTTTATACAAGTCTTACAGATTCTAATTCAGCAAGCCAAATCCTTCCGTTCATCCAGCCACATCAGGATAGGGCAATTTTAGAGATACAAAGGGGATGCACCAGGGGATGCAGGTTTTGCTCTGCAGGGTGCTTCTATCGTCCAGTAAGAGAAAGGGCTTGTGGAAGCCTGATTGATGATGGAAAGAAAATCTTACAGGAAACAGGTTATGAGGATGTAAGCCTTCTTTCTTTAAGCACAGCAGACTATAGCGATTTGAAAGGCTTGATTTCGAGCCTCAAGCAATTGGGATGTATGGTCTCTGTTCCATCCTTAAGACCTGACCTTGATAAAGGCATTCTTTCTATTTTTAATCTTTAATGATATTTTTACCAATTTTTCTTGATAGCATAGGAAATTATACCTCATAAGCAATCTTACCGAAGGCAAGATTTTCATAATTTTTGCGAAGCAAGAATTATCTTGACATAGGCAATAAGCGTGATTAGACTTAATGTTATCAGTAAAATTTATAGATTAGAAGACTGATTTAATTGGAGGAAAAGATGCTTGAAAGAGAGTATCTTCAAAAGGCTCAGGAGGGGAATTGGGATTTGGAAAAAGTATTTGAGCGGTGGGTAGCTACCAAAGAAAAAGATAGACCACCTATTTTTTATGCTGGAGAGAGTTCATACGCAGTTCCAAGGTTTTCTGAAGAAATGAAAGATGTTTCTCTCTCTATCAATTCCCTAATCTCTTTTTCTTCATAAAGAACCATCAAAAGCCAATAGAAAAATATATAATGAACAATAAAGAGGTGCTTCTAACCTTCTTTTCTATAAACGCTCCAAGATGGGAAGACACATTATTTAATAGAATCACTATAGAAAATAGGAAATCCGCCTCTAAATTCTGCGTATTTGGCAACTATGATATCTTATTGCTGGCTTTTAATGACTCCATAGAAGAGCTTCAGAAATTACAAGAAGACCTTCATCGCCAACATCCTGAACTCAGCCAGGATTATCATTATTATTTTGGTACGCTTTATCATCCAGAAGAGCGCAACTTAGATTTAAACAAGCTATGTAACGACTTTCCTTTTCTGACCGTTTCCTTCCTCAAATTCAAAAAACAGATGTGGGGAAGCCTCAAAAATGGTGTCGAGATAGAGGCTATATCTAATTGGCTAAAAGAACAGATTGAGTCTGCAATAAAAGATATTGGTGCTAAAGCAGAATTTATAATCATCACCTCTTGTGGTGGAATTGAACTTAACAAAGAGCGACTTTTTAATGATATCTTGGCTGACTATTTTTGTGGGGTAATCGGTTTTAATGGATTGGAAAAATTGCAGAAGACTTTTTCAAGAATATGAAAAGAAGCTTTCTCCTTACAAAGAGTTTTCTGAGGTTGAATATCGTCTCTCAGCTGCAGAAGCAATTCACAAATATATTAAGAAAGATATTACTTTTGATAATCTCAAAAAGGATTTAGAAGGGATTTTGGACAAGCTACATAAGCAAACATATTTTTATGAGTTATTTAAGTTACTCTACCAACATATTATTAAATTCCTCGAAAATGCCAATTTTTACAACCTACTTTTCTGTCTTCAAGAGCAATTTCCCAATCTCGATCAAGAAAAAGAAGCCATCCTTCAAAACATTTTAACCTTCTTTCAGAAAGAAGGCATTTCAGATGAAGAGAGGCGTAAATTCTTTCACTCCCTCTGGCTGATGATACATAGGGAAGCAACAAAAGATTTTCTTTCAGCCCCATAAAAAGCAAAAGATGAGATTATCTGCTGCACTGAATAGAATCCTGCCAGAGATTGAAAAGCCTGGAAGGTATATAGGCTCAGAGATTGGCTCTATCAGAAAGAAAAAGGTTGGAGTCAGCGTAGCCCTTGTCTTTCCTGACATCTATGAGATGGGAATGTCTAACTATGGCCTCAAGGTTCTCTACTCTATAATAAATAGCCTGCCTTTTGCCTCTGCTGAGAGGTGCTTCCTTCCCTGGCTTGACATGGAAAGGATGATGAGGCAAGATAGAATCCCTCTCTTTTCCCTTGAATCAAGAAAACCCATCTCCTCTTTTGATATAGTTGGTATCTCTGTACCACATGAGCTTTCCTATACAAACATTTTACATACATTGGAGCTTTCTAATATCCCTTTTTTCTCAAAGGACAGAGATACGCCGCTCATCATTGGAGGTGGACCTGGGTGTATGAACCCTGAGCCTATTGCAGACTTTTTTGACCTGTTTCTGATAGGAGAGGCAGAGGAGGCAATCATAGAGATTATAGAGATATTCTTGCAGAACAAAGGAAGGTCAAAGGAGAAGGTCCTGCTTGAGCTTTCTAAAATTTCAGGGGTTTATGTTCCTGCCTTCTATGATAGTAAAGTGAAGAAAAGGGTATTTGAGGGTTTTTCTGCCTCTAATTCAGCAAGCCAAATCCTCCCATTCATCCAGCCACATCAGGATAGGGCAATCTTAGAGATACAAAGGGGATGCACCAGGGGATGCAGGTTCTGCTCTGCAGGGTGCTTCTATCGTCCAGTAAGGGAAAGGGCTTGTGGAAGCCTGATTGATGATGCCAAGAAAATCTTACAGGAGACAGGTTATGAAGAGGTAAGCCTTCTTTCTTTAAGCACAGCAGACTATAGCGATTTGAAAGGCTTGATTTCAGGCATCAAGCAATTGGGATGTATGGTCTCTGTTCCATCCTTAAGACCTGACCTTGATAAGGGCATTCTTTCTATGATAAAACCAGGCTCTGTAACCTTGGCACCTGAAGTCTGTTCAGAGAGGCTATCTTGCGTAATAAACAAGCCTTATAATCAGGAAGGGCTGATAGAGGCAATAAATTCTGCCTCAGGTTTTCGTGTGGTTAAGCTATATTTTATGATGGGTCTGCCGACAGAGGATGATAGTGACCTTGAAGGAATAGCAGAACTCCTCCAGAGGCTTCCAAAGAGGATAAAGGTAAAGGCAAGTATATCGCCGTTTGTCCCAAAGCCACATACACCCTTTCAATGGGAGAAATTCCCATCCAGCGATGAACTAAGAAGAAAGATAGGGATTATAGTGAATAGAGAATATCGGAGGAACATTGAGATAACCTGGAGGGAGATTAACCTATCTTTGGTTGAGGCTGTTCTTGCCAGAGGGGATAGAAGTTTTTCCTCAGTCATTCTCTCTGCCTATAAACATGGGGCAAAATTTGATAGTTACTCTGAGCAATTTGATTTCAATAAATGGCTCGCTGCATTTTCAGACAATGGGATTGATATACCATATCATACCAGGCAGCGAGAGGCGGTAGAGCCTTTGCCCTGGGACCACATAGAGATTATTGATAAAAAGTTTTTGCACAGGGAAAAGAAGAGAGCAGAAGAAGGGGTTATCACACCTGATTGCAGGAATGGGGAATGTAGTGGATGTGGGTTGTGTGAGGGAAGAGATAGGTGTCAGGTGTCAGGGGTCAGGGGTCAGGAAGCAGAATACAAGAGGCAGTCGGCAGTCGGCAGTAAAGAAAAGAGTCCACAGTCCATAGTCCATAGTCAACAGACAGCAGAATACAGGAGTCAGGAGTCAGAAGTCAGAAGTCAGAAGGCAGAAGACAGAGGACAGTGGACTGTGGACAAGAGGCAGGAAGGAGAAGAATGTTGCTCTTTTTATGAGAGAGTCAATATAATAAAGAAAAAGATGCGGGTGGGATATACCAAAGGAAAGGAGCTCAAGTGGTTTTCTCATTTAGATATTGTCAGGGCTATTTATAGAACCCTGAGAAGGGCAAACCTCCCGATAGTTTATACCTCAGGCTTTCATCCAAGACCAAAGGTATCCTTTATGAGCCCTGCCCTTGCCCTTGGAAAAACAAGTAACGCTTGTGAGGCAATATTATATTTTGCAGAGGAGATTCCAGAGGACGAGCTTATTCAAAGATTTAATGCTTCTTCCCCAGAAGGATTGAAGATAAATCTTGTGTAACTATTTACGTAACCGCTGCGGTAGTGTAAGAAAAGGGGATGTGTGAGGGGATAAGGAGATTATTATAGAGAGATGGGGATAAAATTAAAAATGAATAATCTCCATATCCCCTATATCTTCTTATCCCCCTTCTTACACTTTTGATGTATAGTCTGAACGGTTACCTATTTACCCATCTGATGAAAGGAAAAGAACACCCATTAGTTAGTCTTTATTTCAGGATGAGGGATATATTCCTGAACCTTGGATTAGATGAGGTTATAAACCCAATTATTATAGATGAAGAGGATGTCTTTCTCCAGTATGGAAAGGAGGCTCCCTTGATTCTTGATAGGATTTATTACCTTGCAGGTCTTGACAGGGCAGAGATTGGCCTTTCTAAGGAGAGAGAAAAAAAGATAGCTGAAATAGCCCCAGATTTTGCCAAATTAGATGTACTCAAAACCCTTCTGAGGGATTACAAAGAGCAGAAGATTGAGGCAGACAACCTTTTAGAGATAATGACAGAAAGGCTTGGCATTACAAAAGCCCAGACAATAAGGATTATTGATGAGGTCTTTTCGGAGCTATCTGGGCTAATCCCTATCCCAGGAAAAAAGACCTTAAGGTCCCATATGACCTCTGCCTGGTATCTTACCCTGACCGAGTTACAGAAGACACAAGACATGCCCTTGCGACTATTCTCTTTTGGTCCAAGGTTCAGAAGGGAACAGAGGCAGACACCATCGCATCTCTTTGAGTCAACAGCCTCTTCCATTGTGATTATGGAAAAGGGTTTTAGCTTAAAAAATGGGGAGGAGCTTACTGGTTCTATCCTGAAAGAGATAGGGTTTCTAAAGTGGAAGTGTGTCCAAAAACCCGTTACAAGCAACTACTATGAGGAGGGAACGGATACAGAGATATTTGTGGTTCATAATGGAAGAGAGGTAGAGGTAGCAAATTATGGTTTTTATTCAAAGGAGTCTCTGAAGAACTATGGAATACATCATAAGGTTTTCAATTTAGGGTTTGGGGTTGAGAGGATTGCCGGGCTTCTTTTAGGTGAAGATGACCTCCGAAGGTGCGTCTGGCCACAATTTTCTGAGTTTAAGCTTAGTGATGAAGAGATTGCCGGGTCTATCAGACCAGAGAAAGAGCCCTCTTCTGATGAAGGCAAAAATGTAGCTGAGGAGCTCCTTGAGAAGGCAAAAAATGAAGCAAAGAGGCTGGGTCCTGTTGAGATATTGGCTTATTCTGGGAATCTTTCGGGAAGAGATATAAAGATATGGGTATATAACTGGGATGAAGGAAAGCCCTTGCTCTCTTATGCCGCTTTCAATAAAATATGGGTAAAGGATGGCCAGATTTATGGACTTCCAGAAAATCCCGACAAGATTCCACAAAACCTATCTGATGTCTATGATAAAGGTATAAAGAAAGAGACTACCTTTCTTAAAATGCTTATAACAGGATTCGTGGCAGAGCTTGAACAAGAGATAGCCTCTCAAGGAAAGGAGATTGATAGAAGGTGGAAGATTGCCAGGAGACCTCAGGAGATAAACATCTCTATCCCAGATTATGTCTATAGGTATATCACCTCCCATAACAAAAAGATTGCTGTAGGAGGCCCGCTATTCTTCGGATTGAAGGCTCAGATCAGATAGGTAAATAGTACTTTTTTTGGTAAGCCATTTTCATTGGGTATAAAAATGCTCCTTGACTAAACATTTAATTTATACCTATTCTATAGACAAACCTATGCGATACATATTGCCGTTTCTTATCCTTCTTTCTGGGTGTGGAGGGTATCTCAGGTCTTATGATTACAGCACAAATCAGAAGGCAGTCCTTCAATATCAAAGGGCTTATGACTTAAAGTCTCAAGAGAAATATGAGGATGCCATTAACGAGTTCAAAAGATTCCTGGACTATTATTCTGACATCTACTGTGCTGATGAGTCTTACTTTCACTTAGCAGACTGCTTACGGTTACTTCACCAATTTCCTGAGGCAAGAGGCTATTATAAGCAGTTGGTAAAAAAGAGGAAGAATAGCCCCTTTGTTGCCGAGGCAAGGTTCAGAGAAGGAGAATGCTGGGAGGGTGAATCTATATACCCAAAGGCTGTTATAGCCTATAAGGTGGTGATAGAAAAGCATTATCAGACTGAGTGGGCAGCAAAGTCAATAGAAAAGTGTAACCAGATCTTTGTTAGATTTCCTGAGGCAAAATGGGCAAAGAAAGCAAAAAAGGAGGTAGAAAAGCTTATCAAGAAGCTGAAAAAAGTGTAACAGTTCAGGCTATATATTAGAAGTGTAAGAAGGGGGATAAGGAGATAAGAAAAGATATGGAGATTATTCATTTTTAATTTTTAATTCTTAGTTTTTAATTCAAAATTTTATCCCCTTATCTCTCTATAATAATCCCCTTATCCCCTCACATATCTCCTTTTATTACACCACCTAAACAGTTGTCTTTATTTTATCAATTCTTGTTGGATGTTCTTGGGAATCTCTGCATAATTGGAAAACTCCATAGTATAATTTCCCCTTCCTTGTGTCATTGAACGCAGGGCTGTGGCATAGCCAAACATCTCTCCCAGAGGAACATGACCCTTTATAATCCTTGCCCCACCCCTTGCCTGCATATCTAAGATATGTGCCCTCTTTGAGGTTATATCTCCAATCACATCCCCAAGATGCTCTTCAGGTGTGGTTATCTCTATCTTCATAATAGGCTCAAGGATTGTTGGGTTGGCCTTCTTCATTCCATCACGAAAGGCAATAACAGCAGCATTCTTAAAGGCAATTTCAGATGAATCAACCTCATGGAACGAGCCATCAAACAGGGTAACCTTAACATCAACCACAGGAAAACCTGCTAACACTCCAGATGTTACAGCCTCATTTATGCCCTTTTTGATTCCAGGAATATATTCCTTTGGAATCGCCCCACTCTTTATCTTATCAATAAACTCAAGTCCAGTGCCTGGTTCTGCTGGCTCTAACCGAATTTCTACATGTCCATACTGACCCCTTCCACCAGTCTGACGGACATACTTTCCTTCAGCCTCAACAGAGCTTTTTATCGTCTCTTTATAAGCAACCTGTGGCTTGCTGGTATGCACCTCAGTTCCAAACTCCCTCACCATCCTATCAATCAAGATTTCAAGATGGAGTTCACCCATTCCAGAGATAAGGGTTTGACCTGTATCTTCATCAACCCTCATCTTAAAGGATGGGTCCTCCTGAGAGAGCTTCTTTAAGGCATTGGGCAGTTTTTCCTCATCCTTCACAGTCTTTGGCTCAATAGCGACAAAGATGACCGGCTCTGGAATGTGCATAGATTCAAGGATAATGGGATAATTCTGGTCGCATAGTGTATCCCCTGTCAGAATATTCTTTAAGCCAATGACCGCACCTATCTCACCTGCACAAAGTTTCTTTATCTCCTCTCTCTTATTGGCGTGCATCCGCAATAATCTGCCTATCTTCTCTTTCTCTTTCTTTTTCGTATTATAAACAAAAGAACCTGCGTCTAAATGGCCTGAATAGACCCTGACATAGCACAGGTTTCCTGCATACGGGTCAGTAGCTATCTTAAAGGCAAGTGCGGACAGCGGCTCATCATCTGAGGCTATCCTCTCTTCATAATCCTCATTATCCGGGTTTGTGCCAACAATAGACGGAATGTCAACTGGTGAAGGAAGAAAGTCAACCACAGCATCAAGGAGCGGCTGGACACCCTTATCTTTGAAAGAGGCGCCGCAGAGCATAGGATACGCTTTGCAGGATATGGTCAATCTTCTGATGACTGATCTTATCTCCTCTTTGCTAATCTCCTCTTCGGCAAGGTATTTTTCCATGATAATTTCATCGAATTCAGCAATCTTTTCTAAAAGAAGGTGGCGAGCATTTTCTGCTTCTTTTTTAAGTTGTTCAGGAATGGGCATCTCTTCCATAACAGTACCCTCTTCTCCCCAGGACAACAATCTCATCTCAATAAGGTCAATAACGCCCTTAAAGTTTTCTTCTATCCCAAAAGGTATCTGAATCTGCAATACATCAGTATCCAGCATCTCCTTCAACATCTTCTTTACCTTGTCAATATCTGCACCAGGTCTATCCATTTTGTTCACATAGATAATCCTCGGGATATGGTATCTATCTGCCTGACGCCAGACTGTCTCAGACTGCGGTTGAACGCCACCCACAGCACAAAAGACAGCTACAGCTCCATCAAGCACCCGAAGCGACCTCTCCACCTCAATGGTAAAATCAACATGACCTGGCGTGTCAATAATATTTATCTGGCAGTCTCTCCACTGGGAGGTTGTAGCCGCAGAGGTGATGGTGATTCCCCTCTCCTGCTCCTGTGGCATCCAATCCATGGTTGTCGTGCCATCATCCACCTCGCCAATTCTATGAATCTTTCCTGTAAGAAAGAGGATTCTCTCTGTGGTCGTGGTCTTTCCGGCATCAATATGAGCCATAATACCAATATTCCTTATTCTACTTATTGCTGTATTTATTTCCATCTCTTTAACTAATACACCCATTGCTTTTTTCTCCTTATATCATAAGTGCTGCGGTAGTATAAGGTAAGGAGAAATTAGGATTGTGGAAAGGGGAGAACAGGGGAAAATATAGAATCCAGAATACAGAATCCAGAATCCAGAATACAGAATCCAGAATCCAGAATATTCTGACTCCTGAATTCTGACTCCTGTATTCTAATTCCTGACTCCTGAATTCTGACTTCTATTAACCTTCTCCGTTTCTCCATCTTCTCCTTTTCTCCTTTCTTACGCATCTTAAAATATAGCCGCGAACAGTTACCAAATATTATAATAGAACCTTATCCCTTTGGCAAGAAGTATTTAGCAGTTACTCAGGTTGTAACACTTTACTCATCTGAAGTAAAGACTAACCACTCAAGACAAATCATTTCAAATTTAGCATTTAGCATTTCAAATTTAGCATTTTAATAAAATTCAATTTGCAATTTGCAATGAAGTTTAGCCATCACTTCACTTGGGTAAATAGTTACCTCAGGTTTACTGTCTTTGGTAGGCTTATATAGAATTACTCTCATTGGTAAGCTCACTTTCAACCCATATCTTTTCATTTACTGCCACTGCCTCCTGCTTACTGCCTACTGCTTTTGGTATACTTATATAAAACTTGCTCCCCTTGGATAGCTCACTCTCCACCCATATCCTTCCATTATGCTCCTCAATGATTCTTTTGACAATGGCCAGGCCTGCACCTGTTCCACCCCCATACTCCTCCCGTATATGCAGCCTCTTGAATATCTTGAATATCTCGTCATAATACCTGTTATCTATACCAATGCCATTATCCTTTACCCAGATAATAACCTCGTCCTTTGGCTGGGGGATTGGGCAATCAATCTCAATAATAGGCTTTTCCCTGTCATTATACTTGATAGCATTTGATAGAAGATTGTAAAAAACCTCAACAATCTTTACCTCATCTCCATAAATTATAGGCAGGTCATCTCTTATTTTCAACTCCACATTTCGCTCCGTAATTATCGATTCAAGTCTCTTTGTTGCTTCCCTTAATATCTCTCTTGTATTTATGGAGGCATAAGGTCTCTTTGCCCTGGTGATCCTTGAAAAGACAAGCAGATCATCTATCAGATTTTTCATCCTGTTTGCCCCGGCAGAGATTCTCTTTAGATAATCCTTGCCCTGGTCATCAAGATTATTCCAGTAGTCAGCCAGGAGGAATTTGGAGAAGGTCTCAATGCCTCGCAAAGGCTCCTTCAGGTCATGGGAAGCAGTATAGACAAAGCTATCTAACTCCTTGTTCAGTTCTTTCAGTTCATCCATAGCCATTTCTACTTCCTCGCTTTTTCTCCTTATCTCCTCTGTACCTTTTTCCACCCTATTCTCTAATGTCCTTGACCATTTCTCAATCTCTCTTGTCCTCTCTTCTACTTTTTCTTCTAATATCTTATTCCACCGAACTAATTCTTCCCTTTCTTTTCTCTCTTTTTCCTTCGCCAATATCTCTTTCTCAGCAGTAGTACGCTGTAACTCATCTATATATTTCTTCAGGTCAGAAGACATTTTATTGAATGAATCAGCCAGTTCCTCAAGCTCGTCCCCAGTCTTTACCTCAACTTTATAATCAAGGTCTCCTTTGCCTATAGATTCAGAACCCTTCTGAAGCATTTTAATCGGCCTGGTGATTGTTCTTGACAATAAAGAAGCCAGTCCGGCCACCAACAACAGAAGTATAACTATAAAAATACCAATGAAAGTGTTTTGAGCGTTATTTATTTGCTTGTTAATACGCTTTTTATTGTCTTGTATCGTGGCAAAGATCTTACTTTTAATAGTTTCTACAGGTTTGGAGAATTCGTCAATGTAAGTGGTAGCTGCCACACTCATTTCTATCCCATCCGCTGTCTTCGCTTTTATTGGAATTATATGCATATACTTCTTTCTTATTGAACCATCTGGCTCTTCCCAATCATAATAACCAAAGGACTCCTTGCCCCCTTGACTGAGACTCATTACGCCCCAGAAACCAGGTAACTTTTTAGCCAGGTTATGTAAATCTAAATTAACAATCCTGGGACTTATGTGGAAGCGGCAAGTAAGAATTGCATAGTCGGTTAAGGCAGTATATCCTGTTTTACCAACTGGCTGGACTGCTATCTTTTGAAACTCCGTACTTTTTTGTAAATCAGTCAATCTCATATTTGGATGAGACTTTATGTAAATTTCGCACTGTTTGACAACATCCCTTGACTTTTGTTCTATTATTTGTGCCCCGAGATCTTCAATGACATTTGTACTATCGCTTATGGCGATTTTTCCCAAAGCAGTGCTGCTTTTTAAGACATAGTCGCTTACTTCCCACATATTGATAAATGAGAGGTAACCAACAACCACCAATGAAACCACAGATAGAGTTAAAAATATGACCAGAATTTTGGTAGTTAGACTAAAACCTGACCAGAATTTTTTTGTTTTCATTTCTATATAAAAGCGTAACCGCTGCGGTAGTGTAAGAAAAGGAGATGTGGAGATAAAGGGGATAGGGGGATAATATAATAAATATCTTCTATCTCCATATCCCCCATATCTTCTTATCCCCCTTCTTACACTCTTGATGTATAGCCTGAACGCTTACTATTTTAGAGCAGTTGCCTCGTGGTTTACTATCTTTGGTATGCTTATATAAAACTTGCTCCCCTTGGATAGCTCACTCTCCACCCATATCCTTCCATTATGCTCCTCAATGATTCTCTTGACAATGGCCAGGCCTGCACCTGTTCCGCCTCCATACTCCTGCTGTGTATGCAGCCTCTTGAATATCTTGAATATCTCGTCATAATACCTGTTGTCTATGCCAATGCCATTATCCTTTACCCAGATAATAACCTCGTCCTTTGGCTGGGGGATTGGGCAATCAATCTCAATAATAGGCTTTTCCTTGTCATTATATTTGATGGCATTTGAAATGAGGTTGTAAAAAACCTCCAAGAGCTTTATCTTATCACCATAAATGAAGGGAAGGTCCTCCCGTATCCGTAGCTGCACACCCTTTTCTTCATTGATTGACTCAATCCTCCTGGCAGATTCCTTAGCTATTTCTCCTACATCGCAAGAGGTATAAGGTCTCTTTGTCCGTGTAATCCTTGAAAGGGTAAGCAGGTCATCTATCAGGTTCTTCATCCTGTTTGCTCCACCTGATATTCTTTGCAGATAATTCTTGCCCTGGTCATCAATCTTGTCCCAGTAGTCTTGTAAGAGGAATTTAGAGAAGTTTTCAATACCTCGCAAAGGCTCCTTCAAGTCATGGGAGGCGGTATAGACAAAGCTGTCTAACTCTCTATTCACCTCCTTCAGCTCATCTACAGCTTTTTCTAATTCGTAGCTTTTTGTCCTTACCTCACCTGTCCTCTCCTCAACCCTCTTCTCTAAGGTCTTTGCCCATTCTTCAAGCTCTAATTTCGCCTTTTCAAGTTCTCTTGTCTTCTCTATGAGCCTTTCATAAAGGATTTGTAGCTCCTCTGCCCTCTTCTTTTCATTCTCAGCAAACCCCTTCTCTTTTTCAAAAGAGAGCTTTATGTCATTCGCCATTACATTAAACGAATCAGCCAAGTGGCAAAGCTCATCTCCGCTATATCGTTGATAGACATCACATAATCGGCAGTCTTGTATCCTTTTTGCATACTCACCACTAACCCCTTCTTCACACATTGTCCCGGCAACATACCAGCAGGGTATATCCATTTTTTCATAAGCTGGGCAGGAGCTTTTTTTACATCCCTTTATCTCCCAGCAGGCTGTGGTCTCTGTCTCTACCCTATAATCCAGGTCTCCTTGAGCAATGCTCTCTGTAGCTTTATTCAGTTCCCCAAGTGGCAAGAGCACCTTATGAGCGATGAAGCGAAAGAAAATAAGGATAAAGAGCAAGATAAGGGAGGCAAAGATATAGGTTATGGTAAGTATATTTTCATTAACAACCTTCTCTATAACCTCAGGCTTAAGTGCGAGATCAGACAATGTCCTTTTGAGGGTATTGATGAGGAGAGAAGCAGTGATAAATAGAGAGAGGGCAGTGACACAAATGATGTGCGATAATATTCTGGGCACAAGACCAATTTTTTCTCTTTTGAACATTTTCATAATATAAAATACAGAATTCAGGAGTCAGAATTCAGGAGTCAGAATACAGGAGTCAGGAGTCAGAATTCAGGAGTCAGGAGTCAGAATTCAGGAGTCAGGAGTCTGTATTCAGGAGTCAGGATTCTGGATTCTGGATTGTGTATTCTG
>JAZDOR010000079.1:0-5266 GCA_043798435.1 bacterium
AAAAACTGATTATAAATGAAGAAATATTTTAGACACTGATGGACACAGATGAACACTGATAATTTTTAATTCTTATCAGTGAAAATCAGTGTAAATCTGTGTCAAAAAATATTAGTCCTCCCCAAAATTATGAGTAGTTACAAATTGGGGAAAAAACCATAAAGATAAACCACAAAGTCCACAAAGAAAATTCACAAAGTTCACAAAGATTTAATATAATTTATTTTCATTCATTCTTTGTGCCCTTTGTGCTTCCTTTGAGAGCTTTGTGGTTAAATATTTCCGAAAAGATTTTGAGTAGTTACCATAATTTGAAATGAAGTATACAAAGATTTCTGCTTCAGGAAATAGTTTTGTTTTGATAAACAACTTAGATGCACAGATAGAGGCTGACTCTGATCTGGCAAAGGAACTTTGTGCCAAAGAGGGTGTGGATGGCTTGCTTCTTATTGAACCAACAAAGGAAGCGGACTTTCGGATGAGAATTTTTAACTTGGATGGCTCAGAGGCAGAGATGTGTGGCAATGGGGCAAGGTGTGTGGCTTATTTCGCCCATGGGACAGGGATTACTGGTTCTACATTAGAGTTTAAGACGATTGCTGGAAGGATAAAGGCTTCCGTATTGGATGGCAAGGTGAAGGTTTCAGTAGGCAAGCCAAAGGATTTAAGGCTGTATATTCCCCTGGAGCCTGAGCTTCATTTTGTAAGGGTGGGTGTGCCGCATACTATCATCTTCTGTGATGATGTAGATAAGATTGACCTGAAAGAGATGGGACCAGTCATAAGATACCATAAGCTCTTTTCTCCAGAGGGAACGAATGTAAACCTTGTTCAGGTGGTTTCCTCCAATAAGATTAAGGTGAGAACTTATGAAAGAGGGGTTGGAGAGACCCTCTGTTGTGGCACAGGCTCTGCCAGTTCTTCTTATATCTCACATCTAACAAAAGACCTGCAGTTTCCAATAACTGTTGAGCCAAAAAGCAAGGAGGAGGTGAATGTCTATTGGGAAGAGGGATTGCTTTATATAGAAGGTAGTGTAATTGCGGATCGCGAATAGCGGATATGAGAAAAGATAAGTGTTCAGGTAGCGTAAGAAAAGGGGATGTGGAGATAAAGGGGATAGGGGGATAAAATTTTGAATTAAAAATTAAGAATTAAAAATGAATTATCTCCATATCTTTTCTTATCTCCTTATCCCCTCACACTCTTGATGTATAGCCTGAACGGTTACAAAAAAAGGAGGAGAAATGAGAAGAATATTACTTGTAGTTACTTTTTTGTTGATGGGTTTGGTTTATGGAGAAATGGTTGTTCCAAAAGGAATAGAGACAACCATTTACTCTGATGAGTCTGGAAAGGTTGGGACAAAAACCCTTGCCGTGCTTAAAGGAAAGGCGATGATTCTTGAGAAAAAAGGGAGTTGGACAAAGGTCAGCCTTACTGGATGGGTTCGGGCTGATAAATTAAAGGAGATTAAAGTGAATTTACCAAAGGCAAGAATCAAGACAAATCTTGGGGAGATAGTTTTAGAGCTGTTTTCTGACAAGGTGCCAAATACTGTGGCAAACTTTATAAAATTAGCTGACTCGGGTTTTTATAACGGCGTTATCTTCCACCGCGTCATTCCAGGCTTTATGATTCAAGGTGGGGATCCAACAGGCACAGGCGGTGGTGGCCCAGGCTACACCTTTCCTGATGAATTCCACCCAGAGTTAAGGCACACCAGGCCAGGCTTCCTCTCTATGGCAAATGCAGGCCCAAACACCAATGGCAGCCAGTTCTTTATCACTGTTGCCCCAACCCCATGGCTTGACAACAAGCATTCTATCTTTGGCGAGGTGATAGAAGGGATGGATGTGGTCAATAAGATTGTCAACCAGGAAAGAGATGCGACAACAAACAAGCCATTAAAAGATGTGGTGATGGAAAGCGTTGTGATTGAGAGGTAGTATTTACAGTCATTTATCATTTCAAATTTAGCATTTAGCATTGCAAATTTGAAATTTGCATTTTGCATTGCTAATTTTACATTGATAATTTTGCAATGAATTTCCTCCGTGTCTTAGTGGTTAATCTTTACTTCAGATGGCTAAAGTGTTACCAAAATGAAAAACAAGGTCTATTTAGTTGGTGCTGGGCCAGGGGATATTGGTCTGTTAACATTAAGAGGATTAGGGTGTATAAAAGAGGCTGATGTTATCATTTATGACGCACTTGTCAATCAAAAACTCCTTTCCTTTGCAAAGCCTTCTGCTGAATTTATTTATGTTGGTAAAATAAGCGGAAGGCACACCCTGTCCCAGAATGAAATTAACGAGCTTTTAGTCAAAAAGGCATCTGGCGGAAAAATGGTGGTAAGGCTGAAGGGAGGCGACCCATTTATCTTTGGCCGTGGTGGAGAGGAGGCTTGTTTCCTGGTAGATAGAAGCGTTCCATTTGAGGTTGTGCCTGGTGTAACCTCCAGCCTTGCCTGCCCCACCTTTGCCGGGATTCCCCTAACCCAAAGGGGCATAACATCAAGTCTGACCATTCTTACAGGTCAGGAGGAAGACCCCGAAAAAAGCTCCATTGACTGGGATACAGTAGCTAAATTAGAAGGAACTATCGTCATCCTGATGGGAGCAGAGAATTGCCGAAAGATTAGTGAAAAACTGATAAAATCAGGAAAACCTGAGGAGACACCGATAGCTGTCATCAGATGGGGAACAACACCAGGGCAGAAGACTATTGTTTCTACGCTCAAGGATATTGCAAAAGAAGATATTGCCGCACCTTCGGTAATAGTGGTTGGAGAGGTGGTGAAGCTAAGGGAAAAATTGGCCTGGTTTGAAAAGAATCCCTTGTTTGGAAAGGTCTTTTTGATAACCCGTGCCAGATGCCCTTTAGATAAATTGAGCAGGTTATTAGAGGAGCAGGGTGCTTGTGTCATAGAATTTCCCACTATAAAGATTGAACCCCTTCCTTCCTTTGAAAGATTGGATGAGGCTCTTATGAATATCAAGGAATATGAGTGGCTCATTTTCACCTCAGTTAATGGCGTCCGCTCTTTCTTTGAAAGGCTACTGTTCAAGGCTGATATAAGGTGCTTAGCCGGGATAAAGATCTGTGTAATTGGGCCTACTACAAGAGAGGCTTGCGAGAGAATGGGCATAAGGGTAGAGCTTGAGCCGAAAGAGTTCATGGCTGAAGGTATTATTGAGGCAATAAAAGGGTTTGAGATTGCCGGAAAGAAGATTCTTATTCTACGGGCAGAGGAAGCAAGGGAGGTTCTACCAGAGGCTCTAAGAGAGATGGGAGCTTTGGTTGATGTTGTTCCTGTCTATAGAACAGTAAAAGCAAAGACTGATGCCACCAGGATAAAGGAGATGCTGAAAAACTTTGAAATTGACCTTATAACCTTCACCAGCCCCTCTTGTGCAAAGAACTTTTGTGAATTAGTAGAGGAAAAGGAGTTATGGAGCAAGGTCAAGGTAGCCTGCATAGGTCCAATCACAGAAAAGAAGGCAAGAGAGCTTGGTTTTAATGTCCAGATTGTTGCTCCCGAATATACCATAGCTGGTTTAGTGAAGGAGATATCTGCCAAGTATTGATATAAGGCAACTATTCAGGTAGTGTAAGAAGGGGGATAAGAAGATGGAGGAGATAAGGGGATAGAATTAAGAATTAAAAATTAAGAATTAAAAATAAATAATCTCCATATCCCCATTATCTCCTTATCCCCTTAAAAATAAATAATCTCCATATCTCCATATTTCCATTATCTCCTTATCCCCTTAAAAATGAATAATCTCCATATCCCCTATATCTCCTTATCCCCTCACACTCTTTGATGCATAACCTGAACAGTTACAATAAAAGATTGACAAATCAGGTTTTTAGGGTTTATAGTTTGGAACAATATGGGATTTTCTGATCGTTCACTTTTAGATATATTCAGGATGGGAGGGTTGGCGATGTGGCCTCTCCTTATCTCGTCGTTTCTTTTGGTTATGACAATCTGGAACAGATGGGTCAGCCTATGCTTTAAGACAAGAAGGCTTAGGGAGATATCGGATGAGTTTGCCTTCAGGATAGAGGATATAGTGCTAAAGGGAGGGGTGAGAGAGGCAATTACTATCTGCGAGGTGACTAACTCACCGCTGAGTAGGGTATTCAAACAAGGCTTGCTGAAACACGACAGAAGCAAGGAGGAGTTCTTGAAGGCTATAGAAGTAGCCATTGCTCAAGAGTTCAGGGGTTTTAAGAAGCATTTCTGGGGTCTGGCAACCATAGGAAATACCGCTCCATTTATTGGGCTTTTTGGAACTGTTGTAGGGATTATGCAGGCTTTCTCTGATATTTCCGCCTCTGGCTCATCAGGAATTAATGTAGTTGCAGTAGGTATATCAGAGGCTCTTGTGGCTACAGCTACAGGTCTGGTTATTGCTGTGTGTGCTGTTGTTGCCTATAACTATTTTCAGACCAAAGCCGCAGATTTAATTGAGGATCTCCGCACATATTCCTTGAGGCTTACTGACCTTATAGGAGATAGAAAGGGATGGTGAGCCATCAGGAAGACCACATCTTGAGGCTTATTGACCTTATAGGAGATAGAAGGTAATGGTAAGCCATCAGGAAGACCACATCTGGCAGATAAATATTACCCCCCTCACCGATGTCTTTCTTGTCCTCCTGATCATCTTTATGGTCGCCACTCCATTCTTAGTGCAAGAGGCAGTAAAGGTTCACCTTCCCTCATCAGCTATGGGAAAACCTGAGCCTAAAGCTATTGTGGTCACGCTTGATAGAGGAAACAAGGTCTATGTTGATGGAGAAGAGGTAAAGATCTCTCTGCTTTCTGATTTCTTAAAAATCAGGCTGGAAGGGGAAGAAAATCTGGTAATTCTCAGGGGCGATAAAATGGTCTCTTTAGGGGATGCCATAAAGGTGATGGATATTATAAAGAGAGCAGGTGCAGAAAGGGTTGCTATTGCTACAGAGCAACCAACAGGCAGATGAGACTACTGAGGTCAGGAGTCAGAATCCAGAATTCAGAATCCAGAATTCAGAATTCAGAAATTTTGTCCCCTGTCCCCTATCTCCTGTCTCCTATATTCTGTATTCTGACTTCTGTATTCTGTATTCTCTCTTCTGTCATCCGTCTTCCGTATTCTGTATTCTGTATTCTGACTTCTGTATTCTGTATTCTCTCTTCTGTCATCCGTCTTCCGTATTCTGTATTCTGTATTCTGACTTCTGTATTCTGTATTCTCTCTTCTGTCATCCG
>JAZDOR010000188.1:0-4956 GCA_043798435.1 bacterium
TTCTTTTGACTTTGGATTAACACAGATTACACTGATAAGAATTAAAAAATTATCTGTGAGTATCTGTGTAAATCAGTGTCTAAATATCTCTTCTGTGTTCATCTGTGGCTAAATATTTCCGAAAAGATTTTGAGTAATTACGGAAATCCAATACCCCCAAAACTTTCTTCATATTTGAAAATCTTTGGAGAATTTCTCAAAGGTTAAAAAATGAATCAGACAATTCCCATAAGGCATATCTTGTTCTAACGGTCAATCATTTTTGATGACAAATATAACCCATTAGGTCAAAAAAGTCAAGAATCTTCCAGAATATACCCAAAGATTCTGCTGGTGAGTATACCCAAACAAAATCAGGTTTGCAAACCAATTTCTTTTCGGTATATACTGAAGATTACCAGTGAGACATTCTTGCAGTTTTTTCATATTGATAAAATTATTGCCATAATGATAAAAATATATTATTATATACCTAAAGAAAAAGCACTTAACAAAGATTCTATATTAAGATAGGAGGAAAAATGTTACATTCAATCTTGGGTCCTGTATTTGTTTTATCTGTATGTATCTTTATCCATGAGCTTGGCCATCTTTTGGCTTGTCTTATCTCTGGTGTCAGGGTGGAGAAGTTCTCTTTAGGCTTTGGAAAGAAGTTATTGGGGACAACCTATAAAGGCTGTGAATACCAGTTGGCATTGATTCCCTTTGGCGGCTATGTGAAAATGGCTGGAGGAGACCTTCCTCATGAGGCAAAGGGCGAAAAGGATGAGTTTCATTCAAAACCTGTTTTTATTAAAGCCTTCGTTGTCCTCTCTGGAATCTTGATGAACCTCTTACTCGGCTGTTTTTTATTCTGGATTGTCTTTATTGCTGGTGTGTCATATAACCCTTCAGTTATAGGAGAGGTGGAAAAGGGGAGCCCAGCAGATATTGCTGGAATCAAGGCAAAGGATAGAATCTTGAGGATAGGAAAAGATGAGGTTTCTGAGTGGAAAGAGGTTGTCCAGAGGATAATGATGAACCCAGGAAAACCCCTTGATTTTATGCTGGCGAGAGGCTCTGATGTTACAGAAAAGAAGGTGCTGGTAGGGAATGTAGAAGGCATAGGATATATTGGTGCATCTTGCCTCGTTCAACCAAGGATAGGCGAGTTTGTCTCTGGCTTTCCTGCAGAAAAGGCAGGGTTAGAAAAGGGCGACCTTGTCCTTTTTGTAGATACTAAAAGGGTAGAAAGTTGGGAGGAGATGACAATTGCGGTAAGGGAAAAGTTGGAGGAGTTTTCTCTTTTGGTAGAAAGGGATGGAAAGGAGATTACCTTTCATCTTAAACCAGTCATTACAGCAGAAGGCACAGCAACCTTTGGTCGAATAGGGGTTTTTCCTGATATGCCCATCAAAAGATACAGCCCAATTGCAGCCTTACCAAAAGCAGTATCAGAGACAAAAGAGGTGCTGATATTAAACATTGTCGGGATATGGAAACTTATCACTGGAAAGCTCTCCCTGAAGATGACCGCAGGTCCAATTGGTATCATCCAGATGTCAGCAGCTGCGGCCAAGATAAGCTTTCTCAGCCTCCTTCAGCTTACAGCGGTGATAAGCATCTGTCTGGTAGTCATCAATCTCTTGCCTATTCCCATTGCAGATGGAGGGATTGTCCTCCTTTTCCTCATTGAGGCTATAAGGAGGAAACCATTCTCTGAAAAATTTTATCACCGTTTCTCTCAGGTTGGAATGGCATTTCTCATCTTTATCTTTGTTATGGTCACCTTCAATGACTTGACTAGAATTTTTAACCTCAAGTAGAAGGAGACGGGTTCAATTTCTTCACCACCAAAGGAGGAAGTGAGTTGATAAGCTCTTTTATGCCTACTTTGAGGATAGGATGCAGAATATCTGGGGCTATCTCAGAAAGAGGAATCAGGGCGAAAAGCCTTTGGTGCAACTGGGGATGTGGAATGATTAAGCCTTCTTCCTTAATTATCTTCTCTCCAAAAGTGAGTATATCTATATCAATCAAGCGAGGACCCCATCTTATCCCCTTCTTTCTTCCCATCTTCTCTTCAATTCCTTGCGTCTGACAAAGGAGCTCTCTTGGAGAGAGCAGAGTGGAGACTTCCAAGCAACAGTTTATAAACCAGGGTTGAGGCTTATATCCTACAGGCTCTGTCTCATAGAGAGAGGATTTGGCAATGATGGATACACCTTCAAGTGCTTCTATCTCTGAAATAGCCTTTTTGATATTTATAAGGGGATTGATATTTGAACCAAGAAGAAGGAAAATCATCTATTTTTTCAAAGAATCCTTCGGTGGGCAAGGTGTTACTTTTTGTTTATCACAAAGCCATTGTTGTGGTGACAATCTCAGCAATCTCTGAGGTTATGCTTGCTTGCCTTGCCCGATTAAAGGTGAGGATAAGCTCTTTGATTCTCTCCTTAGCATTAGTTGTGGCTTGTTCCATGGCAGTCATTCTGGCAGCGTGTTCTGCGGCGGCAGACTCAAGGAGAATGCGGTATATCTGATAATTAAAGTGGGCAGGAAGGATGGAGTCTAAGATACTCATTGCTGATGGCTCATAGATGTAATCGTGAATAAACTTAGAGTCAGGGGTTTTTGGAACTATTGGAAGAAGCTGTTCTGCCACCTGCTCCTGCCTAAAGACTGACTTAAACTCGTTATAGACAGCAACAAACCTGTCAAACCTTTCTTCTATATAACCCCTTGTTAGCTCATCTCCTATTGTTTTGGCAAAATCAAAGGAGACTTTATCAGGGATCTTGTATTCTTTAATTATTCGGTAATCCCTCTTTCCAAAATAAATGCTTCCTTTTTTTCCTATCAATACCAATCTTCTCTCTATATTCTCTTTTCCAAAATAGCCCTCAGCCTTCCTGATAATCTTTGAATTAAATCCACCACACAGCCCCCTCTCTGAGGTAACGACCAAAACGAACTCCTTCTTTACCTTCCTCTCTGAAAGTAGAGGATGGCGCATCTCTGCCCTCAGCTTAATATCTGCCATCATCTCATCTAATCTTCTGGCATAAGGTCTTAAGCGGGTAATGGCAGACTCAGCCTTACTCAGCTTTGCTGCGGCAACAAGCATCATTGTCTTGGTTATATCCTGAATATTCTTTATTGATCCAACGCGGGTTTTTATGTCCCGCACAGACTGCCCAGCCATTATTTTTCCTCCTATACCGAAAAGAGATTGGTTTACAAAAAAGTAACTACTCAGGTTCAGGGGTTAAAGGGTTCAAGGTTCACGGTTAATCCTCTTATTCTCTAACCTTTAACCGTGAACTTCAGAACCATAAACGAACACAATTTTTGCAAACCTGATTTGTTTGGGTATATCTTACAACTAATCTTTTTATAGAAAACTTTATAAAGTATAGCCCGGATAAGACTTTTTGTCCAGCATCGTGTTGATTGCAAACTGTATCCCTTTCATTCTGGTTGCCTCCTGCACTTTATATATGGAGGCTCTCAGCTATCCTGTCAAGTTCTGCTGGTAGGACCAGGGGTGGCTTTGCCTGAGATATGGCAAGCTCCGGGTCTTTTAAGCCATGTCCTGTCAAGATGCAGACGATAGTTTTGCCCTTCTCAAAATAGCCTTCTGCTTTCAGCTTGAATAGTCCGGCTACCGAGGCAGCAGAGGCAGGTTCTGCAAAAACCCCTTCTTTGCCTGCTAAAAACTTGTATGCCTCTAATATTTCCTCGTCTGTTACTTTGTCTATTCTTCCATGAGACTGCCGAAGAGCCTCTTCTGCCTTATCCCAGGAGGCAGGGTTGCCTATTTTTATGGCTGTGGCAATTGTCTTTGGCTCTTTTATTATCCTCTTTTCCACGATGGGTGCAGCGCCTGCTGCCTGAAATCCACACATTTTGGGTAGATTATCAATCTTCCCCTTTTCCTTATACTCTTTATAGCCCTTCCAATAGGCGGTGATATTCCCAGCATTTCCGACAGGAATCAGGTGATAATCCGGGGCTTTGCCTAACACATCACATATTTCAAAAGCACCTGTCTTCTGTCCTTCTATTCGATATGGATTTATGGAGTTTACAAGGCAGATAGAGTGTCTCTCAGAAAGCTCTTTCACTACCCGAAGACTATCATCAAAATTTCCTTCCAGGGCTATTACCTCTGCACCATGAATCAAAGCCTGGGCAAGCTTCCCTTGGGCGATGGCACCCTTTGGAATGATAACGATACATCTGAGTCCTGCTTTGGCAGAGTAAGCAGCAGCAGAGGCTGATGTATTCCCGGTTGAGGCACAAATCACAGCCTTCGCCCCTTCCTCCAATGCCTTTGAAATGGCAAGGGTCATCCCCCTATCCTTAAAAGAGCCTGTTGGATTTACTCCCTCATACTTTAGATAGACGCAGCAGTCGGTGAGTTCAGAAAGTTTCTCTGAAAAAAGCAGGGATGTATTCCCCTCAAGAAGAGTGACTACTGGAGTCTTCTCTGAAACAGGCAAAAAATCTCTATATCTCTCAATGATACCTTTATACATCAAAAAACCTCTTTAGATCGTAAGCATTCAGGTGTCAGCTACCAGCCATCAGCCCAGACCATAAAATTAAGGCAAATGCCTTACAAAAGCTGATAGCTGACAGCTTTTTATGTCGTAATGCCTTGCAAAACTGAAGGCTGACTACTGATAGCTGAATGGTAACTACTCATAATTTTGGGGAGGACTAATATTTTTTGACACAGATTTACACTGATTTTCACTGATAAGAATTAAAAATTATCAGTGTTCATCTGTGTCCATCAGTGTCTAAAATATTTCTTCATTTATAATCAGTATTTTGGGGAGGACTAATATTTTTTGACACAGATTTACACTGATTTTCACTGATAAGAATTAAAAATTATCAGTGTTCATCTGTGTCCATCAGTGTCTAAAATATTTCTTCATTTATAATCAGTTTTTATCAATGTCTAAT
>JAZDOR010000201.1:0-6632 GCA_043798435.1 bacterium
ACACTGATTTTCACTGATAAAATGTAAAAATTATCTGTGTTCATCTGTGTCTATCAGTGTCTAAATATTTGATTTTTTATTTTTGATTTTTATCCTTAGCTTACTCTTAATTTTTGGAAACCTGATTTATTTGGGTATAACTCCATAAATCTTCGCACAAATTTTCTCTATCTGGAGCCACAAAGAACCGAGAAGATTATAATATTCCCCTTTGTGACCTTTGTGTCTTTGTGTGATTATTTATGGAAGATACTATATTTGTAATCATTCAGCCTATTCATCAAAGAGTGTAAGAAGGGGGATACTCAAGATATAGGGGATATGGAGATTATTCATTTTTAATTTTTAATTCAAATTATTTGGCTCCTGTTGTAAGATTGACCACAGTTCCTTTGTTTGTTCTAATGTATGGCATGGGTTCTTGTTTTGTAACCATTCTTTCTGTGTTGCTACCTGATGTTATCGTGCCAAGAAGACACCCAATCTCTTTCACTGTCGCTGTTGCTTCGTCAATATCTTTACCTATAAAATCAGGCATAAAGAAAGGTTCAGGCTTCATACCCTGCGAGATAAGAAGGTTTATCCTTTCTCCCCTCATCAGCTCACCCCTTTCTGGATGATAAGATATAATTGTATCCCTTGGCTCGTCAGAGTAGATATAGGTTGAAACGCCTTCTCGTAAGCCTGCCTGGGAAAGCAAAATTCTCACTGATGAAAGCAGTCTTCCTCTAATCTCAAAGGTTGTCAGCTTGGGCTTTCCTGAACTTAGAACTACCTTTACCCGCTTGTTTGCAGGGACCTTCTCTCCAGATGCTGGCTCCTGAGCTAAAACAAAATCCTTTGGAATATATGGGTGTTTTTCATAGCTGGTCTCAGCCAGCAAGCCCTTTTTCTTTAGAATATTCAATGCCGAAACAGCATCCTTTCCAGATATATCAGGGACTTCTATCAAAGTTCCTCTCCCTGAAATCAGATATATCGTCACAACAGAAGCAAAGACAGCCACCACAAAGAAGACGAAAAAGAAGATAATGTCTCTTGTAGGAGAATTTTTCTTCATATTTTACTATAAACTCCATTGGATACTTCTATCTTTTTATAACCCATTTTATCTAAAAAACTATCTACTTTTTGTTTGCTGAAAAGACTGCATATCCAAACGGTGGCTTTAGAAACCTTTCTTCCTTTATCTTCCCCTTCTCATTCAAAAACCTAACCGCCTTCTCAGTTACCATCACCTTCGGATACTTTAAATATCTTAACGCCTTCTTATTTATTCTGATTAAATTGTATCCCTTCTGCTTGTCCTTTGCAAGAATAATTTTTCCTATTTTATCACCATAGCCTTTGTGGCAGAGAACCCTTCTGCCTTCAGTTTGATGAAGTAATCCAGAGGATACCTTCTGTCCTTGGTCATTTGTTATGTCCCAGAATATAGATTATCTTTTATTAGGGTGTGGCTTTCTGTTGATGTGCCATAGAAGAAAATAGATGGTGTGCCTGAGTAGGTCATAGTTTCAAAGTCATAATCCTCTGATATATCCAATTGTATGGTTGTTGTTCCAGAAAAGATGTTGTTTTTGATATTATAATCTCACATCCAAAAAAAGATTTGACAAATTTCATTATACCCATAGAATATAAGTGGAAAAATGGAAAAAAGGTTTGACTTACAGCTTTTCATAAAATTAGAGTGGACAGAGGAGCATAGAATACTTGAGCAAGCAAGAAGAAAAGGTCGTGTTGCCAGGACAATGGAGCTTTCGCCTACCCTTATTATAGAGGAAAAGTTCGACCTACAGCTTTTTGCAAGACCAGAGGATGAGGGAAGGACAGAGGAGCCAACCCATAGAAAACTTGAGCAGGCAAGGAGAAAGGGTCGTGTTGCCAGGACAATGGAGCTTTCGCCTACACTTATCACCCTTGCCACCTGCTTTCTTCTCTCCTTTATTGGTCTTTCAACATTCAAATCCTTTTGTGAGCTTATTCAACTATCAATCTCACAAATCAAGCCCTATCCTGAATTTACCCCACAAATAGCCCAATCTATATTCTTGCAGATGGGTCTTTCTTACATCAAGATTGTAGGTCCAATTATGATTTGTGCCTTTGCCCTTGCCTTCTTCTCTGAGATAGCTCAGGTCGGATTCCACTTTGCCAGCGAGGCATTCTCTTTTGACCTTGGCAAGTGTAAGCTAAACTTTGGAAAGATTTGGGATAGGATGAATTTTTCCACAAAAACCCTGGTTGAATATGGAAAGTGTATATTTAAGATAGTTATCATCTCCTGGTTTGCCTATACGACAATAAAATCAAATTATCCTGATATAATTTTGTCTATGTCTGGTCCAATACACACAGGCTTTCTCTTGATAGCCCATCTTTCCTATGAGATTATGATAAAGACAGCGATATTCCTTGCTATTATGGCTATTTTGGACTACCTTTACCAGAGATACGAGCATAAGCAATCCCTGAGAATGACCAAGCATGAGATGAAGGATGAGTGGAAGCAGATGGAGGGCGACCCTCTGATGAGGGCAAGGATTCGCGAGCGTCAACAGCAAATGGCAAAAAGGAGGATGATGACAGAGGTGGCTAAAGCAGATGTAGTCATCACCAACCCAACCCATATAGCTGTAGCCATTAAGTATGATTCAGCCACAATGTCTGCACCCACGGTTGTGGCCAAGGGTGAGGCTGGTGTAGCTCAGAATATCGTCAAGATTGCTCAGGAGAATGGTGTGCCTATTGTTGAAAATCCGCCGCTGGCTCAGGCACTTTACAAGGCTATTCAGGTTGGAGAAGAGGTAGCTACAGAGCTTTATCAGGCTGTGGCTGAGGTATTGGCGTTTGTTTATAAGCTGAAGAAAAAGGCAGCGTAAAATTAAGGAGTGTATAGCTGCAGAGCTTTATCAGGCTGTGGCTGAGGTATTGGCGTTTGTTTATAAGTTGAAGAAAAAGGCAGCGTAAAATTGTAATCGTTCACCCTATACCTTAAGATGTGTAAGAAGGGGGATAAGGAGATAAAGGAGATATGGAGATTATAAGGAAATGTAAAATGAAAATGCGTAATTTTAAATTTTTCGTTATCCATTGGACAGTTATTCATCCCCTTATCTCCACAATCCCCCTATCCCCTTTTGTTACACTCTCTTGGACGGTTACGTAAAATTAAGTAATGTCTAGGTAATAATTATGAATAAAACGAAAATTTTGGAGATTATCCGAAACGGCGAGAACTCAATGGTTGAGTTTAAGAGGGACGATCTCCAGCCACAAAGTCTGGCAAAGGAGATAGCGGCATTAGCCAATCTTAAAGGTGGCTACATTCTTCTTGGGGTTGAAGATGACGGCAGTGTTACAGGACTTGGACAGAAAGATATAGAAGAATGGGTAATGAATATCTGCTCTAATAATATGAACCCACTAATCATTCCATATTTTGAGGTTGTTTTATGGGAAAATGATAAAAGGATTGGGGTGATAACCATTCCAGAAGATAGCCCTGATAAACCATACAAAGCTCGTCAGGGTAGTAGATGGGTTACTTTTATCCGAATAGGGAGTACTTCACGAGAGGCAACCCGTGAACAAGAACAAAGGCTTTATCAAGCCTCCGGTATGGTTCGCTACGATATTAAACCTGTTCCAGGCTCGTCTTTGAAGGATTTAGAGATTAGCAGGCTCATAAATTATTTTAGGGATATACGCGGACAGGATTGTCCAGAACGAGAGGAAACTAAAACATGGGAGAGTTTACTTGTAAATACAGAGATTATGATTGAATCCAATGGTAGGGCGATTCCTACGGTAGGAGGAATACTGCTCTTTGGGGAAAATCCTAATCACTATCTGCCTCAGGCTGGTATCTCTGCTGTTGCTTACCGGGGAAAGGAAAAGGATTATGAGGCAATTGAAAGAGAGATGATTCGGGGAGCAATAGTAGCCAAAATTATAGACAAAGATATGGTGAACAGGGGTCTGGTGGAGCGGGCTGTAGATTTTACTCGTAGAAATACCGGCTCTAAATCATATCTGATGGAAGGTAGTAGGCGTATTGATGAACCGGATTATCCTGAAGAAGTTATTAGAGAAACAATTGTCAATGCGATTGCACACAGGGATTATACTATCAGTGGGACAGATATTGAACTATCCATTTATAGTAACCGTTTGGAGGTAATCAGTCCAGGAAGACTTCCAAATACGATAACGGTAGAACGAATGAAGGCAGGGTGTCGGGCAACGCGTAATGAACTTATCAAGGAAGTGCTCCGCGATTACCATTATGTTGAGGCAACAGGTCTTGGGGTTCCAAGAAAGATTATTGCCGGTATGCTTAAACATAATGGCACAGAACCGGATTTAATAGAAGAAGAATATTCATTTACCGTCCGACTATGGAAAGAAAAAGAGGGGAAAAATGCCCAAGGAAATAAATAGAAGGCAAAAACCACTCTGGAAAAGCATCCGTAAGCCAATGCCATCGGCAACTAAACCCCATGGGACAAAGAAAGGCAAAAAGGGTTATGCTGGGAATAAAAAGGATTGGTTAAAGGAGGGGTAACTATTTACCCATCGGAAGTGATGGCTAAAATCAAATGCAAATTGAAGTTTAGCCACTTCTTCAGATGACTAAACTGTTACGATTCTGGATAAATGAAAGGCTATGTCAGGAGATAGTGGAAGAAGAGAGACAGGAGAAAAGATTTTGAGGATGAATGGCTTGAAGAAGGTTTTGGTTTTAGGGGTATTAGGGATGTGTTTGATGGCAGGGATGGTGGAATCGGCGGATTTGTATGTGCCAGGTAGTTTCACGACCATTCAGGCTGGGGTGAATGCAGCAAACCCTGGGGATACGATTTATGTTGCGGCTTACGGGGTTGCAGAAAGAAATTAGTAATTAGGAGGTGAAGTTTGATGGCACAGGTAAAAATGAAAGAAGCAGAGATTATTGACAGGATTGCTATCCATACAAATGTAGCTAAAGATGTTTTAATAAGGGAGAGCTTGACTTCGTTTTTAAGAGAGAAGAGAAGGATGATATTGATGGATAGGCTTGAGATTATGTCTCGCTATGGGGTTAATAGTCCATTTGAACTTGAAAAGAATATCAAAGAAGGAATAATATCAGAACATCCATCATGGGAAGATCTGATTGAAGTTGAAAATTTAGAGGAGAGGCTTGAAGGGATTGAAGGAGACCTACAGAGTTTATCAAACAAGATAGAGTAAAAGAGAGCCATATTAGTGATGATCCCGAAAAAGGGATAAGGGATTTTTTGAGTTTTGTAAGAAAGAAGATCAAAACAGAAGGTGCTTAAATGGAAAGATTGAAGAAGATTTTATGGAGTGCATTGACCGTGTCAATGCGAATAGGGGTTTTGATATGGAGTGCATTGACCGTGTCAATGCGAATAGGGGTTTTGATATGGAGTGCATTGACCGTGTCAATGCAGATAGGGGTTTTGGTTTTGGGGATGGTGATTGGGACAGAGAGAGTAGAGGCAGTAGACCTTTATGTGCCATCAGGGTATCCGACCATTCAGGCGGCGGTGAATGCGGCAAATTCTGGGGATAGGATATATGTTTCTGCTGGGACTTATAATGAGGCGGTTTATATCAATAAGCGGATTGCCTTGGTTGGGGTAGGGACACCTACGATTACTGTAAAAGGGCTTGGCGATACAAACACAGTTACCTTTGATGGCAATGTTACCAACAATGCCTCTATATCTGGATTCAGGATAACTGGGGCAACAGACCAATATTTTTTGCCTAATTATGGTATAGGGATATACTGCAATCAGGGTTCTCCAACCATCACCAACAACACCATATCAGAGAATTACACTGGCATCTGCTGCTCCTACTCCTCCCCATTCATCACCAATAACACCATCTCAGGGAATAGTTGGTGTGGCATCTTATGCGACGTTTTTTCCTCTTCCCCTTTCATCACCAACAACACTATAAGGAATAACTGGGAGGGCATTTTCTGCATCGGGGGTTCCTCACCAACCATCACCAACAATACCATATCAGGGAATACTTATTATGGCATCGACTGCTGCAACTCCTCCTCCCCATCCATCACCAACAACACCATTAAGGATAACACAAATGGTGGCATTTTCTGCAACAACTCCTCCTCACCATCCATTACCAACAATATTATTACAGGAAATGGCACAACAAGCACAAATTATTATGGTATCTATAATCATCCTGACTATCCAGGCAACCCTATCATTGACTACAACTGTGTCTGGGGGAATGACTCACCTACTACCCACAATTACTACAACTGCACACCAGGAATAAATGACATCTCTGCCAATCCCCAATTCATCGGAGGAGCTGACTTTCACCTGCAATCTACCTCCCCTTGCATAGACAAAGGCTCAAACACCGCACATGGTATCCCAAACAAAGACAAAGATGGCAAACCTCGCATAGTAAACAGCATCGTTGACATAGGTGCTTACGAGTATCAAGGCACTGCACCTCCTCCGTCTCAATTAGAGATAACCACCAATTCTTTGCTTAATGGTCAAGTGAACTATATCTATTCTCAAGTCTTATCTGCCACTGGTGGCACGGCTCCTTATTCCTGGTCTAAAATTTCT
>JAZDOR010000202.1:0-19905 GCA_043798435.1 bacterium
ACACTGATTTTCACTGATAAAATGTAAAAATTATCTGTGTTCATCTGTGTCTATCAGTGTCTAAATATTTGATTTTTTATTTTTGATTTTTATCCTTAGCTTACTCTTAATTTTTGGAAACCTGATTTATTTGGGTATAACACTTTATCCAACTGAAGGAAAAATGGAAAAACTATGTAAATAATGGCCTGAAGCCCTTGTAGCCAAAACTGTTTATCTGAAGCTAAAAGTAGCTGCGGTAGCTGTAGTAGGGGACGTAGTAGCTGCGGTAGCTGTTGTAGTAGCTGTAGTAGGGGACGTAGTAGCTGTAGTAGCTGCTGTAGCTGCGGTAGCTGTAGTAGTAGCTAGAGTAGCTAATGTAGCTGGGCATGCAGATTAACTGGCCGCCGCCACCGCTGCAGTAGAAGCTGTTGTAGCTATAGCTGCTGTAGCTGTTGTAGCTGTTGTAGCTATAGTATAAGCTATTGTAACTGTTGTAGAAGCTGTTGTAACCGGTACTGTTGTAAGTGGGACTAAACTTACCAGTGCCAACAATCGCTGCGCAACCTGATATTAAAGGTGCAATAGTGAGGCTTGCCATGCCAAGAGCCAACCTTTTAATTGCTTCACGCCGGGTAATCTTTTTTTCCAGCTCTTCTGGGATATTATGAGTTTCACTTTTGTCTGCCATACATACCTCCCTTAGACATAAATGACGGTTTTAAGTTTATACCTAAATTTACCACCTTTTTGCAAGCCCGAAAGAAATCCTTATGGGGCTACCAAAATCTTCTGTCATAGTATATCCTTCCCTTTTCAACTCAGTCTTTATCTCTTCTTCATCAAAGATGGCGTAAAGAAGATCGAACTCAAGGCTTACATTTTTTCCAAATCTCCACTCAAAACCTAAGGAAGGGGCAAGCCCTGAATAATCCTCATAAGTGCTTTCACTATAAGCATCCTTCTTTTTTTCCGCCAAAGCGACTACGCCATAGAAACAGCTCGCCCGCAATCTGAAAGCCTCATCAGGTTCATTCAAATATGCCCTTGCTCCAACAGCCCAATCTAAACCTGCCAGATCATAACCCAATCCCCCACTTATGGCCAAGTGGTTCTTCTCTATCTCAAGATTTCCGCCCAATATTCCATAAGGAACCCCCAGACCTATGCTTATCTTATTTGGTCTCTCTTTTTCGGCATCAGCAGCCTGGGCAGACAAAGGAAATATCCATATCATTGCTCCCATTAATATTAAACTTCCAATAATTATCTTTTTCATTTTTGATTTACCCCCTCCAAACTAATAGGTAAAACCTAAATTAAGGACAAAATCTATTCTACTCTCATCTAAAGAGGTATTTTTATCCTTTAGATAAATGAATGCCATACCTATATCTGGTGATATGTTGAGATTTGGTTGGACAAAGGATTTACTGCCAACACTGGTTCTTATAACCCAGCCTGAGTTTTTAGAGGAATCTCCATCAAAGGCTATATAGTCCACCCCTCCTGCTGCTAAAAGGATAACCCTGTCTTCGGAATTGAAACTATGGTAATACATAGGCCCTATTACAAAGCTATCCTTTCCAAACTGGGTCTTTATCTCTACAACATTCTTTTCATCCATCCTATATTTTACACCCAACCCTGAATAGCTTACCCCTACTTCCCATCCCTTGCTCATATCCTGAGCAAAGATAGACAAAGGAATAAAGAGTAAGATACCTGTTATTATCGCAGCCCTTCTCATATCTTACCACCTCCTTAAAACAAAAAGCATCCCCATCGCACAGATTTATGTGACAAAGACGCTTTCTCCTCTTTCAATTCGCGATTCGCAATTAACGATTCACGATTACTCTCTCTCAACATAACACCTCAATCTATAAAAGCCCTGTGGCTTTAAGGGCTTCAGTAAGCCTTGGCTCTTTCATAGCAAATTCTTTGAGAACCCTCTCAAGATTCTCCTCCCTTTTCTCTAATGCCTCTACCTTCCTTACCGCAGGGGCAAGGGCTGTTCTTCTATCCCATAAGACAAAGCTAATCAGGGCAAATATGCCTGCCAGGACCCCCAATATCATATTTTGTAGTCCATTTATCTGATTTTGTAGTCCATTTATCTGATTTTGAATACCATCTATCTGTTTTTGAAGACCCTTTTGGCCTTCCTCAACCTTTGTCTCAAGCCTGGCAATCCTTACATCCATGCTGTTCAGTTTATCTAATATCTGTCTGTTGGTAACATCCTGACAAAAACCGCTGCTAATCAATCCAAGAACCAAGATACTGAAAAAACCTATCCTTTCCACATCTTTATTTTATTTTTTGCAAATTACCTTTGTCAAGATAATTCTTGCTTTGGAAATTGGGAAGAAAAGATTCTGCTCCCTCTGCTAATTTCAAATTTCTAATTTCAACTTTTTAACCGTAAGCTTTCAAACAAAAGTGAACCGTCCCAAGTTTTCTAAATCGCTGCCTTCCTCAACCCCTTCTTCAGCCTGAACAACTCATCCCTTAAATATGCTGCCCTTTCATATTCTAAATTATTGGCTGCCTTCTTCATTTCTTCCTCAAGCTCTTCTATCGCATCAAAAGGGTCTCCTGTGATTTTATACTCTATCCTTGGCTCTCGTATCCTTGTTGTGGGAAGGTGCTCTGTCACCGGCTTTTCTATGCCCTTTGGGGTTATATGATGCTCTCTGTTATAATCCTGCTGAATCTTTCTTCTTCTATCTGTCTCCTCGATAGCCCTTTTCATAGAACCGGTTATCTCTTCGGCATACATTATCACCTTGCCTGAGATATGCCTGGCACACCGACCAAAGACCTGGATAAGGGAGGTCTGAGAACGCAAGAATCCCTCCTTGTCTGCATCCAGTATAGCCACTAATGATACCTCTGGAAGGTCCAATCCCTCTCTTAATAGGTTTATCCCTACTAAGCAATCAAAAAGACCGAGCCTCAAATCCCTTAATATCTCAACCCTTTTTAGTGTGTCTATCTCAGAATGGAGGTAGCGAACAGCCAAGCCTTCTTTGGAAAGATAGTCTGCCAGATCCTCAGCCATTCTTTTGGTTAGGGTGGTAACCAGGGTTCTTTCTTTCCTCTCTGCCCTCTGCTTTATCTCTTCTTTCAAATCCGGGATTTGTCCCTCTGTCTTTCGTAAGATTACCTCTGGGTCTATAAGCCCTGTGGGACGAATAATCTGCTGGACAACCTGCTGGCTCTTCTTTGTCTCATACTCGGCAGGTGTGGCTGAGAGATAGATTTTTTGTGAAGTGATTGCCCAAAATTCTTCTGCCTTCAGGGGTCTGTTGTCATAGGCAGAGGGCAATCTAAAGCCATAGTCAATAAGGGATTTTTTTCTTGCCTTATCCCCTTCATACATTGCGTTTATCTGGGGTATGCTCACATGGGATTCATCCATTACCATTAGAAAATCCTTGGGAAAGTAGTCTATCAAGGTGGTTGGTCTCTCCCCGATCTGTCTTTGCGACAAGTGTTTTGAGTAATTTTCTATGCCATGGCAGTATCCTGTTGCCTGAAGCATCTCCAAGTCCTGCCTTGTCCTCTCACCTATCCTTTGTGCTTCAAGGAGCTTTCCTTTCTCTAAAAACCATTTTTCCCTCTCAATAAGCTCTTCCTCTATTGACCCGATAGCATGTCTCAACCTCTTTCCATCAGCAATAAAGTGCTTTACAGGAAAGAGAATAAATCTATCAACAGGTGTCTTATCTTTTGTGATAGGGTTAACTATGGCTATTTTCTCTATTCTCTCGTCGAATAACTCTATCCTGATAGGTTTTTCTGTATGTGAGGGAAAGACCTCAATTGTATCCCCCTTTACCCTGAACTCACCCCTCTGGGGTTCTAAATCATTCCTTGAATACTGTAATCTTATTAACTCATATAAAAACCCTTCTCTGTCTATCTGGTCAGATCTATTCAAGGTAATGATAGAGCTTCGCCAATCCTCAGGTGAGCCAAGGCTATAAATACAGGAGACAGAAGCGACGATGATAACATCAGACCTGCTCATCAGGGCAGATGTTGCCTCAAGCCTTAATCTGTCTATCTCCTTGTTTATGTTGCAGTCCTTCTCAATGTATGTGTCTGTCTGGGGGATATATGCCTCTGGCTGGTAATAGTCATAGAAGCTGACAAAGTAGCAGACAGCATTTTCAGGGAATAGGTCAGATAGCTCTGAATATAGCTGGGCTGCTAAGGTCTTGTTATGGGAGATGACTAAGGTAGGCTTGTTTATCTGCTCAATCACATTGGCTATGGTGAATGTCTTTCCAGAGCCTGTAACACCAAGTAAGACTTGGTCAGATAAGCCCATTCTCAGACCATTTACAAGCTGAGCTATCGCCTCTGGCTGGTCTCCTTTAGGCTTAAAGATGGTGTTTAGTTTGAAGTTCATCCTGCAACTTTTGATTCATTTATGAGTTCGTTTAGTTTTAATCTCCAGTAATCAGGATTATACCAAAAACAACCAAGACAACCTTTTTCATCATCGTTTCTGATTTTCGAATCCCACTTTGGTTCACCCTGAGTAAAATAATTAATGCCGATAAAGATGCCACGCTCTCCAGTTTTCTCGCAGTGTTCACAATAACGACTCTTCCAAAGATTGTGTTGACGAGTTAGAAGCTGAAATTTATGGTGTAATTCTTCTTCCGACATGTTTACATCATACAATTCGTCTTTTGACCAACGAACTTGAGGGAACCATTAGATTACAGTAAATCTCTTACCTTTGAATAGTTTAATAAGCTCTGATAATACTGTTCGACCTCTTCATATGTTCTAAACTGGCAGCGGTTGATAATCGACTCAAAAACTCTCTTTTTTATTTCTGTGTGGAATTTCTGTCTTCTTGCTTCAGGAGACACCACAAAAAATTTTGTTGTAAAATCCTGCAACTCACAAAATTTAATTAATGCATCTCTAAAGTCAGTTGAGTTTTCTACTTCGTATACGTAAGCAGGGAATTTTCTTTTATTAAACCAGATTACATCGATAAATTTAACACTCTGTTGAATAATATTTAGATAAGTAAATCCAGGGCATTCCTTAGTAGTTGCAATGAGACCAAGCGGTTTGCCATCAAATGTTTTATTCTTATCGTAGGTGTATGTTTCGTATTGCTTAATCTCTCCAATTTCCAACAACATCCCTTGAATTCTTGCATGTTGATAGACGACCTTCTCTCTTTCTTTTTGGGGTTCTTCTTCTTTTTGAATTTTGTGTAGAAACTCTGTTATCGCATAGAGTCCTAAACCGATTCGGGTAAACCTGTTATCTCTTTGTACTCTTTCTTGAATTGTTTTAAAAGGTGTCTTACCGGTCAATACTCGATACTTAGGAAATTCTTTGTAGATATGCTGCAACGAAGCTAAATACCCATTATTCAGCATTATTTGCTCGATAGCTTCACTAAAAGTTATTTCATAATTTGACATTTTGATTCTCTGTTTAAAGTTTATTTTTGGCAATCGAAACAGCTTTGGTTAATGCATAATCCACGACCTGAAGTTGGTCGTTATCCCCATCGCTAATTTTCATCTCAGTTTCCATATCAAAAAGAGATACGACTAACTTAGTTTCTAAATCTTTTCTTGATAGTGATGAAATCACTGTTGCTGCAATTATAATTCTATAGTTTTCCATATGTTAATCCTCTTTGGCTTTCAATTACTTATTGTGTCGCCATTAGAATCAATATTTAGCAATCCAATTTTATCTGATTTTGTGTTAGCTAACTGCTGTTTTAGATATAATACGCTACTTCTCAATAATGAAAGAGACTTTTCTCCTTTCAGTTTTAGAATCATCTCCAAAATTCTTGACTTGTTGACAATCATAATCTTATTGGTTGGTATAAATGCAGGTTTATTGAATACGGTTGAACGCTGTTGTGTATTGGTTTGCATGCCTTGTTTCCTCCATAAATAACTTAATGCAATTATAACCTGATTTAAGGGAAGTTATCAAACAAAAACTTGATAAATCCTCTCCACATTATATAAGATAATCAGATGATTACAGTTACCACTCAAAGGATAAACCCTCAAAAAATTCTTCTTAACAGAGGGGAGTTTGAAAAACTCATAGAGAAGGCAAGGATAGTTGAGCCTGTTGCTGTCAGGGAGATTAGAGACGATCTTTGCCTTGAAGGAATTATGAAACTGGTTGAAACCGATAAGGCATTTGAGTTTCTTCATAATCCTCAGGAAGACATCTATACTTTAGATGACCTTAAAGAACGGTATAGATGAAGAAAGGAACTATTCTTCTCACCCCTTTTCCCTTTATCAGGCCATAAAATCCGACCTGCTGTGGTTATTTCAAGCTCAACCCGTAAAGGAGATGATGTCATTATTGCCTTTATCTCTTCTGTAGTTATGGAATTGGTTGAGACCGATCTTCTTATTAAAAGAGAATCTCCAGATTTCAAACAAACTGGATTAAAGACAAACTCCGTTATCAAACTGGATAAATTAGCCACCATAAGCAAAGATATTATTTTTGGGTCTTTGGGAAGTTTATCTGACCCCCTTATCAAGGAACTGGATAAAAGATTAAAGATTGCTTTGGACTTGAGCAGCTAAAAATATTTTGCAACTATTTCAGACCTGCTCATCAGGGCAGAGGTTGCCTCAAGCCTCAGCCTGTCTATCTCCTTGTTTATGGCACAGTCCTTCTCAATGTATGTGTCTGTCTGGGGGATATATGCCTCTGGCTGGTAATAATCATAGAAGCTGACAAAGTAGCAGACAGCATTCTCAGGGAATAGGTCAGATAACTCAGAGTAGAGCTGGGCTGCTAATGTCTTGTTATGGGAAATGACTAAGGTAGGCTTGTTTATCTGCTCAATCACATTGGCTATGGTGAATGTCTTTCCAGAGCCTGTAACACCAAGTAAGACTTGGTCAGTATAACCCATCCTCAGACCTGTCGCGGCTCACTATGGCCAATTATAGTATCTTCCATAAATTGCCCACTAAAACTGGCAAGACATCAAACCCCAGACTACAGACTAATAAAATAAAGTCTGAGTCTCGTGTCTATAGTTTGAAGCCTATTGTATGGTTTGGTGCGAAAATTTATGGAACTAACTATATTAGCGGTTTTAACCTGTTCTTGTCCACGGTTACGCCTTCAATACGGTTTGATAGCTCTGCATTCTCTATTAAGGCAATCTCACTCTAATTTTTAATTTTTTAGTCTCTTCGTGCCTTTGTAGTCAGTCTCTTTTTTCCTTTTTCCAGCTTTTCCATTTTCCCTTACTTACTAAGGAACTATAAAAAAAGCGGCATCTATTTCTATAACCTCGCACTCTTGCCCTTCAATAACAACTCCATCCCCTATTTTTTTCTTGAACAAGCTGTTACCAATAGCCGTAAGATATGAAATAATTCCTTTATCCGGGTCAGATTCCCAGGGACCTAAAATGGTATACTCCTTAATTGCCCCTCCATTAAGAGGCTTGAGTTTTGCCCTTGTCCCTATATTCACACTCTCTATGGTAACATCCTCAGGCCGAATCACCTTGATTTGAGCCAATTGTGCCCTTAATTTCACTAATTTAGCATAAAGAAACTTCTGCCTCTCCTTTGCAGACTTATATTCAAAGTTTTCACGCAAATCCCCATAGCTTCGTGCCAGAGCTATCTCCTTAATATTCTCTGGCATCTGTGTTTCCATAATATGTGCCAATTCCTGACGCTTGGCATCTATATTTTTCTGGAGTGCATAAAAGTGGATATGCTTGGTCTCTCCCTCTTCAGGTTTAGTTGTTTTAATCTCTTTTTTGACCAATAAAGCCTTTAGTTTATTTCTTTCTGTATACCTCAGACCGCCTATTTGCAATAAAGCCTCACAAAATGTATTGAGTTGTGCAGGGCTTAAATGGGCTTTCAATAGACCATTTTCTAATAAAAATGCCTTTATCTGGTCTCGTAAGCCCTTCGTTTCATTCTCCTTCAAAAGTTTAAGTAATGTAAATAAAAGCTCATATTCACTTATATTAAGTTTTACATCGTCCCTAAAAACCTTTTTGCATACCAGGAAGAATTTCTCTGGATATTCCTGTGGAGACTGATAGAGTGTAGATAGGATTACATCAAACTTTTCTTGCTCCAGTTCATTTACTATACCCTCTAATAACCTTGTGCCGGAGATAGAAAAGAATAAAGATATGTAAATTTCTGGCCAGGTTTCTGTAAAGACCGTTCTTATCATTTTAAGTGTCGAAAGTTGATACTTTGGTTTTTGTATCTTTATAAGCAAATCTGCAAGATTTTCACAAGTTTTAATAATTGCCTCACACTCTTGGGCAAAATCTTCGTCTTTTAATTCCTGAATAAATAGAAAGATCTCCATAGCTAATGATGGATCAATAACTATTGATTGATGGCCAAGCTCAATCAACACCTTTAGAAACTGGTTGCTGGAAGGAAACCCCTTTTCCTTAGCTTCTTTATATAACTCCATCTTTTCCTGGGGCGAAGCCTTGTCAAATCTTATATTGATATTATTTTCTGCTTCTTCTGGATTGCACCATAGATAGGTCTTTGGATTTGTGGCTGAAATTTTAATCCGTCCATCTTTTGTCATTTCAAGAAGTATCTTATTCCACCAGGACGACCATTGTTCCGTAGGGATAATATCTTGCAAATATATCTTTATCTTTTGAGGCGTTAAAGGTTGGTTTATGCTTTTCAATAGAAGGGCTATAATTTCAAAAGGAGGCATATTCTTCAAGCGGGTTATATCCATTGCTTTTACTACCAGAAAGTGACCAGGCTCTAACTTTGTTAATACCTCTTTGACTGCATCCAAGCTCATTTTGTGTCTTGCTTTTTGTTCAAAATCAATCACCACCCTTTTCTCCCGCAAAAGGTCAGAGTCTATTATTTTGCCAACACCCCACTCAGGCCGATAAAAATATCCGCCGACATTAAAGTAAAAATAATGGTCAAATATTGCCAAAACCTCAAGTAACCCTGCCTCTTCTTTTATGCCTGAGGCCTCAATAAGCTCTGCTTTTTGCGGGTTACAAGAAAGAAGCACCTGGTAGCAATTGATAAGCTCCTGACGAAGACCAGTATCTTGCGGGTTAAAAACAGCTGCTTTCTTAAGTATATCTAATACCTTGTGAAAATCCCCTTTTTCCTTAAGATGTTCCGCCAGGAAAAGGAGCAAGGTAGCAGCCCGCTCTTTTTGCTTATTTTTTGCCAACCAATCAGCCGTAGAATAAAAGAAATTTACATCATCTGGCGACAATCCCATCAGATTCAGCCAGATATCCTCTATCTCGTCATATTTTTTAAGCTCCATTGCCTGATTAAGCTGTTCTTTTAATTTCTGGATATTCATTTTTCGGCAATTACTCAAAATCTTGGGGAAAAATATTAGCCACAGAGGTCACAGAGAGCACAGAGGAATTACCACGAATTAACTTTGAGAAATAATTAGCCACAAATGGACACGAATTAACACTAATAATTCATTCGTGCTCATTCGTAATATTCGTGTTTATTCGTGGTTTATTTTATCTTTTTCTGTGGCCTCGGTCTTCTCTGTGGCAAGATTTATTTTTATTACAAATTTGAAATGCTAAATGATAATTTTGCAATTTGCAATGAATTTTCCTCTTAAGTCCTCTGTGGTTAGTCTTTACTTGTAGTTGACTAAAGTGTTACCAAAATCTGATTACAATATCTCCATTGCCTCGAAAAGCTTTCTTCTCTCTGAAAGAAGCCCTTCTTCCTTCTCCTTTTCCTTTTCTATCACATCCTGGGGTGCTTTTTGGATGAAATCTGGGTTTTCGAGTTTCTTCTTTGTCTTTACAAGCGTTTCTTCCACATCAGATAGCCTTTTTGTAAGCCGTTTTCTTTCCTCCGCAATATCTATCACTCCAGAGAGCAGAACATAAACCTCTATCCCACCTGAGACAAAAACAGCAGATAGAGGGGGTCTGGTTATCTCTGGGTCAATGGTTATCTTAGAGAGCTTAGCTAAAGCAATAATATATTCTACATACCTTTTAAGGGTAGCAGAGTCTGATTTCATTAGAACCTCTAATCTATTTTTTGGCGGGATATTAAAGGTTGAACGGATATTCCTGATTCCTGTAATGACAGACTGAATAAGCTCCATCTCTTTAGAGGCATTAGGTTCATAAGTAAAGAATGGCTTTGGCCAATCTTTGGTCATAATAGACCCAGAATTATTGGGGAGTTTTTGGCTAAGCTCCTCAGTGATGAAGGGAATGAAGGGATGGAGAAGCCTCAGGATTATATCAAGGCTTTTGACTAAAAGATGCTGTGTCCTCTTTCTCTCTTGCGGGTCAGCCAATTCCAGCTTGGCTATCTCTAAATACCAGTCGCAATACTTATGCCATACAAACTCATAGAGGCAAGCGGTAGCTAAGTTAAAGGAGAACTCTTCTAAGTGATGAGTCACCTCTTCTATCGTCTTTGAAAGCTCAGAGGCTATCCATCTCTGGCTAAGGGTCTTTGGCTCATACTCACAAGGGTCATAATCCTCAAGTCTGGTGCTCCGGTGACTGGTGCTCTGGTGCTCTGGTGTCTTTGGCTCATATTCAAAACCGTTACACTTTTCACTCTTCACTCGCCACTCTTCACTCGCCACTATTTTTCCATCATAATCCTCAAGGTTCATCAGGATAAACCTCTCGGCATTCCAGAGCTTGTTCATAAAGTGCCTGTAGCCCTCTATCCTCTCCTCAGAGATAATAACATCCCTGCCCAAGCCTGACAGGATTGCCAGGGTGAACCTAAGACTATCACACCCATATTTCTCAATTATGCTTATGGGGTCAATAATATTTCCAGAGGACTTGCTCATCTTTGCCCCATCTGCATCACGGATTAGACCGTGAATATAGACCTGATGAAATGGCACATCTTGCATAAATTTGAGACCCATCATCATCATCCTGGCTACCCAGAAGAAGATGATGTCAAAGCCTGTGGAAAGGACAGCAGTGGGATAGAACCTTTTCAGGTCATCCGTCTCCTCTGGCCAACCCATTGTTGAGAATGGCCATAAAGCAGAAGAGAACCATGTGTCCAAAACATCTTCATCCTGATAAATATTAGAGGAGCCACAAGAACATTTTTCAGGGTCTTTTATCTCTACAATCTTCTCCCCGCAATCCCTGCAATACCAGACAGGAATCCTGTGTCCCCACCATATCTGACGGGATATGCACCAGTCCCTTATGTTCTCCATCCATTCAAAATAGGTCTTCTCCCAGGATTTTGGCACAAATTGACATCTGCCAGATTTTATCGCCTCTATGGCTGGCTCAGCCAAAGGCTTCATCTCCACAAACCACTGCTTTGATAGGTATGGCTCAATCACAGTATGACACCTGTAGCAATGGGCTATGCTATAGGTATAATCCTCTATCTTTTCTATAAACCCTGTATCCTTTAGCTCTTCTACCAACTGTTTTCTTGCGGCAAATCTATCCTGCCCTATAAAATGACCTGCGTTTTCATTCATTATGCCTTCCTCATCCATCACCTTTATGAAAGGAAGGTTGTGTCTCTTTCCACACTCAAAATCAGAGCTGTCATGGGCTGGGGTAACCTTCACCGCACCTGTCCCAAACTCAGGGTCAACAAATCTATCTGCTATAATGGGAATCTCCCTATTAAGGACTGGCAATATCACACTTTTTCCAATAAGCTCTTTATATCTTTCATCTTCTGGATTAACTGCCACGGCTGTATCCCCAAGCATTGTCTCAGGTCTTGTTGTCGCCACAGTAATAGCTGACAGCTGACAGCTGACAGCTGACAGCTTTAGGGGATACTTGAGGTAATAGAGATAGCCTTGCTCTTGCCTATGATCTGCCTCAATGTCGCTCAGTGCTGTCTTGCACCTTGGACACCAGTTGATGATATAATCGCCTTGATAAATCAGCCCCTCTTTATAAAGTTTGACAAAGACCTCCCTTACTGCCTTTGATAAGCCTTCGTCCATTGTGAACCGCAGCCTTGACCAGTCGCAACTGCAACCAAGCCTCTTCAACTGTTCAATTATCTTTCCCCCATACTCCTCCTTCCATTGCCAGACTCTTTCAACAAAGGCATCCCTTCCAACAGAATGCCTTGTCTTTTGTGCATCCCCTACAATAACATCCTGAGTGACCTTACCGTCCTTATCAAAAGTAGTCTGGGTGACCTTACCATCCTTATCAATACGAGTAGTCTGGGTGACCTTACTATCTTTATCAATAAGAGCAATCGTTGCCTCATTTTTGAGAAGTACCTTTTGCACGGCATGAAGAGCAATCGTTGCCTCATCTTTTAGAATAGCCTTTTCCACAACATTCTGGGTGGCTATGCCGGCGTGGTCTGTACCAGGAACCCATAGGACGCTGTATCCCTGCATCCTTCTCCATCTGATGAGGATATCTTGAATGGTGTTGTTCAGGGCATGCCCGATGTGGAGTGAGCCAGTAACATTTGGCGGGGGAATGACAATGGAGTATGGCTTTTCCTTCTGATTATCAGCGACAAAATATCCCTCCTCTTCCCAGAAAGAATACCACTTTCCTTCTATATCCTTTGGTTCATAAGCCTTTTCCATTATGGTCATATATTATATGCATCATCCTGATAGTTTATCAAATAAAAAATTCCTTGATAGCATAGGAAATTATACCTCATAAGTAAAGTGTTATCAAATCGCAAAGACTTCAGGTCGGAGCAGATTACTTTCTACCTATCAGATGCTTTTGGACCATAGAGACCTATTTTCGTTAGACAGGCAGCATCTTGGGCTTTAGGATTGTGGACTATCAAGTGCCAGGATTCAGGATTGTGGACTAAAAGGTGTCAATAGTCTTAGGAAAGAGGTTTACACACGAGCTATAGCTTAGAGTTGATGCTCGGTTTATGCTTTTCCCCAAATTAGGGCTGAAGGTCGTCTATTGACTGTAGGTGAGAAGAGAAGAGCAAATGATAGAGCAATCTGGGACATCTACGACAGTCCTTGCGGGTCATAGAAGCGGTTAAGGAGAGGGAAATGGAAAAGGAGAAGATTTTTGAAATTTGGGGTTTTTGCCAAAGTTGAGTAATTCTTTCAAAAGAATATGGGCTATCTTATAAGATATTCTCTTAATAAGCCTTTCTCTTTCTTCCTTTTCTTTTTTCGGAAGATCCGGGGTATATAAAATGGAGTCTGTAATATTCTTTTGTAAGAGCACTCTTCCTTCTTTCTTTAATATTATATCTACAGAAAGAAACATCTCTTTTTCAGTAACTATAAAATTATTTGTCCAGGAGACCGCTTCTTTTCTATAATCTATAATCTCTCCTTCTATAATATAATCAGCGTTCTTTCCTGTTCTTAATCCATGCTTCTCCATCTCATAGACCAGAGCCTTTGTCAGAGCATCTCTTATCCATGGCTCTGCTGTTCTGTCTGCAAAGGGCAGGACACAAACGGTTTTTTCAGAAAGATTAGGCGTAAATCCTGCACACCCTGCAAGAACAATTCCAAAAATAAGGATTTTCTTCATAAGTCATTTTCCCATATATCCTTTCCAGTAAGAACTGTGCTAAATTTATAGTATTTATGTATCCTCTCAAAATTTTATGGTAAAAAAGAATAAATTAAGGATTAGAAAGAAGAGAAGATTGCACAATGATTATAATAAGATCATTGAATCTCTTCCTTCTATACTCCCGCAAAAATCTCTGGTAAAACGGATAGCCAATCGCTTTTTTTCCTCAGATAGCTCCATCTTGCCCTGAATGTAAGAGTATAAATATATCCCGCAATGGACTTTAGATGGGTAATCAATTGGGCAAAGAGAATACTCTCTCGCATTCATTTCATTGGCGATAAAGAGGTTGTCCAGTAATATATCTGTAATGACTGCCATAAAATTTCAAACAAAGGTGAACTGTCCCGTTTTTCTTATTTTTCTGGTAAAGCAAGGTATCACCCGGTTTCCAGTCAAGTTGTCTTGATTCCTTGATAACCTTTAAATCGGTATCTGTTGCTTCGTTTATTTTTGCCATCACCTATTGCTCGCTGGGCAAAAGCCTTCCTCCTTCCAAAAGAAGGACACTATCCGCCTGTTCTGCTAATCTTCTGTTATGAGTGACCATAACCATGCTCCTACTCTCTTCTTTTACTTTTTCCTTCAAAAGTGAAAAGACTTCATCTGCTGTCTGGGTATCAAGGCTTCCTGTTGGTTCATCAGCTAAAATTATCTCTGGTTCATTTATCAATGCCCTGGCAATAGCTGCCTTTTGCTGCTGCCCGCAAGATAACATCCCGGGAAGATTTTTCTCATATTTAGAAAGCCCAAGTGCGGAGATGAGGTTTTTTGCCCTATCCTTGGAATCTCTTCCAGATATACTTGTTGAAAGCAGGATATTCTCCATCAAAGATAGACCGGAAAGAAGGTTGTATGTTTGAAAGATAAAACCAATCTTTTTGTTTCTAAAGATGTTCAAGTCCCTTTCTTTTTGGGCATGTATATCCGTATCAAAGAAGAGCACCCTTCCTTTTGATGGTTTCATCAACCCACCAATGATATTGAGCAGGGTTGTCTTTCCAGAGCCAGAGGCGCCAATAATGGCTATAATCTCACCCTTTCTGAGCTCAAAGCTCACTTCGGACAAGACCTCTTCCTCTTCCCAAGCCTTGCAAACTTCTACTACTTGTAACATTTTTGTATGTAGTTCTAAGTTATAGGTTAAAGATTAACATAGAACATAGAACCTAGAACCTTTTTAAGCTGACCGCTGAATACTTCCTTCTGCATCTCTTTATAAAAAATAAGCTAACAATAATGGTGGCTAACGAAATAAATTGGGTGAGCTTGAATCCAAACAAAACTTCTGGGGAATCGCCTCTCAAAAAGTCTATGAAGAACCTAACACTTGAGTAACCAATCAGATAGGTAAAAAAGATGGCTCCAGATTTACTTGGTTTCATTTTTACTATAAGGAAAAAGAGGATGAGGCTTGCCGCAGATTCATAAACTTGAGTAGGATGGACAGCTACGGAAAGATACGGAAAATGGACTCCACAGATGGATTCTGTTTGTTTTCCATAGCAACAGCCATTAAAGAAGCATCCCAATCTTCCGATAGAATAACCTAAGGCGATAGCTGGAGCGAAAATATCTGTAATCTGAAGGACTGGATACCCTTTTTTCTTCACATAAAAAATGCCGCTAACTACACCAAAGATAAGGGCACCCTGCCAGACAAAGCCAGCCCTTGCGAGGATAATATCAGAAGGATGAGAAAGGTAGTATGGCAGGTCAAAAAAAACACAAAAGAGTCTTGCCCCGATAAGCCCGCAGAGAAAGGTAAGTAAGGATAAATCAACGATAAATTTCTTTTCTATCCCTTCACGAGATGCTCTTCTTTCTGCCAAAGCAACCCCAGAAAGACAAGCAAGAGCCACACATAGCCCATAGCTATAAAGGGTAAGGGGACCAATCTTTAGTAATATGGGGTGCATATTTTAATTGTGAATCGTGAATTGCGAATCGTGAATTGAGGGAAAAACAGATTCGCGATCCGCGATTCGCAATTAGCGATTATTACAACATCTTTCCACCCAAAGAGAGGAAAAGTTCTGTATCCTTTGTCTTTTTGAGCCTTTCAATAGCCCTCTCTGTAGCCTTTATCGCATTCTCCATGAGCTTCTCATTTTTGGTCACAGTATAGACACTAAGCCCGCCACTTATCACTGTAAAATCGTTCAACAGATCGTGCCTCAAGGTGCTTAGGGCTTCAATAAATCGCCTCATTCTATCTTCTGCCTCTTCTTCCATTCTAAACAAGTTAAAATTGGACGCAGATTTTCGCAGATCTTTAAGATAATATCTTAAAATTTTACACTTCTTGGTTTGAAATCCTGAAAATCTGCGTTTATCTGCGTCCAAAAAAAATCCGCGATCCGAGATTCGCAATTCACTAAAAATCTTCCCTTCTTTCCTTTGAAGGCTTATAAAGATGATGCCCCTCATTCATAGAGATAAGGGAAAGTCCAGAGACAGCACGCTCAACCCGACTTATAGCACAAGAGTCCTGCCGAACCTTCCAGAAACAAGAAAGCGGTAGGCCCAAAACATGAAGAAGAATAATCTTAATCACTACCCGATGACTCACTAAGATGAAAAAGTTGCAGGAAGAAAGAGCTTCCTCAAAAACCTTTACTGCCCTATCCCTCACATCCTTCAGAGACTCTCCCCCTGGAAATTTAACCTTATCAGGTTCTTCTCTCCACTTTTGATATATAACTGGAAAATCCCTCTGGACATCCTCTTGTAAGAGTCCCTGCCAATCTCCATAATCAATATCAATCAAATCACTTACTTCTTTTGGCTTCAAATTATGGGGCCTTCCCAAAATTTGGGCAGTTACCAAAGAGCGCTTAAGCGGCGAGGTGTGGATAGCATCAACACTAACCTCCGCTAAAAGGGTTGAGGTCTTTTCTGCATGACGGATGCCTGTCCTATTCAGCTCAACCTCTGCCCTTCCCCTGAAAATCTGCTTCTTATTCCAGTCTGTCTGGGCATGTCTAACTAAGATACATTCACTCATATTACTAACCTCACAAAAGTTCATTGAGTTTTTTGAGTTTCTAAACTCACTAAACTTATTAAACTATTTACCTCCACAATCCATCTCTACCTATTCCTGACTTAAATGTTGACTTAAAAGCCAACAACTTTTTTCTATAGATAATCTTGTTCTTTCCTGAGAGTTCAGGACTTTCTGAAAATCCCATAGCCGAATAAAAGTTCATTGTGGCTGGGTCATTTGGCACTTCTAACTTCAGCCATTCAGACCGAAAGCTCTTTAATGTCTGCTCAACATACTCAACCAATTTTTTTCCTATTCCCCTTCTTTGCCAGTCAGGCCGGACAGCAAGCCAGGTTATCTCGTATTCATTGCTTGGTCGCATCACATACCCAATCAAGCCAATTACCTGAGAAAGTTCCTTCTCAACAAAGAAGCCTTTTACTTCTATAGCTACTGATTCTCCTGCATACTCCTCTAACTCTTCCTTCAGCTTCTTTACCCCTAATGGGTTAAAATCCTTTGGATACTCCGCAAATATACCCACAGCCTGCTCTATATCCTCTTCTTCTAATTTACAAATCATCTTAGGGTCTTGAAAAATTCTGATAGTATCTCACTACACTCATTACTCAAGATACCACCCTCTATCTTAATCGTATGATTTAAGTCCTGAAGGAAATTATCTCCTTCCTTTTTCCAGGTATTAGAATTCGCTCCAAAGATAAGTCTTTCAATTCTATAAAGAAACATTGCCCCATAACACATTGTGCAAGGCTCTAAGGTCACATATAAACTTACGCCACATAGCCATTTATCCTTTGAAAGTTTAAAAGCATCTCTTAAAGCAAGAATCTCTGCATGTGCTGTAGGGTCAAGCCTTTCTTCTACCTCATTATGCCTTCTGGCTATAATTTTGCCATCTAAGACAGCAACCGCCCCAATTGGAACCTCACCCTTAGCCTTTGCCTTCTCTGCCTCTTTTAAGGCTTCCTGGATAAACTGCTCGTCAGACATTCACGGTTTTATCCAAAGCAAACACCAAAATCTTTGGACTTTATCTGCGATATAAAAAAGATTTCTCTTTCCATCAAGCAGAATGACCCATTGATTTAATATATCTTTTCCTATGAGACCAACATTGTTATTGGTTGAAAGAACCTTCATTCTTAAAAATCTATGGTTGAATATCAAAATGTCAGCAAAGTAAACTGGACGATACTCAATCCTTCCAAGATAATCTTTAACTGGCTCATGAGTTTTCGGTTGGAATCCCAATTTAGCAATGATACTTTTTGGAATAGTGGTTTTGTCTGCTCCTGTATCAAGATTACATTTAATCTCTTTTTCGCTCTCTCCGCTAATTGGATGCGTTATTTTGATCTTTAAAGCTGGAGCTGGTAGAACATAACTGCTGTTATATTTACATTGCATCGTTGCAACTCCCTTCTAATGAAGACATCTCAATAACTTCTGGTTCTACTCCCAAGCGACCAATATACATAGGAAAATAACCTTGTTCCTCATAAACCCTCATTGCCAATTCTATCTCATCGTCTCCATCTGCTACGACCTTTCCTCCCAGGACTGCCACAAACCTTCCCCTTGAATATTCCTTGAGAAGCTCCTTCTCCATCCCTAAAAATGCCTTCATCTCTTTTAATGCCCTTTCTTCTGCTTCAGAAGGAGAAATAATTGGGATGAATATCTTGTTTTTCAATCTTCTTATATCATTTCCAGTTACAGGAACTGGATCGCTCCCTTCTTTTTCTTTTTAATTAAACCTGCGTCAATACCCCATTGGCAATCCTTATATCTCTCCACTGGTTTTCTTTCTCTGAATATTCTTTCAAACTCGACGCATCCATTTTCTGCTTCCTCTATCCTTTTTACTGGATCAAATAGTTCGGCTTTTTCCCACAGTAACTCAAAATAATCATATTTTTCCTGGGCCTCCTTTACCGAAAAGGCTATATATCCATTTCGTTCTTCCTCAAGGGCTTCGTGTTTCAATGAAACTTGAATATACCCTCTATCTACTACCTTAAAATGTTCTTCTTCCCTGGTATTTAACCATCTCATCTCCACCTTTCCTTCTTTTGCCCATCTCAAAAAGGCAACAGATTTAACATCATAGTGTGGACCAAATAAAAACCTGATCTTTATCTCCTCATCTATAAGTTCCTGCATCCTTTCTTTGATCTCTTCATCTTCCATAAATCTTGAATTGCCTTCCCCTCCAAGAAAACAAAACTCCTCTTTACACCCCGACATTATTTTCATGCAGTTCTTCTTTCCTTCTTCCGGGCCTTCCCAATATTTCCTGCCTAAAAAAAGCCCTTTAGGATATACCCAAATCTTCTTAAAAATTTTCATCTTTTCTTAAAATAACCCGACCACCTTTCCTTCCTCATCCATATCAACCTTTGTTCCTGCAGGAATAGAGGGAAGCCCTGGCATAGTTCTCATTGCACCGCATAAGGGATACAAGAATCCTGCACCAACAGAGGCGTTTATATCCCTTACTGGAAAGTCAAAGCCTTCTGGTCTTCCTTTAAGAGTAGGGTCATGGGATAATGATAGATGAGTCTTAGCCATACATATCGGAAGTTTATCGTATCCAAACTCTGTATAGAGCTTTATCTTCTTCTCTGCCAAAGGCTCATAGACAACCCTCTTTGCCCCATATATCTTAGTAGCAATCGTCTCTATCTTCTCTTTTATTGATGCCTCCAATGGATATAAGAACCTGAAATCCTTTGGTTCATTGCATGCATGGACAACCTTTTCTGCAAGCTCCTCTGCACCCTTTCCACCCTCTGACCAATGGGTGCAAGGGACTGCATCTAAGGCACCGACTTCTTTGGCTATCTTTCGTACACACTCAATCTCCTTGTCTGTATCTGGGGTGAACCTGTTTATGGCTACAACAACAGGAAGTCCGTGTAGCTTCATATTCTCTATCTGCTTTGCCAGATTGCAACACCCTTCCTCTAAGGCAGGAATATTCTCTTTGCAAAGATCTGGGTCCAAAGGCTTTCCAGCCACGACAGTGAATTTACCTGAGTGCATCTTCAATGCTCTGATAGTTGCCACCAGCACTACTACATCTGGAACAAGCCCTGAGTATCTGCATTTTATATTCAAAAACTTCTCTGCACCAATATCCGCACCGAATCCAGACTCTGTAACCACATAGTCAGCACACCTTGTGGCAATCATATCTGCCAGGATTGAGTTGTTCCCATGGGCTATATTGGCAAAGGGACCTGCATGGACAAAGGCAGGTGTTCCCTCTAATGTTTGCATAAGGTTTGGCTTGATGGCA
>JAZDOR010000215.1:0-17018 GCA_043798435.1 bacterium
GATGAAGGCAGATTTTCAAGATTTTAAACATATAGAATTAACTCAAAAATTAATCCTGATAATCTGCGAAGATCTGCGTCCAATTAACTTGTCTCTGTGACTTCGGTGTTCTCTGTGGCAAGATTTATTTTTCTATGGATAAGATATGGAAGGGCTTTATTGGAGTAGTAATATGACAGGGCTTTGCATTATGCTTGGCATAGCAGCATTAACAGGGATTGGGTTTCTTATAGCCTTCAGGATTCAGGATAGAAAAAAATAGATGAAGTTTATTCTGACGGATTATATCAATTTTGCTTTGGAGTCTGCTGAATATGATAAGCTTGAGGACAGCTCTTTCTGTGGCAGAATACCAAAATGTAAGGGTGTAATTGCCTTTGCAAGCTCCTTGCGGGAATGTGAAGAGGAATTGCACTCAACCCTAGAAGACTGGATTTTTGTTGGGATGAGATTAGGACATCATATTCCAGTAATTAATGGGATAAGCCTTAATAGGAGTGTTTGCCGTGAGCCTGCTCTCTCCATGTAAACGTAGAGAGTTCATTCGCAAGCTATGTAAACTTGGATTTAGCGGGCCTTTTGTTGGTAGAAAACATCATTTTATGATCTATAAAGAGTATCGTCTTGCCATTCCTTCAAACCGTGAATATTCTATTCCACAACTGAAAATGATGCTTGGAGAGATAGAATCTATCTTGGAAAGAAGGATTGCAATAGAAGAATGGTGTAATCTTTAAGAGGTGTAATATGGTCTCAGTCTGTTTCTATTTTCAGGTTCATCAGCCTTTTCGCCTACAGAAGGGCTACTCCTTCTTTGATATAGGTGCAAACCACTTCTATGAGGATGAGGAGGCTAATCGCCAGATTTGTAATAAGGTCTCGGATAAGTGCTATATTCCAACAAACAAGCTCCTCCTTGAGCTGATTGACAAATATGAGGGCAGGTTCAAGGTCGCCTTTTCTCTTAGCGGACTGGTGATTGACCAGTTTGAAAAGTATAACCCATATGTTTTAGAGCTGTTTCAACAATTAGCTAAGACAGGTTGTGTTGAGTTTATAAACGAGACATATTACCACTCCCTTTCCTTCCTCTATTCAAAACCTGAGTTTAAGCAACAGGTCTTGTTGCATAAGAAGAAGGTCAAGGAGCTATTCGGTCAAACACCAACGACATTCAGAAACACAGAGCTTATCTATAACAATGAGGTAGCTAAGTTCATTGAGGATATGGGTTATACAACTATATTGGCTGAGGGTGCAGACCATATACTTGGCTGGAGAAGCCCGAATTTTCTATACAAGCCTGCCAATTGCTACAAGATAAACCTTTTGCTGAAGAACTATAAGCTCTCCGATGACATCGCCTTCAGGTTTTCCAATAGGGGCTGGGAGGAATGGCCATTAACAGCAGAAAGGTATGCTCAATGGATTCATAGTAATGCTGGTCAGGGTGAGATTATCAACCTTTTTATGGACTATGAAACCTTTGGTGAGCACCAGTGGACGGATACCGGCATATTTGATTTTATGGCTGCTTTACCAGAAAAGGTATTGGCTCATCCAGATTTTCAATTCATTCTCCCAAAGGAGGCTTGTAAATATCATTCACCTGTTGGCCAGATTGATGTTCCTTATACTATTTCCTGGGCAGATGTTGAAAGGGATTTGACAGCCTGGGTCGGAAACCCGATGCAGGATTCTGCTATTGAAAAGGCTTACTCCTTAGAGAAAAGTGTGAAACAGACCAAGAACCAGGATTTAATCAATGTCTGGAGACGCCTCCTCGGCTCTGACCACTTTTATTATATGTGCACCAAGTGGTTCTCAGATGGTGATGTGCATAAGTACTTCAACCCCCATGAATCCCCTTATGATGCTTACATTGTCTATATGAATGTCCTGAATGACTTGGTTGAGACATTGAAAGAGAGAGGGATACAGGTTTAGGGAATCGCGAATCTCGGATTGCGAATCTAAGAAGAAGTAAACAGTTTATAAATTATTGAAAAGAAACCTTCATACAAGCAATATCAAAAGGGGTATTTTATCTATTGTTGCTTGGTATTAAAAGAATTACATAAAACTGTTTATATGTCCTGTCAGGCGTTCTTTGCCAAATTTGGCAATTTTGTTGATTGAAACAGACAAGGCAGGGTCAAGAAACCCTGCCTTTCGGTGATTACTTCTTCTTCCTTTTAATTCTGCTACCAAACAAACCTATTAAGCCGGTACCTAAAAGGAGCATAGTGCCTGGTTCAGGGAACAGTGGCAGACTGGTTGCGCCAACCGTCAATCCATGCCAATATTCAGCACTATCAGCAAATGTGATCGAGTTGTACTCACCAGGGAACCGAATAACACCGTGGACCTCTCCACTCCCGAAAAATCCCGTGCCGCCGGCATTGAGAATCGGAGTGCCATTTCCCCAATAACCTTTTCCGTAACTTAGTATTTCGATCGGCACCCCAAAATCAACCGTATTGCTGTTCCAACTTACCAAAGCCAGGAGAGGATCCTTTACTACCCGAGAGAAGGTGATCGTCTTAAAGCCACCGAAGTTACAAGCAATGATGTCAGAATTCGGCGGCGCATTGTCGACAGATGTACTTATATAAGGTGCGGAAGGATTCCAGTAGTTAATTCCACCGCTGGTTTGCGCGAAGACATACTGCCCGCTAAAAGTTACGCTAACTGTGCTCCCATCAACAATCATGTTTCCTGATACTATTAAAGGCGCTGTGCTTGTCCAATCTGCCCAAGATACCGTGGAAGCCTGCGCAGATCTTATGCAAGCCATCACGAGCACCCCGGTTGCCAAAACTGTCATTCCTACCTTTTTCATTGTCATTCCTCCTTTTGTTTTAATTAGCTGGTGTTTTTAAGGTAATGGCTCCCACCAACCATAAAAGACCTTACCTTTTTTCATGTATAGACATCACCTCCCATCAATCCGTCAAGCAAAATGTTGCCTAACGACAAGCTCAGCTCCGCCACCTGAGCGTATTCGTAAATTAAAACCGTTCCCTGCATCGGCTAAAGTGTATACATAGTTCGGCGATTTTGCCAAGTGAAATTGAAAAGGCAGGGACATGATGACCCTGCCTTCCGATGATTACTTGTTCTTCTTTCTTCTGAGTCTGATGCCAGCTACACCTGTGCCGAAAAGAAGCATATTAGAAAGATGATAAAGCCGTCACATTAAGAGTAACAAAACCATTTACCAAACCTAAAACATTAAAAGTCTGCAGTAGAGCAAGATCGGTGTAGCTACCCAATATGTACTCTGATAGGTAGCATTTCCAAATGCTGCATTTCCCGTTGCCCAAGAAGAAGCATTAGTCTAATCAACAGAACCATATGATGCATCCATTTTCCAGAAACGACTACTTTTTCTTCTGCTTCCTCTGCCGTCGAGCAACAAACAGGCCGGCAAAACCGATGCTCAAAAGAGTCAAAGTGATAGGTTCGGGAATAGAAGATTGTGCGGGGTTAAAACGATTGCCCTGCACATCGCAGGGAAACGCTCGATAGGCTGCGTATCCATTGGAAAGAGAGGTTTTGCGAACTATAAACTGAAAGTACTTACCTGAACTGGTGTTATTAAAATCAAAGACTTGTGACTGATATTCTGTTAACACGCTGGCATCACCAGATGGACCAAATATTGAACCAATGGACAATAGAGAGTCCAGCGAATTCCCAACAAAGCCCTCAATCCTGGTGATCCCATTCGTATGCTGGATGATTTCGATCTGGTCCACGATAACCGGTTCGTCAAATTTGTAGGTTACAACCGCCCTTGTCGGATCAGGAACATAATTATCGACATAAACATGATCGTGCAGAGTGAGGTCGTCATAGTTATAAGCGAGTGAAGGGTTGAGTATAAAACCAATCCCTATATTAATGTTCAATGGGAAAGGCGGAGCACTAACGCTCCAAACATTGTCTGCCAATGGATGACCACACCACCCATCACTACTGTTAACAGGGATCGAGACTTCCACAATACTTGTTGCGTTGGCTTGCGTAATCGGTATGATTGTCGCACCAAGCAAAAACATTCCCATTGCTAAACTTGCTATAAAATTCTTTTTCATTTTTTACACCTCCAAATATTTTTGCAGATTAATTAAACTGCTTGTCTCTTTCTATTGATAGCTCCCACCTTTTGACCCATCACTTCCTCTTTGGCAAATTGGAGCTTAACAAGTGATTATATAGTTTTTGCATAATACTACCATTAAATCAAAATGTCAAGGGAAAAATTTTTTGGTTTGTTACAGCAAAATGAAAATGTCCTGTTTTCAGCAAAATAGAAATGTCCTATTTTGTATTAGATAAAACAGATCTTTTATATAGGTCATCTTAAACCTCCTCCAAGGGTGATCCAATGGAAGAATATGCACCTTTCTTATCTTTAATTGCTCTTTTTCTTCTTTTGGTTTTAATGGTCTTTTCTCTATCTTTTTTATATTAAGCTCAATACCATTATAGGTGATATGGATTGTGTTGTCTATTCTTTCTTCTACCACTACAGACTTTATTCTGGTATTAGGAGGAGTTTCTTCAATCTGATAGAGCTGGTTGTTATAGGAGATTGTCCAGTCGTTCTTTAGAACCCTCTTTGTTTTTATGGAGAAGATACTTTCAAGGTTTAGCCCTCTTGGTATCTTTCTGTGGAGATTAGCCATATTTAATGGGAGCTTACTGAACCTTTCGTTGTAGCCGGGTAAGTACCCTTCCAAGAATCTATTTGCCCCTTCTTTGGTGTTGATATTCTTCAACCTCATCTCTTTAATGAGTCTGTCATGGAAGGTCTTAAATAGCCTTTCTATTCTTCCTTTAGCCTGAGGGCGGATGGCTCTGGACTACATCTACCCCTAACTCTTCTAAAGCCCTTTCAAACTGGCTCATAGGTTCTCTTTTGCCTTCTAACTCCTCCTCAATAGTGAGCTTTGCATTTGATTTGTAGGTAGTAGAGTTTATCCAAATAAAGGCTTTGAGGGACGCCATATTGCCCTATATAGCCTTTGAAACTATCCATAGCTGGAATTGTGCCCTCCAAGTCTGCGAAACGAGCAAATACAGTGCTTGTAGCATCGTCTTAAGCCATAATAACCATCTTTGGACCCCTTCCTTCTAACCAATCGTGATGTGAGCCATCCATCTGCACCATTTCCCCAAGATAGGCTTTTCTTTCTCTCCAGTGTCTGTGTTTCCTCCCTTTACGCTCTTTCTTCCAGAGAGGGTCTTTTATGAGCCAGGTTCTTAAAGTGCTTGTGCTTATTTTGATCTTATCAATCTCAAAGAGTTTTTCGTTGGTTTTAGAGTAGGTCCAAAATCCAAAGTATGTTTCTTGATATAGATCAATCACCATCCTTTAATTGCTCTGGAATCCTTCTATTTGAAGGTTTATTTCTTGAACAATGAATTATTCCAATTGGGCCTTCTCTGGCAACTTTTTTGACCATTCTCCTTACCTGTCTTGACTTGAGAGACCAAGGATACTTGCAGCTTTTCTTTGAGTCACCTGCTTCTCAATAGCCTCTTCTATCACCCTTAATCTCTTTGCTTCCTTTACCCTACAGACAGCCTCCTTTTCCTTCATAATATCCCTCCTTTTTTGAGGGATATTTTATATCCTTGAATAGGACATTTTTATTTGCGTATTACACTATTTAATCTGTGCCCTGGCCATAGCCAGATATTCAGCAAAGACAGGGTTGTTTGGCTCTAATTCTACTGCCTTCTCCAGAACCCTGACAGCATCTTTGAATCTTCCGGCAACACCATAGGCAGCTCCTAAGGCACCCATATAACTGGCATTTCTCCCGTCAAAATCTAAAGACCTTTCAAGGGCTGTTATTGCTCTATCCATTTTACCCTGATTGAGCCAGTATTGACCCAAGTCTGCATGATAGTAAGAGTAGCTGTAAAGTATCTCCTTTGCCCAGACATCCTTATTGCTGGACTTATCAAATACGCCTCTACAACCAAACCAATGTTCCTGCTTGGGTCTATCTTCTGCACCTATTCCCATTCCCAACCTATAGACCAGACCATCCTTGCTGAGTCTGTCAAGATACGGCACATCTATCCTCTCATCGGGCTTGAAGAAGGTGTAGTAGATGGGAAACGCCTCTTTATTGCAAGAGATTACAGCCTTCATCACATCCTCATACATTCCATCAACTAATGTTGTTTTTACCCAGGGGTGCAGGTCTAAAATCTTCTGGACAAACCATGGTCTTCGTAAGAAATGTATGGGAAATACAGCCACATCCTCTCTCAGATTTTCAATATTCTGGTGGTACCAAAGGGGAAAGACGTCTATGTCTATTCGGTTAAAGAGGATCGTCTTTTCTGGCAGGTCTTTTATCAGATTCCTGCCAAAGTCATAGGCAAAGTAATATTGGCTATAGTCTGAACCTTTCCAATGAAGTAAAAGCAGAAAAAGCATGGGGATAAGAGCTAAAGGTTTTGGTAGCTTTTTCAAGCAATAAAAGATTCCCACTCCAATAAAAATGGCTAAACAGATAAAGGAGGGAAAGTGGTATGCCTCCATATCAACAAGCTCACTTATCCTGGCATAAACAGTTACACCAAGGATTGTATTGACCAGGATAGTGATGAGAAAAAAATAAAAAAGCCTTCTGTTTCTGCTGAAAAGAAAGACCCCACCAGGCAGGACAAGGATGAGGATAAAGGGCGTGAACTGGCGAAAGACTACCTTTGTTAAATGCTCCTTAAAAAAGCCCAATGTCTGGAGCGTGCCTGCCTTGAACATCTTTTCGTGAGCCATACCAATAAAGGCATAGTCTGAGAATTTAGAAATAGTATCTGGCTTTCCCCAGTCTATCACAGGGTTTCCTGTGGCTCTTATCGGAAGATAAAGATAGATAGATATGCCAAGCAGAAAGAGAAGGAGGAGGCTTCCAATATGTTTTCCTATCGCCCTCTTGTCTGTGACAAAGACCAGATATAGAAGTGAAGGACCAAAAGTAGCCGCCAACATATGATTAGAAACAGCCAGCCCATAGACAAAGGCAAGGAGAAGGAGCAACCTGGCATCCCTTTTTTTCTCCCACAGGATAACGATAAAAAAGCATAAGACGACAGATAGGCTGAGCAAAGAATACATCTTCACATACCCGGCTATATTCCAAAATGCGGCAGAGAAGGCAAAGATCAGGGATGAAGAGAGGCTGATGATCTGGTTTTTAAGGATATGATAAAGAATGAGGTAAAGAAAAAAGATGCAACAAGAGGCGATGGCTACGGTAAGAAAGCTCATCCTCATCCCAATGTTTGAGATGGGAATATATGAGATTAGATGGGTTATTAAAGTGTATAAGCAATAGCCAGAGGGATGGGCAAGCCCCAACATCCAGCCACAAGCAATATGGTCACCGCTATCCCCAAAGGTTAAGGTTGACGGAAGGGTAAGGAGATAGATAATGTATGGAATGAATAGAGATAAAAGTTTTATCATAATATTAAGGACAGAATTCAGGAGTCAGGAGTCAGAATTCAGGAGTCAGGAGTCAGAATTCAGGAGTCAGGAGTCAGAATTCAGGAGTCAGAATTCAGGAGTCAGGAGTCAGGAGTCAGAATTCAGGAGTCAGGAGTCAGGAGTCAGGAGTCAGAATTCAGGAGTCAGAATTCAGGAGTCAGAAATTCTGTATTCTGGATTCTGAATTCTGGATTCTATCTTCATAGTTCAGCCCACATAATTACAGCATCCTCTTTTAAGCCATAGTAACCCTTTCTAATACCGGCCTCATAAAAGCCAAATTTATGGTAGAAGGAGATTGCCCTTAAATTTTCTTTCTCAACCTCAAGGGTAGCTTTCTTTGCCCCCAAGCCCTTTGCCCGCTCCATCGCCCATCTGAGTAACTCCGAGCCTATGCCCTTGGACTGCCTGCTTTTTGTGATAGCCAAATTGACCAACTGCATCTCATCATCTACCTTATAAAACCCAAGATAGCCAATAATCTTTCCTTCTTCCTTAGCCACATAAAATTCTGAGCCTGCCTTTATCTCCTCAATAAAGCTTTCCCTACACCAGGGAAAAGCAAAGACCTCATCTTCTATGGCTAAAACAGAGTAGAGGTCATCCTCCTTCATTTTATCAATCAAGATGCCCATAGACAAGACAAGAGCCCTCCTTCTTTCTTTTGAAAGTTAGGAGTCCTAAAGACGCGACACTTGTTGCCTGAGGGATGTTGTGTATAGAGTGAGAAAAGAAGGCTAAAGCACCCAATTTCTCCTTTATTCTATCTTTGTAGAAAGGAGCACCCGGCCCTACAAACAGGGTCTCCTGGTCTATCAAAGAAAATAGACAAGAGAGGTCGCAGGTGATATAATCAGAAGACTTCCTTTGCTTTCTATACAAAGCAATATGAATCCTATCCTTTCTGGCGTCAATGATAGAGCAGACCTGCATATCTTTCTCACAAATATTATGGGAGATTGTATCCAATGTTGAAACCCCTATTACTGGAATATCCAAGCCAGCAGAAAGACCCTGAGCCGTTGCATATCCCACCCGCAGCCCCGAAAATGAACCAGGCCCAGTAGAGACAGCAATACCTGAAATCTCAGATAATTTTATGCAAGAGAGCTTAAGAATGTGGTCTATCTCACTTATAATCCAAGAGGAGTGTTTGAGATGAAGGCAGGATACGAAGGATGAGGCTAAAGCCCCTTCTTCAGAGACTAAAGACAGGCTTCCTGCTGGGGTTGAGGTTTCTATGCCAAGGGTTATCATTTTTTAGAGACTAAGGACAGGCTTCCTGCCGGGGCTTTAGGTTTCTATACCGAGGGCTATCATTCAAGGCCGTAGGTAGAGTAAACAACCTTTTGTGTATCTGTGGCAAAAGAGTTCACTCTTAAGCTATGATTTCCAACATTATACCACCAGCCACCCTCATTCGTGATTGTTCCATGTTCAGGACAGCTTCCTCCTCCTCCCTGACAGTTTACTCCATGGACAGGACAGACAAAGTGCATCTGGTTTGTGTAAATCGCCCTGGACCTCTTATTTGCTGTGCTGGCACCCTTTCTCACAATAACATAGGGAATTGTCTCTAAGTGGTTAGGAACTAAGGCTCTGGCTAAATCATCCCCATCCATTCCTCCTGCAGGGTCATTATCGCCATCTAGATCCCCAGAGGGCCATTCCTCCTTATCCCCATAATACATAGCAATCACAGTCTTCATGCTATTCAAATTTGCCTTGGTCGCATCCTCCCTTGACTTATCTATCATCTTTGTTACTTGAGGAAGGAGGATGGCTAACAATATCCCTATGATTACTACCACAATCATCAACTCAGTCAAGGTAAATCCTTTTTTCATAACTTAATTTTACCCTCTTTCTTCTATTATGTCAAATAGTTTTTGGTATGCGTTCAGGTAGCGCAAGAAAAGGAGATGTGGAAAAGGTTAATAGAAGTCAGAATTCAGGAGTCAGGAGTCAGAATTTAGAACGAAAGAACTTATTTATTCTGTATTCTGGATTCTGGATTCTGGATTCTCTCTCATTTCCCCCTTTCTCCTTTCTTACACTCTTGATGTATAGCCTGAACGGTTACGGATTTTTACTCTTGACTATTAGATAATAGAAATTATAGAATATAAATTATGGAAAGGCTTGGAAAGGGGTTGTCCGCATTGATTGGGGAAGAAGAAAAAAGCGGTCTGATAGAAATTGAGTTAGAGAAGATTAGCATAGGAGACGCAAAGATACGAAGAGAACTTTTAGAGGATGAAGAGCTTATTGCCTCTATCAGAGAAAAGGGCATACTCCAACCAATCATTGTAGTTCCAAAGGGTGAGCTGTATGAAGTGATTGCGGGACAGAGGCGGTTTCTTTCAGCAAAGAAGGCAGGTTTAACCAAAATTCCTGCTATCATAAAGGATGTGGAAAAAGCCGAACAGCTTGAGATAGCTCTCATTGAAAATATTCAGAGGAAGAACCTTAATTCCATAGAGGAAGCGGATGTTTATAAAAGACTGCGGGATGAGTTTGGCTTGACTCAGGAAGAGATAGCCAGAAAGGTTGGAAAGGAGAGAAGTTCTGTAGCAAATTCATTAAGGCTACTTTCTCTTTCCGAAAAAGTTAAGGATGGGATAATAAAAGGTGAGATTACAGCAGGTCATGCCAGGGCAATTCTTTCAATTCCCGCTCTTGAAGCAAGAGAAAATCTTGCCGATAAGATTATAAAGAAGAAATTATCTGTGAGAGAAGCAGAAAATGTTTCACGTGAAACACAAAAAAGAAACCATGAGTTATCTGCTCTTGAGGATAAGGCAAGAAAGGTATTGGGAACCCAGGTGAAGATACGAGGAAACCTTTCGAAGGGCAAGATTGAAATAGAATACTATTCACAAGAACTTTTATCTGGAATCCTTGAGAAGATTGGAATTGCTTAATAAGGCAAATCTTCATTTTTGTTGATAATCTTTGTTCCCTTGCCTATTTACATCTTAATTTTTTTCTTCCAACTCACTACTATTTCTATATCTATATATTTTAACCCCATCTCTTTCTAAATACCCAGCCCCTTCAAAGAGACCTGGCTCTTTCAAGTCCTTAAATGTCCCCTCTGTAATCATTATCTCATTAGGTTTTGCCTCCTTTTGTAAAAAATTTAATTTTTTGCTTGGCAAACAATAAAATAATTACTATAATTTATACCGTTTATATATAATTAAACAGGAAGTAAAATATGGAGCTTATTGAGAAAGACCTAATGTATATCTGGCATCCTTACACCCAGATGAAGGATGCAGAGGAATTGCCTCCAATTCTGATAGAGAGGGCAGAGGGAATAAGGCTCTATGGTGCAGACGGCAGGGTTTATTATGACACCATAGCCAGTTGGTGGTGCAATGTCCACGGCCATTGCCACCCAGGGATAACGGAGGCTATCAAGAATCAAGTAGATCAATTGGACCATATCCTCTTTGCTGGATTCACCCATAAACCTGCCATTTTGCTGGCTGAAAAGCTTATATCTATAGCTCCCAAAGGCTTGTCAAGGGTCTTCTTCTCTGACAATGGGTCAACCTCTGTTGAGACTGCCTTAAAACTCTCCTTTCAATACTGGCATAATATAGGCAGACCAGAGAAAAGAAGGTTTCTCTCCTTAGAGTATGGCTATCACGGAGATACACTTGGGGCTATGAGCGTAAGCGACCTTGACCCATTCAACAAGTGCTTTGAATGGCTTTTTTACTCGGGATATAAGGCATGTGCCCCTTATTGCTACCGCTGTCCGCTGAGGCGTGATAGAGAGACCTGTAATATAGAGTGTATTGAGTTTGTTGAGGATATAGTTAAAGCTCGCGCTGATGAGATTTGCGGGATAATCATTGAACCTTTAATCTTTGGGGCAGGTGGAATGATTGTCTATCCCAAAGAATATCTTGAAAAAGTGGCTGAGATTGCTATGAGATATAACATTCACCTCATTTTGGACGAGGTAGCCACAGGCTTTGGCAGAACAGGCAAGATGTTTGCCACAGAGCATACCCATATTCAACCCGACTTTCTCTGTTTATCAAAAGGGATTACAGGTGGCGTCTTACCCCTTGGTGCAACCTTGACCACAGAAAAGATTTATTCTGCCTTCTATGATGACTACTCAAAGCAAAAGACCTTTTATCACGGTCATACCTACACAGCAAATCCAATATCTACGGCAGCTGCCTTAGCCAGCCTTCAGATCTTTGAGGAGGAAAATACTTTGGGTAGGCTCGCCAGGATTATCCCAATTTTTCACAAGGGATTGGAAAGGTTCAGAGAGCTTCCCATTGTTGGAGATGTCCGGTATATAGGCATGATAGGTGGGTTTGAATTAGTGAAAGATAAACTGACCAAAGAGCCATTTGATCTTTCCGAAAGGATAGGCTACAAAGTTTATAAAGAAGGGTTAAAAAGAGGGCTTATCTTAAGACCCCTGGGAAATGTCATCTATCTCTTTCCGCCACTCTGCATAAAAGAAGAGGAAATACAAGAGATTTTGGAGCTGACATATTCAACCATTGCCACTATAAAACTATGATAGTCTATAGTTTATAGTTTATAGTTTATAGTTTATAGTTGATGGTCTATAAACCATAAACTATAAACCATACACTACTTCAACCCAATCAGCCGATATAGCCCTTCTCCTATATCTTCTGTATCAACTACATCCTTGGATAAATTATAGGTAGCACTGCTCATAACTATCTCCTTTTCAAAACCGCTCTTCACCCTTTCTAAAAGCATAAAGAGGAAGGATAGAGCATCTTTGGTGGTAGGATAGGACAAACCCTCTCCTCGGGTAGTCTTTATCCCTGCTGAATGCAAAAGCATCGGTACCTCTATAGCCCGTTTCTTCTCTAACTCACTCTGTATATTCAGCCTTGCCAACTTTGCCTTTATCTTTAAGCTGGCTAATATAGCACCCTTGACATCATTATTTGAAGGAGGCTCTGTCTTAAATATGATTAGAATCTTTCCCTTCTCTCCTATCTTTATATGGCCGCTATAGTCAAAAACTGTTCTTGTTATCTCATCAAGAAGCCTTTCTAATAAACTCTGGGCAGAATCTGCATCTTCTTCAAGGTATCTGGTTATATCCCTTAAATCCAAGAGAATGAAGGAAAGATTTTGGGGATCCTGGGTCCTATCCTTATCCGAAAGAGCCTCCTGCAACTCTGCGGAGAGATGGGAGATGAACCTTTTAATTACACTTCCTTTTTCCATACTGGCCATAGCATTCTTTACCTCAGCTTTAATAATTCTATCAATCAGCCCGCGGTATCCTTGAGCAATATGATAGGAAATAAAGGAGGCAAAGATAAGGAATAAAACATTCAGCATCTGCTGGACAGGACTTACCTTACTTGAAGCATGCTCTTCTAACATTGTTCCTAATTGAATCTGCCCGGAAAAAGAGGAGTGGACAAGCATCAAGATATAGAGGATTGAGGCCAAAAGCCCGGTATAGATAGGCACCCTGGCACTATACCTCATTCCAGCCAAAGAGACAAGGATGAAATAAACCAGGAAACCTGCGGTCTTAAAGGTATGGAAACTGCCAAACAAAAAGATGGTTGCCGAAAGAAGAAAGACATCCAATGTTGAAGAAAGGTATTTTATCCATGGTTGGTAAAGCCCTTTATTTATAACCCAGATAATCACCGCCGAATAGACAAAAAGAATGATACTGGCAGATGGAATGACAAAGATTGCACCTTCTGGAAATTCATGACCAAATAAGACAGTGATTACCATACAGAATAAGCCAATTACCATCCTGCCAAAGCAGACCCTTTTTTCTGCTTCTTTCTCCTCTTCTTTCCAGACAGAAACTATATCTTTAACCATATCTTTCTCCTTTACACTATTAACTATGCACTTTACACTATTATGTTCTATGTTCTATGTTCTATGTTCTATGTTCAAAGTCAAGATAGAATCCATTAAATGTTAGAGAGCAGTCTCAATCTTAGAATTAACCTAGAACTTAGAACATCCTTAACATCCTTACGCCTGTAGCTTAGCGGAAGAGCATCGGACTCCGGATCCGAGGACAGGGGTTCAATTCCCCTCAGGCGTGTTATATATTTAGACACAGATTTACACTGATTTTCACTGATTAAATATTTATTATCTGTGTTCATCTGTGCAAATCAGTGTCTAATAAATCCTTTACTTTTTTCTTTCGCAGTCAATACAGAATCTGGCAAAGGGCATAGCCTCTAATCTATCAATGCCTATCTCTTTTTGGCAATTCTGACAGATGCCAAAACCCCCTCTTTCTATCCGTAAAAGTGCCTCATCAACCTTCTGCAGGGTCAGAGAGGCTTTACCCATAATCCCAATCTCCTTCTCCTGCTCATAGACATCTCCAGCTATATCTGCCATGTGAATGGAGTAAGATGATAGGTCCCCGGCCTGCTCTTTGGCACAAGTGTGGAGACAATTATTGCCTAACCCTTCCAACTCCTTCTCATACTCATTTTTCAGCTTAAGAAGCCTTCTCTTAAAATCCTCTTTTCTTTCTGTTTCCATATTTACCTCCTACAATTTTCATTTTGCATTTTTCATTTTACATTTTCAATTGTTTTAAGCACCTCCCTACACCTTTGACACAGTCCATCCTCAGTAGAGCCACTCCATATCCAGCACCTCTGGCACTTCACTCCACCTGCCTTTTCAACAGAAACATCTAATCCGGAAGTTTCTATCAAGTTGACAGAAGAGACAATGAAAAGCTCACAAAGCCCCTCTTCATACTTCTTTAAGATAGAAAACTCTGGTTCTGGTGCAGAAATCTCTATCTCTGCTTCAAGGGAAGAGCCAATTATACCCTTTCCTCTCTCAGCTTCAAGACATAAATTGACCTTATCCCTTATCAGGAGCAAGCTCTCCCACTCAGAAAGAAAGGCTATATCTTTTTGCTCCTTATTTGGCTTTGGAAATTGGCCAAGAAAGACGCTCTCTTCTTTCTGTTTAAGATACGGCCAGGCCTCTTCTGCTAAAAAGGAAAGGATAGGGGCTATAATCGGCAGGATAGAGGTTATTGTCTGGTATAACGCTGTCTGAGCCTGTCTTCTTTTTGGGCTATCTTGTCTTTCGCAGTAGAGCCTGTCCTTCGTAATATCCAGATAAAAATTGCTCAAGATTACTGTGCAAAAGCCTGTGATCAGATGGACAACCCTATGAAACTCAAATTTCTCATAAGCACTTTCTGCCTCTTCTATTAAGATATTAAGCTTTGCCAATAGGAATTTGTCTGCATCCATCAAATCCGTATATTTGATGGCTTTTTCTTCTTCAAAATCACTTAGATTTGCCAGGATAAATCTTATCGTATTCCGTATCTTCCTGTAAGAGTTGATGGTTGTCTCAAGTATCTCTTTCCCCAGCCTCATATCCTCCCTGAAATCAGTAGAGGCAACCCAGAGCCTGAGCGGGTCTGCCCCGAATTTCTCTATTATCTCCTGGGGAGCTATAACATTGCCCAAAGATTTTGACATCGTCCTTCCCTTTTCATCCAGCATAAAGCCATGGGTGAGAACAGCCTTGTATGGAGGCTTATCAAATACAGCCATAGATGTGAGCATGGATGACTGAAACCACCCTCTGTGTTGATCTGATCCCTCAAGATACAGGTCAGCAGGCCAGGTTAGCTCATCCCTTTGCTTAAGCACAGCATAGTGTGACGAGCCAGAGTCAAACCAGACATCCAATATATCAGCCTCCTTTTCAAAATCAAGCGAGCCACAATCACACCTTGAATTTGGCAACAGAACCTCGCTTACATCCTTTTCAAACCAGGCACCAGAGCCGCCTTTTCTGATAATAGAGGCGACAAACTCTATTGTCTCTCCTGTAAGATGAGCTTTTCCGCAAGCCTTGCAGATAAAGGCTGGAATAGGAATTCCCCATGCCCTCTGCCTTGATATGCACCAATCCCCTCTATTTTCTATCATTGCTGTAAATCTTCTCTCTCCCCACTCAGGAATCCACTCTACATCCTTTAAGCATGAGAGAATCCTCTCCCGCAGATTATTGTGGTCTATCTTTATAAACCACTGGCTTGTTGCCCGAAATATTATAGGCTTCTTACATCGCCAGCAATGAGGGTATGAGTGAAGAATCTCTTCAGAGAAAAAGAGCTTGCCGCTTTCTTTCAGAAGACTGATAATCTTCGTTTGACAAGCTATAACATCCTCTCCAATAAACTTACCCTCTGTAAACCTTCCAGAGTTATCCACAGGGGAAAGGATCTCTAATCCATTGGCTATACCTGCTACATAATCTTCCATCCCATGACCTGGGGCGATATGAACACACCCTGTGCCAAGCTCTGCTGTGACAAAGTCAGCACTGATTACCCTTGAAGTTCTATCTAAATATGGATGCCGGGCAACCTTTCCAAAGAGTTCTGTTGGACTAATCTCCCTTTTCACCTTCCAATTTGAGATTGCTGCCCTTCTCATCACATCTTCTATCAGACTTTTAGCTATAATCAGGGATTCACCATCCGCCTCTATCTCTTGATAGGTAAAGGAAGGGTTCAAAGCACAGGCAAGGTTTCCCTCAAGTGTCCAGGGTGTTGTTGTCCAGATTAAAAGGTTAGAGGACTCAAGTGGAAACTTTACATAGATGGATGTGGAAGCTATCTCCTTATACTCAACCTCAGCCTCAGCAAGGGCGGTCTGACAACTTTTGCACCAGAAGACAGGCTTTTTGTCCTTATAGACAAACCCTTTCTTTACCATCTCACTGAATAAGAGCAGGGTGTCGGCAATATAATCGTTAGTAAAGGTTAAATATGGATTTTCCCAGTCACCAAAAACACCAAGCCTCTTGAACTCATCCCTCTGAATATTGACAAATTTTTCTGCGTAAGTCTGGCACTCTTCTTTTACCTTTGAATATAGCGTCTCTTTGGGAAGCGTTTCCATAACCTTATGCTCAATAGGAAGCCCGTGGCAGTCCCAGCCAGGCACATAGACAGCATTAAATCCAGAGAGATTCTTATGCTTCACAATGATGTCCTTGAGGAGCTTGTTTAAGGCTGTTCCCATGTGGATATGACCATTAGCATAAGGAGGGCCATCGTGGAGGATATACTTTTTTGAAAGGCCTCTTTTTTCCCAGATGAGCTTTTCTATCTCCTTTTCCTTCCAGGCAGAAAGCATCTCAGGCTCCCTGACCTTTAGGTTTGCCTTCATCGGAAAGTCTGTCTTGGGAAGGTTCAAGGTTTTACTATAGTCCATAGAAGGGAATTATACGAAGAGAATAGGGTTTGGGCAATAAAAAATAATGGGTCTAAAAAAGTAAAAATTATTGTGGATTGAAATTTGGTAACTATTTACTCAAGTGAAGTAGAAGAAGAAACACGAAAGCCCGAAAGGGAGAAAACCCGAAAGTGAGAAAGAGAGTTGAACCACAAAGCTCACAAAGAGCACAAAGATAGATATTAAAAATTATTCTTATAGTTCTT
>JAZDOR010000226.1:0-2352 GCA_043798435.1 bacterium
GAAAGGAAGGAGAGGGCTGAGGCTTGTCTTACTCAAGTAGGGTTAGAAGATAGAATGGACCATTCACCTTCAGAGTTATCAGGTGGTGAACAGCAGAGGGTAGCTATTGCCCGCTCATTAGTCAATTCACCGAGGCTTATCCTGGCTGATGAACCTACAGGAAACCTGGATTCAAGCTCTGCAGAGGAGATTATGGAGATACTCTCACATCTTAACCGGGAGAGCAAGATAACAATAGCTATTGTCACCCATAACCCCTTAGTAGCAGAAAAGACAGAGAAGATATACCATTTGAAAGATGGAAGGTTTACTGAAATGTAATTATTTACCGAGAGTGAAGTATAAAATTCAATGTAAAATGCAAAATTAACATTTTAGCATTTCAAAATTAACTATGCTTCATTTTCATTTTGCATTGCTAATTTTGCATTGATAATTTTGCAATGAAAACATCTGATTATCTCTACTTAGCCAAGAAAGACCTGCTCAATTTCAAGCTGAGAAGCAGCCTTATCATCATAGTTATTGGCATAGGCATTTTCACCTCCACCTTAAACCTTTACCATACCGGTAAAAGGCAGGATGAGCTTATCTCTTCATTCAAGGGCATGGGCAGTCAAATAATATCTATCTGGATTCAGGATGAGGGCATTTCTCTATCAGACATCTCCTTTCTATCCTTTTATTTTCCTATTATCTCTTATGAGGCATCTTGTCAGAAGGATATTAAGTATCTAAGAAGGTCGAAAAAGGGGGTATCTATAACAGGGGCTACACCTAAATACAAAGATGTCCACTGCCTGGCCATAAAAAAAGGAAGGTTCATCTTGCCTTGTGATGTCAAGGAAAAGAGAAGGGTCTGTCTCGCAAGTTCCAATCTTTGTACTGAGCTTCCAATAAGGGTTGGCGAGAAGATACAGACACTTGAAAATACCCTCAGGGTAATTGGTATTTTCAAGGAAGAAGAACAAGGACAGGGAGGGATAGTCCTGCCTATATCTACATATAATGAACTAACGAAAACTGCCCAGCCGAGCAGAAACCTACAGGCTGTTATTCTGACAACAAGTAACCCTGAGCGACTGCAGAAGGAGATAGAGAGAATGCTAAAAAGAAGGTTTCAAGATATGGGGCAAAAAGCAAAGGCAGATAAGTTTAACATCTTTTTTTCAGAAGGCTTGCTTGGTATTATTAAGGAGCAGAGATTCACCAGCAGACTGCTCATTCTGGGTATAGGATTAGCCACCTTGCTCTTGGCAGGTGGTGGAATAGTAAGCCTGATTGTGCTCTCTATTAGACAAAGATATAAGGAGATAGGTGTTATGCGGGCAATTGGTGCCAGAAGAAGCAATATATTCTACCTATTCTTGATAGAGGGGTTTTTGCTCTCCTTAGTCGGACTTATTCTTGGCGGAGGGCTTTCCTTTATTTGGCTTGGTCTTGCCTCTGGTTTCAGGCTTGATATATTCTTACAATCCTTCCTTTGGGTAAGCTCTATCTGCCTTCCCCTTTCCCTCTGCGGCTACTGGCCTGCCTTGCTTGCCACCCGTGTCTCACCCCTTACTGCAATAAGAGTTACTTGACAAATTCTTTAGAAAAAGAGTAAATTAAAGGCGTGAAAAGCTATTGGTAGAAAAATTCAAGATTAGGAAGAGAGGACTGCTAAAGAAGGGAAAATAAAGAAAGGTGCCCACTTTTCCTTCCTTGATACATCAACGACAAAGAAGGAAGAGGCAATGTCTCATAGCCTGAAGAATACCGTTACTATTGTTCCTAAGGAGTATCTCTCTGGTTCAAACATCTCCATAACTTCAGGAATAAGGACAGGGAATATAGAGTATTCAGAGAGGATAGGCACAGCAACGGTTCAGGAAGAAAGGAAGGCCAGAGATAACTCCATTGGTCTCATCCTTAAATTTTATCCAAAGTCTTGCATCTCAAGGCGGTTTCTTGGAAGCTCTTCTTTTTCCTCTGAGTATTCTGGTAATCTAATCTTGAGTAATGCAGATGTTATATATAAAAACGGTTGGGGAACAGAAACTACCGAAGGGCTAAAAACAGAGGGGATCAGCAATGGACTGATTGTAACCTTTTCTCCGATAAAACCACTGACAAATAGATATGAAATAATTGATACGATAAATGAAAGCAAATCTAAATACAAGGAGTTTCTTTGTCAACTCTGGCTGGTCCCTTTATAAGCCAATGACTACAAACTCAAAGTTTACCTATACACTGAGTGAGAGTAATAGCATAAGCAGGACAGACTCTATTGCTCAGGAGATAAACAACACCCTCAATCTACTGAGTGCAAAACCAGGGCTTGCCAGCAGATTTAAGGGCTCAGAAGCA
>JAZDOR010000087.1:0-26965 GCA_043798435.1 bacterium
TAGTGAGGTGTTATGGCAATAAAGAATGCTCCAATAACCGCTATAATAACCGTAGCCACCATACTGAATAAGACAATGATTAAGGATTGAAGAATTAGTGCTGCTTCCAAGGAAATAGATATTACTCCAATCACCTTTTGAGGGTGTAGTTGCAATTCCATCGTTGTTCGCATCCCCTCCATAGGTATCATCCTTAAATGAGGTGAAGACAATCTTGTTGTCTGATGTCCCATCTGCAATCAGTGTGCCTTGGATATTTAAGCACTGACCCGAAGCAAACTTCACCACCACCCCTGGCTGGATATATAAACTTGCCCCTTCAGCCACAGTAACATTCCCTTGAATCACATAAGGGCTACCATAGCAAGTCCACTCAGCATTATAATTAATTGTCTGAGCACTGATATAAGTTGGTCCTCCGGAGCTAATATGCACATCTTTGCCATAGGTATTACTAAATCCTTTGTTATCTTTTACTGTTAGTTTAACTGTTCTGAGAGCATTTTGGGTATATGTATGGGTAACCATAGAATTGGTAGTAGTGGTTCCTTTGCCATCACCAAAGTCCCATTGATAAGAAGTAATACCATTCTTGCTACGGGAATATGAGGCATCAAAGGTTATGGTGATAGTAGCTGGTCCACCGCTGGGAGTTGCTTCAAAGGAAGCGTAAACAGGATTTCTGACTATAATTGTTTGAATTGTTTCATCATAAATTTCTGAGGTTAGAGAGGCTCTCATCTTCACCTGATATGTTCCAGGAGAATTAAAGATACGAACAGGATTTACTCCTGTGGCTTCGGAGTTATCGCCAAAATCCCAGTGATAGGAGAGATTGCCGCCTGTTTCAGATATAGACGAACCAGCATCAAAAGAGACGCTCAACGGAGCAGAGCCTGTAGGGATGGAATAAACAAAGGTTGCCTTAACAGGATTCTTTACAGTAACAATATGAGTAATGGAATTAGTATAGCTATCCTCTGTGGTCACTGTTAATGTAACATTGTAATTTCCAGGGGCATTATAGGTATGTCCTACTTCTTTGCTTGATGCAGTAACTCCATCACCAAATGTCCATTGATATTGATGAGTAGGGCTGACGGGTATTGGTCCTGCTCTGAATTGGACTGTTTGAGGGGCATAAGACGGGTTTGTTTGCATCTGATAGGTAAAGAGAGGAATCATTGACACACGCAATGGGCTAAATGAAAAGTGATAATCCTCAACATTAAACTCTATGAGATCAATCTCTGTAAAAGAAGTTTGGACGGTTTTCATTTCTCCCGCAAAGATATCTGTTGATGTAGTGTATTCATCAGGTAAAGTCCATCGCTCATTGATAAGGACAACATCTTTCATCAGATAATCTCCCTTATTACTGATAACTACAAGATGTCCCTCTGGTCCTTCTTCAACATATATCTCGCTTAATATTCTATCTTCATACTGGTTGATTTTGTTATATTCATTAACAAGATTGCGAATTTTATTTTCCAATTCTCGTTTTTCGTCCTCCATAAAACCTTCACCTTTTTCACGAATATTCCAACTTGCTTTTACCATTTCCTTGATATTGCTTTCCGTTTCAGTATCCCATCCTCCTCCATAACAAATCTTAATCATCTCCCATGCTTCAGGATCTCCATCAGGAGCATAAGATGCCACACTGATATAATCTATAATTATCATATTGAGGATAAATTCCTCGTATGCTTCTACAATTGTATAAGCCTGATAGCCCAAGAAAAAGTTATTGACTACCCCTGCTGCTATTGTCCAACCAGCCGCTTTAAGAATTACATCAATGGTATTCTCCTCCAATCCTAAATTCCAGGGCATTATTGTATATATTAATGTGGCAGCAGGATTAGAGGAGGTTGTTTTGTCTACCTGTTCTATCGCTACAATAACATCAGAAGCCACATCAAGATAGGTTGCTTTTTCGGTTAGATTATCAGGATTAGTTACTTTATTCCGTTCTGCCAACAGAACTGTTTTTAAGGTATCGAAAGGAATATCGGACAGACCTAAAGCAGACCGTACTTTTTCAACCTTGCTATCTACAGAATCAGCTCGGCAAGTAGATGAGATTCCGAATAACAATACTATCATTGCAAAAAATACTTTTCTTTTCATCATTACTTTCTCTTTTTGACAGGATTATTTTTGACAGGATTACAGGATAATTTATAGTATCCTCCATAAATCCGCACACAAAAGCTAAAAAAGGGTTCAAGGAATCAAGGGGTTAAGTGAAGGTAAGATTATTATTAAATCCTGGAATCCTTGAACCCTCGAATCCTGGACCCATTTTATCAAAGTTTGTGCACAGATTTGTGTGATTAACTATATTCTGTCTCAAACGAATTCCAGCCAAGTAGTATAGGTGAAACCCATCTTGCATCTGGTTATCTTATCCATTCAAACCCAAGCAATCACAACCATCCCCAAAACCAAAACATTTCTTAATCTACCCACCACAACACCTTCTCTAACTATACCTTAATCTCAATCCCTCTTCTCTTTATTTCAGGAATTATAGGAAGCCAGTCATTATCAAATTCTTCTTTTGAGAAACACAGGGGCTCAATGTAACTGTTCACTTCTACTGCCTTTTTGAATATCTTCTTTTTTAACTCAAAATAATTTCCATCATCTATATCTTGTGAGATAATAGCTATATCAATATCACTATATTCATCTGGGTTATCTTTTGCATAAGACCCAAAGAGAAAAACTCTGTCAGTATGGACAATTTCAGCTATTTCTTTTGTAAACCTCTTAATTAGACTGATAACTTCTTCTTTTGCGTAAGCCATTCTAATACCTCCTTTGTCTTTTCAAAATAGTAACCTGCCTTCTCTTTGTTCATAAAAGCAGACAACCTTGCAATATCCTCTTTATACCTTGAATCCAGATAGTAGGCTGTAAGTTCCTGTAAAAAATCCTTCAAGTTATCTGGCAGGGATTCATAAACATCTATAGTCTTACAGAGGTTAATCAGATTATGAATTCTGGGTGGAGTTGTCCCTGTATCTTCAATATAGGCCTTTAACCTTTTCTCGATTGCCTGCTGACACATAAAGACAACATAGATATATCTTCCTGTATCAAGCATCGCTTTGGCAGTATCTAAATCATATTGAGCACGGTCTATCCAGACCTGAACCCTTCTTTGTTTTGCTGCTTTATCATTCATAGATTATTCCTTAACTTTATATATTTGCCGTATTTACAGCCGTCTGAATAGTCGCATAACTTCCAGGCACATAAATATCCGCTGCCTCCGCATACCCAATCATCCCTAAAACCAAACTAATCAAAACTACCTTCTTCATCATCTCCTCCTCCTTCTAAAAACCATCATCCCCAAAATCCCCAACAAAACCTAAAAACCTCTTCATTTTCTTAACCTTTTTCTAAAAACAAAAAAAGCACCCCCATCACACAATTTATGCAACAAAGATGCTTTCTTCTCTTTCAATTCACGATTCGCAATTAACGATTCACAATTCCTCTCTCTCTCTCAACATAACACCTATCTCTATAAAATCCCTGCATATTTAAGTGCCTCAGTAAGCCTTGGCTCTTTCACAGCAAATTCTTTGAGGACCCTCTCAAGATTCTCCTCCCTTTTCTCTAATGCCTCTACCTTTCTTACTGCAGGAGCAAGGGCTGTTCGTCTATCCCATAAGACAAAACCTATAAGTGCAAATATCCCAGCAAACACCACTCCAAAACCCCCTATTACTAAATTTTGCAGTCCATTTATCTGACCTTGAAGTCCATCTATCTGTTTTTGTAGGCTTTTCTGTCCTTCCTCAACTTTCGTTTCAAGCCTGGCAATCCTTACATCCATGCTGTTTAACTTCTCCAAAATCTGCCTGTTGGTAACATCCTCTGAGAAACCATTACCCGCTAACCCAAAAACCAAAATGATACCTGCAAAAATTATCTTCCTCATAGTTTCATATTTTATCCCTTAAAAGTATCTATGTCAAGATATTTCTCGCAGTAGCAAGAAATATAAGGGATTACGAATTTTCACTTCACTTTTACGGTGAAACTGACTGAGTCTAATTGGGAGGGAGGGACTGAGGGGATGAGCCACTTTAGTTTTGTGGCTGAGGGGTTAAAGGCGGGTTGCCATTTATTGCCATACCAATAATTGACTATGGCCTGTGGACTGTTGACTATGGACAACTCTGTCTTTTCCGGCAGGACTTCAATAATGGTTACATCTGTGGCTGTGCCTTCTCCAGTGTTTTCGTATTCAATTGTGTAGGTAATGGTGCCTTGCTCTAAAATGGCGTTTGATGAGGCTTTCTTTCTCAGGATAACATTGGCTATCTGGGAAAGATAGAAATTGGATTGTCCAGTGGAGCTTATATATCCGCCCTTTTGGCATTTGACCTGATAGGTATGTGTGCCAGGCTTTACAAAACTTTGTGTTGCCTTCCAGAGTCTTAGCTCATCATCCCATGTCATCCCTTGCCATTCTCCATTGTCAAACTTAATATCAGCTGCAGACTCCTGAAATATAGTCAGAAGACCTAATGATGTGCAGAGCATATCCGCTGCTCCATCAGAGTTTATATCCGTTAGCTTTGTTGTTGAGGTTGAAGCCTGAAACTTGCAGGTAAGACTGCCATTCTTCTCAAAGGCATAGAGAAAATCACCGCAGGCGACAATCTCATCTACGCCATCTAAATCAATATCACCTGCAGAGATAGAGGTAATGTTCCCTGTGGGATACTGCCAGAGGATTTGTGTGGTTGTGCCTGAGTTCTTGATGGCATAAAGGATATTATCCTTTTCGCAGACAACATCATTCTTCGTATCAGAATCCAGGTTAATGACCAAAAGATCATTTATCAAATCTCCTCCAGAAAACCTTGTCCACATCTGAGTTCCTGTGCCATTAAAAGCGGATAAACTCTGATTTGCCATTACAACCTCATTGGAGAAGCCATCAGCGTTTAAGTCTCCAGCAGCCACAGAACCACCCACTACAGGATAGGTTCTGATAAGATTGCCCTGCCTGTCAAAAGCCTTATCGCCGCAGATAAGATTATCCATCATCCCATTTCTATCAACATCACCTATAGCTATCTTTGTGGCTAAAAGAGAGACAGCTGCATCCCAGAGTTTTGTGCCTGTGCCTGTCCAGACAGAGAGCTTGCCCTTGACTAAACAAGCTATCTCATTGGAAGGATACCCATCAGGCTGGGTATCGCAAGCCTTGATGGCTAAGCAAGGAGAACCACCCAATTTAGCCGTATCTTTGCTGAAGATAAAATTGCCCTCCCTGTCAAAAAGATACAGTCCCCTATCTATGGAAAGAAGAGCCACCTCATTTAAGAAGCCATCGCTGTCTGAGTCCATTGCCTCTGCCTGGCAGAAACCATTCTCTAATGCAGCCTTCCAGAGCCTGTTGCCCTTGTTATCATAGATATACCCGGCATTCTTTCCGGCACAGATTATCTCATTCTCTTTGCCATTAGAATCAATATCAGCCAGAGCCAAAGAATAGAGGTTATCAGAGAGATCCTTCTTCCAGACTATCCTGCCTATTGGCTCGTATGTATCAGCCCTTCTGAAGTCACAAGAGAATGTAATCGGTTCATTGGCAAACAGTGTATGCCTCAAGGATTTTGGCTCAGCAAGGCTCAGTGTTGTGGCTATACTTCCTGTCTGCACAGGATAGACTGTGACTGTCATGGTGGCTACATTATTCTGCTCATTCTCCTCATCAAACTCATTATCCGGGTCTATAGCACAAGACAAGGTTCTAACACCTGCACATCCTGTTGTATTCCATGTCTTAGAGACGACAAGAGAAGAACCTGTTAAAATATAACCTGTCTCTAAGTCCGTGCCTATCCTTCTGCCGCTATCAAAATCCCTCACACGGACATTCTTTGCCTCCTTTCCTCCTGTTAAATTAACCTTGCTGGTAATGACGACTACATCACCCTCGGAGATACTGAGGTTAGATATAGATATATCCCCGGGGACAAGGTCAAAGCCTGGAACATAGCTCACATTCTCCTCTTTGGGCGCCTCCTCCATCTTGATCTCGCCGCCTTCTTCTTTATCAGCAAAGAGGGCACAAAATCCTGTAGCTACATTCATCTCATTCGTCTCCTCAGGCGGTTTATAGATACACACTGTGATGGGAATCTTCCTCCTGGCACCTGGCAGGATATGGGCTGGCTCCCAGGAGATGACACCTGTCTGCTCGTTATAGGTATAAAAGTCATTCGTGCCTATGCAGACTAAGTCAACATTAAGGTCAATCTTGGTGGAAAGGACAGTGTTATAACCGATGTCATTCCCTTCATTATAAGCGAGCAGGGAAATAATCACAGTATTTGTCCCATCCTGCAGAAGATAGTGTCCATTCTCACCTACCTCCTTGCCGTTGACATTAGAGACCCTCTGCTTCAGAACTAAGATGGCACCCCTGGCTGTCACCTTCAGGACGCCATAAGGCAGAACCCCATCTGTCCAGGTATATGATTGACCAGCAATACCACGCTCATCTGTGTAGCTCAGCTTCATTCTTGTGTCAAGGGGTATGTTCTCATCAGATGTTGGAGGGTCAACAGTTGTCTTGGTCAGAATCCAGAGCTCAGTCTTATCTGGCTCTGGCGGAAAGGTCTTGTATTCTTGCGGGACAGAGTAGGAGAGCTGTTTATCACCCGTTACAGAGAGGGGATTAAGCGAATTAAAGGAGGCTTCCTTCTGAATATCACTAAGCCCTGCCCAGCTTGGCAATGTCTGATTCCACTTAGCATCATTAAAGGCGGTATAATCCTTTAAGCCATCTGTGAGGCTGGTCAGGTCAGCCTGGCCTATGATGAACTTGCCATACCTGCCACCAATCACTTTGCCATTACTATCCTTGTCTGCTAAGCTGAATCTCACCTCAGGAACAGCATAGGTAGGCAGCGGAAATCCTAATCCTCCCTGCTTATAATCCTTCTCATAGCCTGCAAGTTCAAAGTTTATCTCATAGACCTTCTCCTTGGGCAGGGTTTTGTCAACCTTTATCAAAAAGATGTAGTATGCCCTGCGGGAGGCTAAAATTTGGGGAATCTCAGCTGAGCCATCACCCTCATAGTTACCTGGCTCCATCAGAACCTCTAAGGACGATGGATTGAACCTCCAGCCCATTCGGAATGTGCCTGGGTCATCACCGCCAATAACCTCCCCATTTGGACCAATATGAGCCGGGACAAGTGGTCTTGGATAGACAGAGTAGCAGAAGACAACATCTGAGTTGCCTAAGCCAACTAATTTTGGCGTAACCTTTACATTACGCCACTCCTTGTTGGTGTTGTTGTTCACCTCAATCCTTGCCTCAATGAATGCACCCCTTTCTGTCTTCTTCATGGTCGGATGCCTTGGACAGATTACCACACAAGTATCAACATCCGGGTCAACAATGGCAGGCATATCTATATCAGGGGAAAGCAGGGAGCATGGGTCCTTTCCGCCAAGGTATGAGGTTACCTGCACATCCAAGAATCCTGCTGACCTAATCCAGGGGTCAAAGAGCACATCAAAGGGGTGTGGCTCACCGATGCCGTTGCTATAAGGCTGTTCCTTTATCCTGTGCTTGAAATAAACAGTAGAAGGGTCAAGCTTGATGAGGCTCGGGTCAACCCAGCCGTTCAACCAGATGATATTTCCCATAGCAAAGGCGTGTTGGGTGTGGGAGAACTGAACCCAGGGTGAGCCCCCAAATATCTCCTCATTTACTAACCAGGCACCATCGTTTATCTTCAGGCTTCCCTCCCGACCGTTGTTCTTAAACCTGGCATTAATGGTGAAGGTTACCCGACCAAGCTCCTCTACCAGGTCATCTCCGTAGGTTCCATCCGCACCCTTATACCAACCCTTGTGGTGCTCAGCCATATCACCCTCACCAACGCTATTGGCATCGCTGTCAGAGACCCAGCCTAAAGCCTCAACTTCAGAGCCAGTCATAGCTGGAAATGGGTCACTCATATAGCCTGTTGCAGATTTGAACCTATCCCCTTTGTCATCAAGCCAGTCGTCTATGCTGTCGTTGTTGTCATCGTCGAGGGCTGGAGGAATCAGCACCTGCGGGATGTAGATAGACCAATAAAAGGGGTTGTCAATTATCTGAATATCCGTCTCTATATCCTTATATCTTGGCCCAAGGTTATTTATTTTCTGAATCCAGACCTTATAGTCAGGGCATAGCTTCAGAAAGTCCACTGAGCCATCAGCCTTTCTGGGCAAGTCAATCTTGTAGCCACCAAGCCCCTTTGGGATATTCTCCACCAGATACCCAAAGACACCATCGCCTGTGCCATCAGGGTCTATGCCGTCTCCAACATCTGTGCCAACCAGCTTTATCCAGTATAAAGAATACTCTGTTGAGCCGGTAATCTTGAAGGTAATATCAGCCTCGCCATAGGCCGGGAGTGAGTCAACAACCTTACCGTTCTGCTTTATCTCAAAGGTTTTGCTCAGATACTCAAACTGCAGAGGGTTTGGCAGGGGTGCATAGTAGGTGTAGGTCGTCCTGATGGGTGTGATCTTATACTGGTCCCAGGCGGTTTTATACTCAATATAGGAGTATGGGGAGAAGTCCGGGGTAGGTGTGCCCATACGGACCTCCTCTCCACCAAAGTTCAATATAGCATCATAAGAGGCGTTTGGGTAGGGGACAAGCCCATGGTCACGCTCACCAGGTTTCAATTGATAGCTGCCATCAACAAAGGCAAACCCCTCATAGCTGTCAATCTTCTGGGTGATGAGCCTCTTACAGACGACATCCCCCTGAGCATCCTTGGTCATCCATCTTGCCCAGTTCTCATAATAGTAGGTGTCGTTCAGGATGCCGTCCTTGTTCAGGTCGCAGTCCTTAAAACCATCGTTGTCTGTGTCCCTGTCTGGATTAGTCGCCTGGACAGCACCAACAGCCATAGGGATGAGTGGTGGCGGGTCTATCCATAGCTCCCAGGAGGAGTATGGGTCATAGAACTGATAGCCAGGGACATTGCCCATACTCCAGGTTACCTTCCAGGCACGGATGAAGTCTCCCATATCTATGTGGGTAAACTGAATATTGTCATAGACTGGTCGTCCATCACCACCATAGACAAAGTCCTTTCCATCTGCTGTCCTTAAGGCAGTGCAGACATCTCCGTCTTTATCAATATCCTCAAACTGAAAGTTCCAGGGGTTTAGCCAGGCAATAAGCGTTGTTTGTGGCTGGGTGGGATAGCCATCGTATCTTGGGTGGAATGTTGCCAGGTCAAGCCAGGCATCCGGGTCCCCGTCTCCATCCATATCATACTGCGGGCTATTTTTATCGTCAGAGCCTTTTAGAAGGTCAACAAAGATACCACCAGGGGTCTTGACCACAGGCGTGGCACTACCGCTTATCCAGTATATTGGCACATCTTTGGGGATATACTGGGTGTAAATGGCGTTCACTGCTTGAGTCCTTTCCTTATTCTCCACGGTGCAGAAGATTTTGAAGGGCTGAAAGAACTCACCCAGTATGTTCTTCCAGTTAAGGTCAGTATCTGCCACTAAGCGGGCTGAGAAGAGGAATCTTGTCCAGAGGCTGTTTCTGGAGGCATAAATCTTATTCTGTGTCTTTGGACAAGAGAAGGAGAAATTGCAGGAGCTAACCCGTATCTGATCGCCAGAGTCAAGGTAGGAGTTGATATTCTTTGTCCTTACATCGTCCTTTTTGGGAGTGTAAAGCTGATACTTGATGATGCTTTCTGCCTGACCTGGGAGGTTTCCCAAGGAGAAGCTCAAGGCATTCCCTGATATTGATGGGGATGGACCTGAAATTACCTTAGTGTAATCAAAGTAGGTTTTGTAGGTCTCCTTTACCACTACATCCACTGCCGAGGTATCCCAGAGGTTTCTTGTCCTTACAGTCACCTCAAAGGGAACATCAGCATCTGCTGGCAGGTCATTGTCATCCACTGCACCCCCATATGGAAGGCTGGCTATGTTGGTATAGACAGACCTTACCACATCAACCCGATTGCAATAAGCAAAGATAACTGCATTTGCCACCCACTGCCACTGGTTATTGCCTTGAATTATCTTTGCCCCGGCAGATGGAAGGGAGGCATTGATGATGATCTTGCCTGAGTTTTCAATCACCACGATGGCTGGGGTGTTGCTACCATTATATTTTGCCACTACACCTTGAGTAAGGTTTATCTTTGGGGATTGGACTGTGTAGAGTGTGGTCTGGGTCATTGGAAAGCCAAGGGGATTGCTTGGGTCTATAATAGTAAGCTCAGCCAGCATATTATTCTCCTGCCTGCCATCTATTGTGTCAATCAGGTCTATTGAGCCTGCTGGAATTATGCCGCAGACCTCAAGGAGATAGGCAGCATTTCCCTCTGTGTAGATTGTCCCGCCTGAATTGACAAAATTCACGAGCTTCTGGGAAAACCCAGGGTTTTCTGCCACTGACCTCTCTATAAATCTGCCATTATTCGTGCCAGAGACCTCAAAGGCCGGGATGATAAGGAGCTTCTTTCCAGAGAGCTTGTTATTGGCAATATCTGTTTCACTTATTATCTCAGTAGCCAGCCCAAGGTCATTCTCCAGCCTGTCTTTGATGTAATAATACTCCCAGGAGACAGTGAGGCCAAAGGCATCCTTGATGTTGCTCTTGAGAATGCTGATGGTTTTATCAGAAAATGAGAAGGAGTATGCCTTAGGAAAGGTTGAGCTATAGCTCAGGTCCTTCTGCTGGTAGCCTATATTTTTATACTGGTTCCAGTTGGCACGGGTGAGTCCATATTGCAGGTCATTAAAGGGTTGGAAGAAGAGAAAACTTCCTCTATCTGCTGAAGCTGACCAATAAACAGGCACCTCTCCGAACCTTGCCGATACCTCAGAATTGACAGCCCCATTCTCCACCCAGGAGTTCTGGCTTCTATCTATCGCCAGCTTATAGGTATTCTGAAGCTCTTTCTGGGTTTGGTCTGTGGGAGTTACAGTGATTAAACCTGCCAGAGATACGGTAGGAATAAACAGTGCTACAGTGATTAAGTTTGCCAGAGATACGGTGGGAATGAGTAGGCTTAGAAATATTCTTTTCACACTACAAGTTTACCCTAAACCCTCAGGTTTGTCAAAAGAAATGATAAGTGATTGTAAGCGTTCAGGCTATACATCAAGAGTGCCTGCCTGTGCTACGGCAGACAGGTAAGAAGGGGGATAAGGAGATAATGGGGATATGGAGATTATTCATTTTTAATTTTTAATTCTTAATTTTTAATTCAAATTTTATCCCCCTATCCCCTTTATCTCCACATCCCCTTTTCTTACATTACCTGAACGGCTACCTTTATTTGTGGTTGGATAAAGTGTTACCTTTCTTCAAATTGTTAAGCACTTTTTGCTTCACTGTCCCTGTTTACTCGCTATCTCTCTATATTTCTGTATCTATATATTTTAACCCCATCTCTCTCCAAGTATCCAGCCTCTTCAAAGAGACCTGGTTCTTTCAACCCCTTAAAGGTCTCCTCTGTAATCATTATCTCATCAGGTTTTGCTTCCTTCTGTAAGTGGCCGGTTATATCTATGGTTCGACTGAAGACCTCCCCCTTCTCCTCTTTCCCATCCATCAACAGTTCACCTGAATTTATCCCCATTCTAACTCTGATAGGTTTTTTGAGTCGATTAACATTCTCATTAAAATTAATAAGTACTTCCTTAATCCTGATGGCTGCCTTTATGGCCTGGTCCGGGGCTTGAAATTTATAGATAACACCATCTCCAGCTCTATCGAAAAGTTCTCCTTTATTCTCTCTCACAATCCCATCTAATAATTGGTGGTAGCTCCCAAAGGTGTAAATGATATTATAGTCATCCTCGGCCTCTTTAATGGCAGTAGCATTGGCTATATCTATATCAAGAAGGGTGACCCTACGAGAAAAATCTTTGATGTGTTCACCTAAAGAGACCTTGAGTCTCACAGTCTCTTTTAAGGAAAGACCCTCCCCTGAGACCCTCTTTCTCACCAATTGATAACTGACAATGCCAATGAAAGAGAGGGATAAGGCTAATCCTGGCCTTACCAAATCAATCCAGATTCCAGCAAACTTAAAGAGCAAAAGACCAAAAAAGCCATAGATAGCTAAAGAACCAAGAAAGATGAAGGGGGTTCTTTGTGGCCGAGAATAAGATAAAAAAAAGCACATTAAGAAGCAAAAGGGAAGGAAAGATAAAAGATTCTGAAGTTTTGATGCCTTAACTAAGAAGCTCTGTCTGAAAATATTGCTGGCTATCTGGCCGTGGACCTCAAACATAGGAGAGATGGATGAAAGGGGAGTGGCCCTTAAATCAGAGGCGCCACTGGCAGTTACTCCCACCAAGACAAGCTTATCCTTAAAACAAGAAAGATTGAGGCTCGATATCTTTCCCTCTTTTAACATCCGAAAAGACTGGAGAATCTCAAGAAAGGAGTATCTTCTAAACTCGGCTCCTGGCACATAGTTAATCAGCATCTCGCCCCTTCTATTGACCGGGATATGAATTTTGCCTAAGATTACCTCTTCTTTGCCGATTCTAATCTTAGCTTGCGGAATCTCAAGGTAATCGGCTGCCATTTGACATCCTAAAGAAAGATACACCCTATCTTTATATTTAATGACTAAGGGTATCTTTCTGACCACCCCATCTATATCAGGGATGATATTGATGTGCCCAAGGCTCTTAGCAGTCTCCAGAACTTGAGGCAAGGGGCTGAGCATCTCCTCAGCCCGGATAAGCTCTTTACTCTCTATCTTAAACCCTACTGCATGACAGACATTTCCTGCCTGTTTTGTCATAGTAGCCAAAAGATTGTCATATTTGGGGTTGTATCTATCTGGATCTCGGAAGAGTATATCAAAACCAATCACCATGGCACCAGCCTTTGAAAGGATATCAATGAGACTGGCCTGAAAGTCTCGGCTTAGAGGGTAGCCTAAGGCTTCAATAGTCTCGTCATCAATGCCTACCAGGACAATATCCGAACTCACCTGGCTTTGACCTGCCAGTCTGAACCGATAATCCAGGGTCGCAAGCTCAAAGGGTTCAAAACAAGGAAGAGAGAGAGATGAAAGAACTGCCCCTATAACTAAACAGAGGACCATTATGATCCTCTTTTTATTCAAAACCATAATCTATCTAAATAGAATTCAGTAGTCAGAATACAGGAGTCAGAATATTCTTAATTTTTAATTCTTAATTCTGTATTCTGAATTCTGTATTCTGAATTCTGTCTTCTGTCTTCTGTATTCATTCCTTCCAGTATAGTAGCCAACTTAGATCTGTCTTCTTAGAGATCTCTGCACCCCTTGTTCCGGCAAAAAAGCCAAAGGTCTTCTTTGCCCGTTTCTTTGCCTCTTCTCCCTCGGGTATCTTATCCATCGCATCCTCTAATAACCTCTTTATCTCTTCCTTAGATACCCTCGGTTTACCAGTAAGTGAGATAGATACCTCCTCAACAGGAAACCCCAAAATATAGGCAGCTTCTTCAAAACTACGAAAAGCCTTGAGGCTCTCTCCAAGCATCTCTAAGGCAGACCTCATATCTTCTTTGAGGAAAAAGGCGAGACCCAGATTAAAGTAGATACCTCCATCATCAGGGTCGCTCCGATTTGCCTGCTTAAAAAAGGAGATTGCCTCAGTAGATGAGCCTCTTAAAAGGCAAATATTTCCAAGATTATTTAAGATTGAGGGGTGCAGTTTATTCTTCTCAAACCCTTTCTCAAACTCCCTTTCAGCTAAGTCCCATCTTCCTTCTTTCCCATAAATGATTCCTGCACGATTACGAAACCCTAAGTTATAAGGGGATTCTTTTATCTTCTTGCTCAGGGTTGTAATCAATGAATCAAGGCTTTCCTTCTTAAAACCCTTGAATGTGGCGATCTCTTCCTTTAATCTCTTTTCAGCCAATTCTTTATCGCCTTTCCAGGGAAAAGCTACAGGCGGTAAGGCAACCGGGGCAAACCTCTGCCAGCCCTTCTGAACATCAATGATCTCAAGATTTGAAAGCCATCTTTTGTATTCAAGTATCCCCTCTTTTATAGCCGATACAAAGGAATCGCCAAATCTTGTTACCTCTACAGGTAACCAGATATAGTTGTCCCTGACAATATAAGAGGTTTCATCATAGCCCAGAACCTCTCTATTTCTGGAAGGAAGCCTTGTGTTAAAGATGACAAATATATGCCCGGGAACAAGGACAAATGCTGTCTTTATCCCCACTGCTTCAAGGCAAGAGGCATACAGGACAGAGAGGTCATCACAGTCTCCATTCTTGTATTTCAGTGTCTCTCTGGGATATTGAACCTTGTCCATAACAACCTTCTTTTCAGCAATCTTTTTATATGGCATATTTGGGTCAGGGAGATAGGTTACAGAACCTAATGTAGCATATATGGCCATAGCATCCTGTAATCTATTATCCAAAACATCTAACCCCGTATCCCTGAAAGAAGGCAGGCATAGCTTGGTGAACTCAAGTATAGCAGAGTCATTTGGGGTAACGAACGAGGTGATATTCTCACCCTGACGCCAGTCTATCGTGTTTCGGCTGAGCATGGTGATAGAACGAATACAGCTCTCCTCTATACCCTCACCAGTAATCCTTATCTGGACCTGAGCAGCCGTATCCTCATCTACATCAAATATCTTGGGGCTGAGGGTGGCTTTTAAGGGAATCTCTACCGTAGATTTAGCCATTATCTCGGCAATCTCATACTCTTCAGATAGGCTCATATAATTTGGGATAAACAGGCTTACCTTTATCCTATATAATGCTTTATTGCTCGTATTCCTAATCCTTACCCTGCCCAAAGGTTCCTGGGTGTAGTATCTATACCTTGATGGCAGAATATCCTCAAGATACACGGTCTCTATTTGTAATGGACCCGGGCTTGGATATGCATCTCTTACAGAGCAGGACAAGAGACAGAGAATGGCTACCAAAACAGTCTTAAGTAAACAATTCCTACTTTCCATATTAATCCTCCTTTACATACTATCCTTAAAAGCGTATGTGTTTAGCTGTTTTGCAACCTCAGTATTTATAAGGGTTTATACACCATTATTTTCTGATTTTGGAGTGCATTGACCATGTCAATGCACGCATCGTCACTGACGATGCACTCCAAAAGGAGCTAAACACATACTAAAAGCTGAATCTTGTTCCACCCGAAAGGGAGAGTCCACTGAAGTCAAATGGATTAAGGCTTCTTCCAAGAATATTAGCTTCATCTCCTTGTTTTCCCAAATCCCACGAATCTTCATACGCCATTTTTTCAATCTTACATCTCTTATAACCAGCTCCGACCATAAGACTGAAATCAGGAGATACTTTATATTCTAATTCTCCTCCAAGACTCAAAAAGAGCCCTCCACCTTTTGCATAACCTTCAAATGTGTCTTCTTCTTTGAGGGCAAGATTACCATTCAAATCATACATTTCTAATGCACATTCCACCTCTACTGGCAATCTTCCAAAACCATAACCTAAAAGCCCTTCTATATTAACGAACATATTTCTTGTTACAGGCGGGCTGAGTTTTATCCCACCACCAACAATAATAACTGATGGTTTAAGTTTATAGTCCATATCGACCTTCATAGAATTATACTGTTTATCTAAATAAGTAAAGGAACCGCTTTCTATCCCTATTAGTAGTCCAAATTCAGGATATGATAGATACCATATTCTACCCAATAACTTTAAGTTCGGATTTAGCTCTATCTCTAAGTCACCACCAAAGCCTATCCCTCTTCCGGTTATCCCTGTTTTCTTTATCTCTTTAATCTCCCAGTCAGTTACGATCCCCATATTTTGCTCAAACGATTCACCTAACGCCTCTTCATAGAATTCTTTAGATAATTCCTCAAGTGCCTTTAGGTTATCATTAACCTCTTTCATGGAAGGCCAATCTATCCCTAACCATGGCCTTAAAAACTTCTTCTTTTGAAGAAGGGATGGTTGCTTAGAGACAACAACAGGTGGTTGTGGTAAAACAGGTAGTTGTGGTTGCTCGGCAGGAGATGGAGCATAGACTCTCTTGCCAATCTCTACCTTTTCTATCTCATCCATCCGAAAGACAAGGATGCTCTTATCCGTTGACCTTATGCTGTAAGTCTCACCAGGTATAGCCCCGATGATTCTGCCGATTATCACTCCTCCATCCTTAAGGTAGAGTCTGTCCTCACTCATCTCCTCCTCTTCAAACTTTACCTTCCACACCTCCTCCATCTTAAACACACAGGTGGTTCCATCCTGTCTTCTCAAGGTAAAGTAGATACCTGGCACACTCTCGATAATCTCACCGATTATTGAGCTTCCATTGTGGAGATATACCACATCGCAATAGGAGGTTTGTGAAAGAAGAATTACTACTCCAACAAAAAATATCCTTTTTAGCATTTCCAACCTCTTCAAAATGGAAGCTTTACTCCCAGAATTAAATCTATGCTACTTCCATCTATATTTTTATATGCAGAGCTAGGGATTGCATTATAACCATTAATGGTGCCTCTCTTAAATTCATAGTTGACCTTTACATACCTCAATTCTACAAAAACATTTGGTTTCTCTATTCTCTCCCATCCTACCAACCCATGAAACCCTATGATATTAGCATAATCATAATCTACCGTTACTCCCAGTCCTTCTATATAAACATTTGGAGACATATACATTCCTGCCCCACCCCCTAAGTAAAAGTGGCCTGATAATGAATCTTTGGTTTTGATAGGGAAGTTATAGATATAAGTAACGGTTATAGGAATTCTCTTAAAGGAACCTTCTGCATTTGAAACATTTTCGCTTAAACCACTACTTCGATAGCTCGCTCCAAACTCTACGCTTGAAGATAGATCAATTTTATAGCCCAACCCTCCACCAATCTCATAGCCACCTCCAGAACTTAAAGTAACAGCTTTTCCTGTTCCGCTAACCACCCATCCAGTTGGTAAATCATCTCCTCCCCATCCAAATCCCAATATTCCCTTTAAGTAAGATTTGCCATTAGAGACTTTCTGCGGCCAAGATGGTAAAGCAGGCTTTTCTTTCACTTCTGCAGGCCTTGCTTCCTCTACTGGAGCTACCCTTTTCTCTACCTCAGGCACTTCTTCAAACTTCACCCTCTCTACCCTATCTATTTCAAAGACAAAGATACTTCCGTCTGATGTCTTTATTTTGTAAGAGACACCAGGTGCAGCCTCAATCACCTTGCCTTTGATAACGCTCCCATCCTTCAGATAGACCACATCTGCCCAAGAGAGCATGCTAAGACATCCTAAACAGATTGTTGCTACCAAAACCTTTCTTCCATTCATTATAAAACCACCTCCAGTTTAATATTCACAGTGTGTCAAAGTGCACTGTGATCACTATCTTAACAGGTTCTGCCATATTTATTTTGATTCATAACCCCCTTTTTCAGCTGTTTAACCTGGTTATTTTATAAACAAAAAAAAAGCGTCCCCATCGCACAAATTATGCGACAAAGACGCTTTCTTTCCTTTCAATTCACGATTCGCAATTAACGATTCACGATTACTCTCTCTCTCTCTCTCAACATAACACTCATTAGATGAAAATTAGGGTTCATTTTATAAAACTCCTGCATGTTGGAATGCTTCAGTAAGTCTTGGTTCTTTTTTAGCAAATTCTTTAAGGGCTTTCTCCAAGCGATCTTCTCTTTCCACTAGAAGATCTATCTTTTTCACTGCAGGGGCAAGGGCTGTTCTTCTATCCCAGAGTATAAATCCCACCAAAGCAAACATTCCAGCTAAAATGACATAAAGGAGGCTTCTTATATCATCTATCTGTTTCTGGAGGCTTTGCTGTCCCATTCTTATCTCTTCTTTCAAACCCTTCTGTCCTTCTTCAAGCCTGGCGATTCTCACATCCATACTGTTCAATTTCTCTAAAATCTGCCTGTTGGTAACAGTCTCTTCTGTGAAACCATTACCCGCTAACCCAAGAAGGAAAAGAAATCCTATGCCTGCAAAACTTATCTTTTTCATTACTTTTGAATAATACCACAATCTTTTTATCTCTGTCAAGATTTTTCTATCTTAATCTTTTTCTTCCAAATCCCTACTATTTCTGTATCTATATATTTTAACCCCATCTCTCTCCAAGTACCCAGCCTCTTCAAAGAGACCTGGTTCTTTCAACCCCTTAAAGGTCTCCTCTGTAATCATTATCTCATCAGGTTTTGCTTCCTTCTGTAAGTGGCCGGTTATATCTATGGTTCGACTGAAGACCTCCCCTTTCTCCTCTCTCCCATCCATCAACAGTTCACCTGAATTTATCCCCATTCTAACATGGATAGGTTTGAAAAACAAATGAACCCGTTACCTTTACTCAAGATTTACCACCTTCTTGCAAGACTCAAGGAAATCGGTATAGAGAAAATAGCATCCTCCCCGGCTTTCCATCCTTCTTTTTCCCAATCTTTTTTTATCTTGTCTTTATCAAAGATGGGGTGAAGAAGGTCGAACTCAAGGCTGAGGTTTTCTCCGTACCTCCACTCAAAACCTAAGGAAGGGGCAAATCCTGGATAATTTCTTTTATACTCTTTATGTTCATGTTCACCGGTGCCCCAGTAATATGTATAACTCTCCATCCACACCCCGGCTACTATACCGTAAAAACAACCTGCTCGTAATCTGAAAGTTTTAGTAGGTTCATTTAGATAAGCTCTTACCCCTACAGCCCAGCCCATCAAACCCGAGATATCACGACCAACCCCGCCGCTTACAGCAAAACGGTTTTTTTCTATTTCAAGATTCCATCCCAACATTCCATAGGGAATCCCAACACCCAAACTTATTTTATTTGGCTTTTCCTTCCTTCTATACTTAATCTCACTATACTTAATCTCAACCTCTTCTTCCTCTCCAAAACTAATCTTTTCCACCTTCTCCGCTTCAAAGACAAAGATGCTTCCATCCTTTGTCTTTATCTTGTAAGACTTATTAGGAGCGGTCTCAATCACCTTACCCTTGATTACACTACCATTCTTGAGATAGACTACATCTGCCCACGAAACCATGCTTGCAAACAACAAACAAATTACCCCTACAAAAAATCTTTTCCATTCCATTTTAGGTCACCTTTTTTTCTTAGAATCTATAACTAACATTAGCGGAAAGTAGGTAAGAATTCGATGTTATCTTATCCTTCACGCTTCCATTATATACCTCATTTACATATTGCTTCGCCATACCAGAGGTATCCACATTCATATATTCCCCTCCTACTGCCAGTTCAAATTGGGGTAGTATCTGCCAATCACTATTAAGGGCTATAAGATATGCCTCGCCTTCTGTCTCTGCCTTCATTGCCAAGTTCCTCAGGAGATGATGGTCTTCATCTTTTATACTAACCCAACCAGAATAGGCAATTACCAGATTCAGATTAAAATTCTTCCGTAAGAAGAGGTCAGAGCTTATGCCAAGGTAAGGAATCCAATATTTAACCTCATATTCCAATACATTTACATTGCTTCCAATAGATACAGGCTCATCCCAATAACTTCCTTTAGCCCCATATATCTCATGCCTAAACCTTTGGTATCGCAAGCCCAGGATAGGGGATAATGATGTTTTAGAAAAGGGATGATGCACATAGACAAAATCAAGGATAATTGCCGAAAGCTCTGCATCTGACTCTGTGTAGCAATCCCTACCACTATGAGCAGGTTTTCCAAAGGCGGCATCGTTCTCAATCCAATCCGAATCCTTCATAATACCTGCATCCTTATCAATATTTGTGAGCAACCTGAAACCCAGATGACCCTTCTCTTTTTGGGTCTCTTTGCCTATAAGCACATCAATCCCTACAAGATAGTTATTCATGGGGAACTCTAACTCACTTTCACCATGGCCTCCATAATCCCAGGGGTTGTCAAAGCTGATATGGTAAATGGTCTTTCCAGAAAGGTATGCTGTCTTTAACCCTATCTTGGTAGATAGATGCGACCACAGAGGCTTCTCTTCTGATGGAATAACCCCTTCTTCAAAGCTGATTCTTTCAACCTCATCTGCCAGAAAGACAAAGATACTTCCGTCTGCTGTCCTTATCTTATAAGAGACACCGGGTGCAGCCTCAATCACCTTACCTTTGATTACGCTCCCATCCTTTAAGTAAATATCATCAGGATGAGCAAACCAGGGTAAAAGACAACTTAGAGAGAGTATAAATATCCTCTTTTTCACTATCCTTTCAGGAATAATTAGAAGGAGATCCTCAACCCTGCCTTAAAGTCTGTATGACTATAGTCCCAGTCTTCTCCTGTTCCTGTTACCGTAGTATATGCTGTATTCCCATAGCTATCTTTTATCATCGAATCATATGTGTATTCCGGCTCCTCAATTGTGCCCATAATTCGCCGTATCTCTCCACATAGAGAGAGGTTTTCACTGATAGCATATTCCATCCCACCACATAGATGCCACCCCCAATTCTCCTCTTTAAACCTGAAATTTGCTATATATACATCATACCGAGAAGACACGGGCGCCACAAGCGGAAGTTGTCCAGCATAAACATACCCTATATACAACCATGGTGTTTTAGCCGAGTAATCCCAACCATAATGGCTGACACCACCCCCACCATAAAAGAGAGCCTTTGGCGAAACCTTGTTTGATAACAGGGCAGTCGCTCCCCAAGAGAAGCACTTATATGTCTCTTTTATAAAAGAGTATTGTTCATTATCCCCTTCATGCTCCTTACTTCCTACCTCAAGCTGAATTCCACAATTCTTTCCCATAAAGCGCATATCTCCTGCCACACCTTTACCCCACCCGTTCACATTTTTACCGTAAAGACCATCACCTCCGCATCCGCTAACCTTGAAAATATCGACTCCACCACCAATTGAGGTCTTTACCACCGCAGATGGTTGTGCTTCTGCTCTTTTTACTGGCTTTACCCCCTCTACTTCAACCTCCTTTCCAAACTCAATCTTCTCTATCTTCTCCATTGTAAAGACAAAGACACTTCCGTCTGCTGTCCTTATTTTGTAAGATTTACCTGGTGTAGTTTCTATAATATTGCCCTTGATTACCCCTCCATCCTTTAAGTAGATAACATCTACAGACTTTCCTTTCTCTACCCTGGGTTCCCCTTCTCCTTCATAGTTAATCTTTTCTACCTTATCTATCTCAAAGACAAAGATGCTTCCGTCTGCTGTCCGTATCTTATAAGATACACCAGGCACAGCCTCAATCACCTTGCCTTTGATAACGCCCCCATCCTTCAGATAGACCACATCTGCTTGGGCAAATGTGGCTACAAACATCACCGCTACCAAAGCAATAGCACAAACCCTTTGCCAATCTAAGTTCCTTTTCATCTTTTCCTCCTCTAACTACGAATAATTTTTTGGGAAGGCTTCTTTCCCTTTTTGCATCTTTAGCCTATGCATCACCTCCTCTAAGGGCTAATGGTTAAATCAATGTAATAGATAGGGATTTCATCATTATTGCCATACTCATCAATTTTTACATAGTAAGTTCCTGAAGACATTCCTGTCCTTGAAATGTAGGAAAATCCATCAGTTCCATCATCATCGTCATACTCTATCTGATTTAAACTTGAATTATACAGCCACATCTGGGTATCCCCGCTTGAGCCAGAGGTCTCTATAACTACATTAGAGGTGCTACTCAAGGTAAATTTAACCCAATCAACATCAGTGGCAGGTACTATGGAGTGCGTCTGCCTAATTCCACTATAGATTGTCTTTGCCTGAGAATAGGCATTATCAGGTTCATACGCATCTCCGCTTGTAGTAGTAGATGTAATACTAAAATTGCTATCACTATAATCGTATATAGAACTATCGTAGTAATCAGTTATCTTTATCTTATAATCATCTCCATTAGCCAGGCTGGTTGGTATCAACCAGGAGTAGGAACCATCGTTATACTCATAAGAGCTAATTGTACCATTCAAGATTCCTCCCTTATACAGTTCAATCTCTACATACGAATCAGTACCAATACTCTTTACATACGAACCTACCCTATTTGAGTTCCAGGTGATGGAGTGAGAGGTGCCTGTCCCCCAACTCTCACCGCCATTGGGAGAGGTAACAGTGATGGTTGCAGTAATACTAAAGTTGCTATCACTATAATCGTATGTACCACTATCATTATAATCAGTTACCTTTATCTTATAGTCTATTCCAGCAGCCATGTTGATTGGTATCAACCAGGAGTATAAGCCATTATTAGATGTGGAGGAGTTAATTGTACTATTCCAGACTCCCCCCTTATACAGTTCAATCTTTACAGACGAACCTACCCCTATTGAGCTCCAGGTGATGGAGTGAGAGGTGCCTCTCTGCCAACTCTCGCCACCATTAGGAGAGGTAACAGTGATGGTTGCAGTAATACTAAAGTTGCTATCACTGTAGTCGTATGTAGAGCTGTTGTAGTAATCGGTTACCTTTATCTTATAGTCTATTCCAGCAGCCAGATTAGTTGGTATCGACCAGGGGTATAAGCCATCGTTATCCTCATAAGAGTCAATTGTAGTATTAAAGACTCCTCCCTTATACAGGTCAATCTTTACAGACGAACCTACCCCGCTTGAGTTCCAGGTAATGGAGTGAGAGGTGCCTCTCTGCCAGGACTCTACACCATTGGGAGAAATGACGGTAATAATTGGGCATGCAGTAATACTAAAGTTACTGTCGCTTTCATCATATATAGAGCTATTAGAGGTACTGGTTACTCGTATCTTATAGTCTGTCCCTATTGTCTGGGTGATTGGTACCAACCAGGAGTAGGAGCCATTATTATAGGTGCTTGAGACGATGGTCTGGGTAAAACTTCCTCCTTTATACAAATCAATTTTTACCTGATTGCCGACACCGCTTGATCTCCAAGTGATGGAGTAAGAGGCGTTCTGTTGCCAGTTCTCTACACCATTGGGAGAGGTGACGGTAATTACAGAGGTAACCTCATTTATTGAATTATAGGCTGTATTGTTGTTCTCGTTGGATTCAACTATAGAATTATAGGGATCCACGATTGCCCCTATATAATAACCAGCAGGGCTTGAGGAACGAGAGTAGAAATAATTCCCGAATATGCTTGCTCCGGCTGAAAGGCTGGGGATATTCATATATCCCAACTGAGTATCACCAGTGGTTATTGTGGTATCTGGGGAAAGGTAGGAATATACATCAAAACTTCCAGCATTGCCATTGCCCTGGTTTTTCACCGTATATGTGCCTGTGATGTAATAATAACCTGGGCTCTGGTCACTTGATGAATAAGTTGCCTGGCCCAAAGAAGAGACGACCAAGTCTGGTGCTACCACCTGGATAGAGTTATAGGCTGTATTATTATTCTCATTGGATTCAGCAATATAATTATCGGGATCCACGATTGCCCCTATATAATAACCAGAAGGACTTGAGGAACGATAGAAGGAGTAATTCCCGGATATGCTTGCCCCGACTGAAAGGCCAGAGATATTTATATATCCCAAGTAGGTATCACCAGTGGTTATCGTGGTATCTGAGGAAAGATAGAAATATACCTTAAAACTTCCAGCACTGCCACTACCCTGGTTCTTTATGGTATATGTGCCTGTGATGTAATTTGATGAGTAAGTTGCCTGGCCCAAAGAAGAGACGACCAGGTCTGGTGTTGGAGGGAGGCTCACCAGAATACTACCCTGGAGAGTGATGTGAGCTTTCAAGTCCTCTGCGTCTGGCCCGTTGCCATAACGAATATAGCTATAGCCTGAACCTGAAGTAACAGTAACCCTGAGGATGACTACATCACCTGCTACCCCTGCAGTCTTTCCCTGAACCTCGTCAGTAAATGTGTGGAAGTTTTCAGTATCTGTGACTGTAAACTGGGTGGAGGCAAGTTCTGTCTCAACACCATTATGGTCGATGAGGATAGTTACCTTAAAGGTAGAATTTCCTGCCAGGAATAGCGAAAAACTATATGTATTGCCCTCAATATTGCTTTCGAGTGTTGCTCTCCAATCTTTTGTATCACCCGAAAGTAGATAAATAGTTTTATAATTATAACCTTCGTCAGGAAGTGGTAGTGGTTCACCAGAAAGATAATAAGTAGGAAGAACCCCAGAAATCTCTTCTGGCTCTTTCTCAAGGGAGGTGTAGCTTGTTTTTAATTTGCTACTCTTCAGGGTGTCCAGCTCTGTATCTCGTAGATATAGCGTCGTTGTTCTCTTTTTTTCTTTTTCTTCTTTTTCTACTACCTTCTTATCCAACTTCTCTACTCCACTCTTTACTGCCTTATGGATACCAAAATGGAGTCCCGCCCAACTGAGGGTGGAAGAAAATATCAGACCCAAAACAACAAAAAGTATAACTTTTCCCCTCATCTTTGACCACCTCCTCCAAAGTAATAGGTTATCCCAGCATTGACCACATACTCCACCACCGACTCTTCTTCTTTGGTATCAGAATCTTTAAGAGATATATAGGCTGGGCCAAAATCCAATTCTATAGTAAGGTTTGGAGTAACAAAGTATTCACCACCAACAAACACCTCCCCTGCTAACCCAGAACCTTCACTGTTATCTCCCTTAAAAGAGATATAATCTGCCTCCAAACCACAAAAGAGCTCTGCCTTCCCAGCAGAAGAGAAGTAATAATATCCCCTTGGGCCAACCACCACTATATCATCCCCAAATTGACCCTTCAGTTCTACTGCCCATTTGCCAGGCAGATTAAGGTACTTAATTGAGGCACCTGGATAGTTAAGGCCAACACCCATCTTCCCTTGTGCAGGTCTTTCTTCTGCCTTTACAGCTCTCGCTTCTTCTGCTGGAACTATCTCTCGCGCCTTAAACTCAACTTTCTCTACCTTATCCACAGCAAAGATAAATATGTTCCCATCGGCTGTCCTCACCTTGTAGGATTTATCAGGTATAGTCTCAATGATCTCGCCCTTGATGACACTTCCGTTTTTTAGGTATATAACATCTGCCCAAGCAAATGTAGCGGCGAATATCAAGAAAGTTACTCCGATAAAAACCTTCCTCCATTCCATTCTACTTGCCTCCTTTTTAGACAACAAAAAAGCACCTCCATCGCACAATCTATGCGACAAAGACGCTTTCTTTCCTTTCAATTCGCGATTCGCAATTAACGATTCGCGATTACTCTCTCTCTCTCTCTCTCTTCAACATAATACCTCATTTTATAAAACCCCTGCATGTTGGAAGGCTTCAGTAAGTCTTGGTTCTTTTTTGGCAAATTCTTTAAGGGCTTTCTCCAAGCGATCTTCTCTTTCCTCAAGGAGATCTATCTTTTTCACTGCAGGGGCAAGGGCTGTTCTTCTATCCCAGAGTATAAATCCCACCAAAGCAAACATCCCGGCTAAGATGACATAAAGGAGGCTTCTTATATCATCTATTTGTTTCTGAAGCCCCTCTATCTGTTTCTGGAGGTTTTGCTGTCCCATTCTTATCTCTTCTTTCAAGCCCTTCTGTCCTTCTTCAAGCCTGGCAATTCTTACATCCATACCATTTATTTTTGTCTCCAGCTTCTCCAATTTTTCTAAAATCTGCCTGTTGGTAACATCTTGTGAAAAACCATTGCTGACTAGCCCAAGAAAAAAAAGAAACCCTAAAACAGCTATTTTCTTCATCTTAATTATCTTAGCTCATAAGAAGCATTTCGGTCAAGAAAAATTTTGTTCTCTCAACATAACACCTTTCCTTTAGCAATCTGAGCTTGGTAACCCTTGGGTCTATTATAACTTCATCGTGCTCAAAGTCTAACTTCATTCGCCATTTTTGCATGGTAGCTGCTCCGATGAGGGCCTCTTCAGAAAGATTGGGAATCAGCATAAACTCATCAGAGAAGCGCAAGCCTTCAAGATAGAAGTTGAGTCTCACTGCTTCTTTGGCTGTAACCTTCCTTTCATCTTCTGCTGTCCCAAACTCCATTGGTTCTGGAAGTGGTTCGGGCGTTCCAAGCCTCTTGGCTAATTCAGGCAAAATGCAGGAATAGGTAGAGCCTGAATCAAAAAGGGTGGATACCTCTTTTTCTCCCTTTGAGCCTACCAGTCTAACGGATTTTTCAATAACAGACATCTCTTCCTCCTACCACTTAATTTATATCGAGTTGTTTGAGTATATACAGCCTCATATTTTGTGTCAAACTTTTTTTACCACTCAAAGATTTGAATTACCTCTACACCTTTCTCCTTAGCATAGGAAACTACTGTCTCTTTTGTATAATGTGTGATTACAAGAAGGAATCTTCCCAACTCTTTCTCAATATCGGTTCTTCTGGGAAGTTTGTGGTAAATAGTTGAAAAATAGGTAAAAAATATAGTAAGCTATCCTTCAAAAAAAGAAGGAGGATAGTAATGCAAGACAAAGAGTTATACCGTCAATTATTGTGGTTAAAAGAGCCCTGGGAAGTATCAAAAATAGGGGTAGATATTGAGGGATTAAGAATAGATGTATGGATTAAATGGCCGATAGATGAAAGGGCTCCATGTCCGGAATGCGGAGAGCTTGGTAGAATTTAGGAAATAGAGAAGAAAGGCAGTGGAGGCATTTGGATACAATGCAGTTTCAGACAATATTACACTGCAAGATACCAAGGATTGAATGTCTAAAACATGGAGTAAAGACTATAGATGTACCCTGGATAGAAAAACATTCACATTTCACTCTATTGTTTGAACGCTTAGCAATAGATGTATTGTTAGCATTAAGCCAATCAAACAAAGGTAAAGGAGCTATTAAAACTAAGTTGGGATGAAATATACCCAATAAAAATTGGTTTGCGAAAAAATTCAGCTTCCTATGAGTTGAAAATTCTCTGTAAGTAAACTTTTAAGCTCAGGTCTATAGATAGAAATATCCCTGAAAAATTTAATGACACTTTCCTTAAAATCCAAAAAA
>JAZDOR010000088.1:0-6428 GCA_043798435.1 bacterium
GGGGAAGATGGGGAAGAATTAGAACGCAGATTTTCAGGATTTTTCAGGATTAGCGCAGATTCTTATTTAATTCCTATCTTGTAAATCAGCGTTAATCTGCGTCCTATTTCTCCAATTCTCCCCTGTTCTCCCTTTTCCCCATTTCCCCTTTCCTTTTCTTACGCTACCTGAATGCTTACGACCTCCTTCAGTATTGATATAGCTTCGTCAATCTCTTCTTTGGTGATAATTAAGGGAGGAACAAACCGCAGAATCTGGGGTGTAGGGGCATTTATCAAGAGACCCTTCTGGCAGCAATCTGCGACAACTTTCTTTGCATCCCCATCAATAGTTGCACCTATCATTAGCCCCATACCCCTCACATCCTTGACAGATGGAATCTCTTTCAGTCTCTTTCTCAGGTAATCCCCTGTATCCCTTACATCTTGCAGAAAACCTTCATTCGCAACAACAGAAAGCACAGCCAGACTTGCCGAGCAACTCACAGGATTCCCTCCAAATGTTGAGGCATGAGAGCCAGGCGTGAATAAATCAGCAACCCCTTTTTTGGCTATCATTGCTCCGATAGGAAGCCCACCAGCCAAACCCTTAGCAAGGGTGATAACATCGGGCTCAATACCATAAAATTGATAGGCAAAAAGATAGCCGCATCTACCAATACCTGTCTGAACCTCATCAAAAATGAGAAGAAGATCGTATTTATCGCAGAGGTCTCGTAAGCCCAAAAGATACTCCCTTTCTGCTTGCCAGATACCACTTTCCCCCTGGACAGGCTCAAGCATAATAGCCACAGTATCCTCATCAATGGCATCCTCTGCTGACTTAAGTGAGTTAAACTCGATATACTTGAATCCTGAAACTAAGGGAGAAAACCCTTTTTGAATCTTCTCTTGTCCTGTGGCAGAGAGCGTAGCTAATGTCCTTCCATGAAAAGAGCCTTTTGCTGTAAGTATAGTATGCCTTCCTTTGCCATAGAGCCTGGCTAACTTGATAGCTGCTTCATTTGCCTCAGCCCCTGAGTTACAAAAGAAGGTTTTTCCACCAAAGGATAACTCTGAGAGTTTTTTCGCCAGCTCAAGCTGGGGTTCAGTGTAATATAGGTTTGAGGTGTGGATAAGGGATGTGCTTTGAGATTTTATAGCCTCAATAACCTTGTGATGACAATGCCCCAAAGAGCAGACAGCCAACCCACCGACCAGATCTAAATAGCTTTTGCCTTCAGCGTCCCAAAGCCGGCAGTCCTCTCCTTTTACAAATAAAATTGGAGGTCTGCTATAGGTCTGGCAAAGAAAATCCCTTTCGTAATTATAAGCATCCTTGCTCTTCATAAAATCTATGTAACTATTCAGTCATCAAGGCACAAATATTATAAATAGCACACTGATTGCACGGATGAGACGGATTGACACAGATAGATTTATTAAAAATCTGCGAAAATCTGTTAAATCTGTGTAATCCGTGTGCTATTCTTAAATTGTGTCAATTCTTTTTCGTGCATTAGTGTTTTTACCTATTCTTATTCCTTTACTACCCCTTTTCTGGCTAATATTATCAAGAATTTTTCTACAACCTCTTTATTGAATTGTGTTCCTGCGTGCTTCTTGAGTTCTTCTACTGCCTCTTGAATAGAAAGGGCAGGCCGATATGGTCTCTCTGAGGTCATCGCATCAAAGGTATCAGCTACATTGATAATCGCGGCTCCCAGATATATGCCGTTTCCTTTTATCCCTTGAGGATAGCCCCAGCCATCTGGCCTTTCATGGTGAAAAGAGACAGCCTTCATCACATCCGGATGGAAACCAGCGGGCCCCAATATCTTTGCCCCGATCATCGGATGCTCTTTTATTACCTCATACTCTTCCCGTGTCAATTTGCCGGGTTTTAGTAAAATATCTTCCTTTATGCCAATCTTACCAATATCATGGAGAAGCCCTGCAATATAGAGCCTTTCTGCCTCCTCTTCGCCGAATCCAAACTCTTTACTGATGGCTGTAGCATACCTGGCTACAGCCTCAGAGTGTCCTCGCGTATAATGATCTTTTGCCTCAACTGCGGCAATTAGTGTCTTTACTGTTCCCAGATACCCCCTTTTTATCTCGTTCTGAAGATGACCGTTAATGATAGTAGCTGCGGCAAGTTTGGCTAAAAACGAGAGAATAAAAAGGTCTTTGTTGTTGAATGGCACAGTGTTCCGTATCCGGTTTACGGCCAATACACCAACTATCTCTTCTTTTACAGAGAGTGGCAGGCAGATGGCTGATTTTATCTCTTTTCTCTTGCTCTCTTCGTTGAAAAGAATAGGCTCTCCTGTTCTGGCCACATTACCAGCTATTCCTTCTCCTATTTTTATCTTTGTTGTCTTTATAATCTCATCCGAAAGTCCAACAGCAGATTTTATAGAAAGAGACTCTTTCCTCTCATCAAGCAACATTAAACTGCCGGTCTCTCCTCGGACCTCAGTTAATGCCTGTTGCATAATCAAATCAAGAAGGTTCTGGCTTGCCATTGTGGAGGTTAAGAATCCACATAGCTTAGAAAATCTTCCTATGAGAGAGGCCTCTTCCTCAGTCTCCTTGTTTTGAATAAGAACCTCAAGAAATATCCTTGATTTTTTGATGAGCTCTATTGGGGTTTTGCTCTTCTTTAGCTCAAGGATTAATGGTAGGGCTGAAAGATGGGTGAGGGAAATGTCTTCTACTGAAAGCTCTCGAAACTCATTTGTATCTATGGTTTCTGGTCCACTTCCATTCTCTAAAAATTTCTGCAGCTCTTTAGCATAGATTTCAACTACAGATACAGAATTTTCCATCAAAATATTATATGTTCTTTTTTGCTTTCTTGTCAATAAAATAGGCAGTGTCTGTTAGCCACAAATAGAAATGTCCTATTTTCCGTTAAATAGAAATGTCCTATTTTATATTAGCCAATAAAGATCTTTTTTAATACTTATATGGGTTTACCCCGTTAGAGATGCTTACCAAAGATAAGATAGATACCACCATCATTATTATCTCTAAAAAGAATAATGGGGTTGACAAGATAGTCTTTGATACAATATAGTAAGGTTTATCTCCCTGCTATGTTCGATAGTTTTTAGTCAATTTTGGGCTAACACCTTTTAAGAAGGAACTAATTCTTCTGATGTGAAATGGTATCCTAATTAAGGAGGCAGGAAGCATCAGGGTAGGTTCCATATTGAAACGGAGTTCAAATAGCTAAAGACACCGGCATAAGTGGGGAGATTATACTAAAGAAGACTATAGACACCAGACCATAGACTTTAGACTTTTCTATTAGTTATACCCAAATTTATTAGTCTGATGTCTAAAGTCTATAGTTAACTCCATAAATCTTCGCACAAATTTTCTCACTCTGGAGCCACAAAGAACACAAAGATTATAATATTCCCCTTTGTGACCTTTGTGTCTTTGTGTGATTATTTATGGAAGATACTATATTGTATGGTAAAGAGGGTTGATTGGATTTTAGCTGTTAGCCTTTGTGGCTTGCTTATTATTGGATCTCTTTCTATTTATAGTGCCAGCTATAATTGGACTACGCCTCTCTGGAAGAAGCAGGTTATATGGATTGTATCTGGGCTTTTTGGAATGATAGCCTTATCACTTATTAACCTGCACACCTTAAAACGCAACTCTTTATTCATTTACATATCCTCTCTACTCCTTCTTATTGCCGTCCTCTTTATGCCACCAATAAGGAATGTCTCTTCTTGGTTTACAATAGGGGGCATTTCTATTCAGCCATCTGAACTGGCAAAGCTCGCTGTTATAATTATGTTAGCTTCCTATCTCTGCGACAAGGATGAAGCAAATGTCTGGCACTCTCTTATTCTGCCTGGTATAATTTATGGGATTCCGACCTTTCTCATCATCTGTCAGCCTGATGTAGGAACATCCCTCAGTTTTATCTCTATATTTTTTGTTATGCTCTATCTTACGGAGATAAAAAAGATCCCCTTTCTTTTTCTTTTGGTGTTGATAGGAACAGGTGGGATAGGCCTTCTCTTTTTCTCTCTATTAAAGTTTGAGTACGGTCTTTCTCTTTCTCTCGTTCTTCTAAGTTTGGGTTCCATAATAACCTTTCTTTTTATTATTTTTACAAGCCTTGCCTATTTTACCAGGAATAAAAAGGTGTGGTTTTTATTTATTGCCTCTATCCTCTCTGTCTTTCTCTCTCTATCTTGTTCATTTATTCTGAAGCCATATCAAGAAAAGAGGCTTATCGTCTTTTTGAAACCATCCATTGACCCATTAGATGCAGGTTACAACATCATCCAGTCTAAAATCGCTATTGGCGGAGGTGGATTAAAAGGAATGGGATTTTTGAAGGGTACCCAGTCGCATTTAGGATTTCTGCCCGAGAGAACCACTGATTTTATATTCTCTGTCTGGGCTGAAGAGTTTGGATTTATCGGTAGTATGATTCTTCTTTTTTTCTATGGCTTACTTGTCTTTCGAGGGCTTGAAATTGCAGAAAATGCCGGGGATAGGTTTTCACGGCTTTTGGGTGCTGGAATCTCAACTATGATAGCCGTTTCCCTCTTTGTCAATATTGGCATCACCCTTGGCATCCTTCCAGCTACAGGTATTCCGCTTCCTTTTGTGAGCTATGGAGGCTCATCCCTTTTGACAAATATGGCAGGTGTTGGTTTGCTCCTGGCTATCAAGAAGAGAAATTGAAGCTGAACTTTTGTGTTTTTCTCTAAAAGACATCTTTTGATCAATTGTGAAAGAAAGACCAGAACTGGTTAGTCTTTGCTTCAATTGGCTAAAGTGTTGCCCTTATTCTCTCCACTGCCTCTTTTAGCCTCTCCTCATCAACGGTCAGAGCAAAGCGAATAAACCCTTCTCCGTGTTCACCAAACCCGACCCCAGGCGTAACTACGACACCTGAACCCTTGATAAGCCTTTCTGTAAAATCCATAGATGAGCCTTCAATCTGAGTCCAGAGATAGAATGTGGCTTGAGGCTTATTCACCTTGAATCCGCACCTCTCTAACCCTTCAACCAATACATCCCTTCTCCTTTCATAGAGCTTGCGGCTTGCCTCTACTGTAGCTTGGTCGCCTAAAAGAGCCTTTATTCCGGCATACTGAACAGCCCCAAATATTCCAGAGTCTAAGTTTGTCTTCAGCTTAGCGAGGCTGGCAATAATATCCTTATTCCCGCAAGCAAACCCCAGTCTCCATCCAGTCATATTGTAGGTCTTTGACAGGGAGTGAAACTCAATAGCCACATCCTTTCCGCCTTTTACCTGAAGAATACTCGGAGGTTTTACTCCATCAAAGTAAATCTCGCTGTATGCCGCATCAAAGCAGATGAGAAGCTCATTCTCTTTGGCGAAATTAACAAGCTCAGAGAGATACGAGGTGTCAGTTGTAGCCGCTGTGGGGTTGTTTGGATAGTTGACAAAGAAGAGCTTTGCTCCCTTTGGGTCAATCCTGCTCAGGTCTGGAAGAAACCTGTTTTCAGGCAACAGGGGAACTATTATGGACTCTCCTCCTGCTAAGATAGTGGAGCTATGATACACAGGGTATCCTGGGTCCGGAACAAGAACCCTGTCCTTTGGGTTTATCAAGGCAAAGGGTATATGGGCAATGCCCTCCTTTGAACCAATCAAAGGCAGAATCTCGGACTCTGGGTCAAGCTGGAGATCAAACCTGTTCTTATACCAGACAGAGATGGCATCCCTAAGCTCTTTATACCCTTCATAAGGTGGGTAGCTATGGGTTTTGGGGTTATCCACTGCCTCTTTCAGAGCCCGAATGATATGAGGAGGTGTCGGCTGGTCAGGGTCCCCTATCCCAAGGCTGATCAACCTCTTTCCCTTCTTCGCCTCTTCCTCCTTTAATTTGTCAATCCTGGCAAAGATATATGCTGGAAGTTTCTTTAACCTGTCTGATTCAAACTGTAACATCTATAATACCTCCTTTTCCATATTCTACTGCTTTTTCCTGCAATTCTTCTTGCTCGGCCTCTTTCTTTTTATCCCTTTTCCTCTTGATAAACCTTCTAACACCTCTCTTTTCTTCTATCTTTCCTCCCTGACCACTCTTTTCTGTGTTCTGAACCTTGGTCGCTTCTTCTGCTGCTATAGATTCTACCTTTTTTCCAATGTGCTCCTGGTGGGTGATGGGTTGTTGCTGATGGAGCTGTTGCTGCCCAGCAATGCTTACCTGTTGGGCAAAACCTACCTGAATGTCCATCGGTTGAGCCATAAACTTTATTTTACCTGCTCATCCCCTTCGTATGCAAGGAAAAATGTATTATACCCAATAAAAATTGGTTTGCGAAAAAATTCAGCTTCCTATGAGTTGAAAATTCTCTGTAAGTAAACTTTTAAGCTCAGGTCTATAGATAGAAATATCCCTGAAAAATTTAATGACACTTTCCTTAAAATCCAAAAAA
>JAZDOR010000097.1:0-8985 GCA_043798435.1 bacterium
GCGAAGTATTTGATCTTATCTTCAGAAATAGGTTGCATACATATTATATATCGGCATATTATGTATAAACCTTAAGTATTTTTTCAAAAGTTCAAAAAGTTTAGCTAATCCCTATTGTAGGGTGCGAAATATGGGAAATATTTGATTTTTTATTTTTGATTTTTATCCTTAGCTTACTCTTAATTTTTGGAAACCTGATTTATTTGGGTATACCTGACACCTTTTTCAGCTTTCAGGTATTCTATTAACCTGACACCCAAAACCTTCTATGTTTAGAATACTAAACGCATACTTAGAACTTATATGAAAACCAAAAAATTTGCGGTAAAGATTTAACCGCAGAGGACACAAAGGGAAGAAGGTTTATAATTCTTGGGTAACACTTTAGCCGTCTGAAGAAAAGATTAACCTTTAGAGGTCGCAGAGAGCACAGAGAAATAAAAACTTAAAAATTTTGTAAATTCTCTGCGTTCTCAGCGGTGCCCTAAAGGTGAATAATTATCTTTTGCTTCACTCTCGGTAAATAGTTACATTCTTGGCGAACTTTGCGGTAAAGGATTTAATAAATATTTCTCTCTTGCCCCCAGTAAATAAAAAAGCGTCCCCATCGCACAAATTATGCGACAAAGACGCTTTCCTTAAGTATTAAAAAAATCTGTGAATCTAAAGTAATCTGTTGACAAAGCCTAATCACCATTATTATATTATCACTATGCCAGGTTTAGACATAGAGATAGAGAAGGAAACAGACAAAATATTACTTGCACTCATAGAAAAGGCGGCCCGCAAGGCCCGGGATGAGATAGAGAAAACAGGCACCCTCAGTATGGACCACGCCATTCCTCTGCTTCTAAAAAGCCAGTATAACCACATCCTCCATCTTGACACAGAACTGGTTGCCATACGAAACCTGATGGATGAAAGGTTTACTAAGATGGATGAAAGGTTTACTAGTATGAATGAAAGATTTAATGAAAGGTTTGCCAAGATGGATGAAAAGTTTACTAAGATGGATGAAAGGTTTAATGAAAGGTTTGCCAAAATGGATGAAAGGTTTGCTAAAATGGATGAAAGGTTTGCTAAAATACACGACAGAATCACCGACCTATACAAATGGATAGTAGCATCTTTCATTGGAATCGTAACCATCATTGGTAGCCTAATGGCCACCCTAAAGTTCTTCATAAAATAACCTCTACCTGAATTTGGCAAATTTGCATTGTTTTGTTGGAGACGATTCTAATTTTGGCTCTTCAGGGTTTTTTGTGGAATCAAATGATTATTTTTAAATAATTCAATGCAAATTGTAAAATTAGCATTTTAGCATTTCAAAATTATTTTTCTTTCGCTGTAATGATACTTTTGGCAATGATTGCACATAGCTCTTCGCACTCTACAATAAAATGAAGTAATCGCTCTGCCAAATCGTTGCCTGTTTTCTTCTCTGTCTCTCTTTCCATTGATAATTGCTAATTTTGCAATGCTAATTTTGCAATGAAAATATTATCTATTTTCCACACAAAACCCGGTAGAACCCTAATTTTAATCATATCCCTATTCTCTGCGTCCTCTGCGGTTATCTTTATTTGCTTATCACCATCCTTCCAATCTTACTGACTGACTTTCCATTTTCTGATGCTGTTATCTGGAAGAAGTATAATCCATTCGCCAGCCTTTGGTTGGAATTATTTAGGCAGGAGTAGCCTGACTCATAGATGTAGCTCTGGCTATTTTTGTCAAACCTTGCCCAGGACTTGGAAGGTGTGTGTGTCAGCTCCTGCTCCCTTACTACTTGTCCAAGAATATTATAGAGCCTGGCAGAAAGCCCAGCCCCTGATGTAAGTAGATTTGCTCTAAAAGTTACCTCACCTGAAGTTGGGTTTGGATAGCTTATAAGGTCTGTTATCTCCAATTTTTCAATCACCAGCCCAGTATTCGGTTTCATAATCTTTATTTTTAATTCTGAATTCTGAATTCTGAATTCTGAATTCTTCCTCATATCAATGGCTTTATCCCCATCTATCAACCAGACCTCATAATCCTCCGGGACACCCTCAATTACCCAGCTTAAGGTTGTTGGTGCTTGGCTCTGGATGTTCAGGTTCCAGAGATAGGAGTCTGCTCCCTCTTCTCTTATATCCTTTGCCAGCCCTCCATCAAAACTGCAATATAGCCCTTCCATTGCCGGTGGCTTTGATAGGTCAAACCTGTCTACTCCTAAAGTTGCATCCTTTGCCACCCCAAGGATATTGTAGTTATCCTCATATTTCCCTGATGTAGCATAGAGCTTTATCTTCCAGTCTAAATTCTCTTCTAAATTTTGGATTTTGGATTTTGGATTTTGGATTTTAATACTTATTGTGGTATCTGTTTTTGCCTGTATCCAGTATCCCTGCCAAGGAGAGAGACCTGTTGAGGTTACATACCCTTTTCCTGTCCATGTCCATAGGGTGTATGAGCCATTTATACTTGCAGGCTTGGTGAATGGACAGCCAATCATATTCCACCCAGTATATAGAGGGATAGAAACTGGGTCTTCTTGAGGTTCGCCTTTAGATAGAATATTTGCCTGTTCTCCATAGACCTTTAGCCAGTAACCCTTGTTTGGCTCTATTTTATCAACTACCCTATACCTCATCTGTGAGCCTCCCATATCTTCTGCCTGTGGCTCCCATCTACATATCTTAAAATTAGCTGGGACTCTCTCAAAAAGCTTTTCTGGGGTCAGGGATGCTCCAATCTGATCTGGCATAACAGGGATGGAGAACATTGTCCAGGTATCTTGTGGAATATTCCGCTTCCTTGGGCAGAGGGAGAAATCCTTTTGTGTTATCTTAGATGAAAGATAGAAGCTCTCTTTTGATTCATAGTAGCTGGTGGAGGAAACAGTAATGGTATAAGGGCCAGTTGGAAGGGGGAATGGTGAGCCAATAGTGATAGTTGGAAGGGTGATGGTGATGGTGTATGAGCCATTAAGGTCAGTGGTGGTAGAGACTGAGTTAATAGTGATAGTTGCCCCTTGAATCGGCTCTTTGGTCAATATGTTTAATACCCTGCCTATGATTGTGCCATATTCTATGGAAAGGGAAACAAAGACTGTAGCCGTAGCAACAAGGTTAGAGAGGGTGCCTGTAATTGTCCAGGTGCCTACTGTGCCTGGGTAGTATGTGTTCTTGGTAAATGTGCCTTTTGGATCAGTGGTTGACCAAGCAATATTTGTCTCATCCCATTGATTGCCATCAGAGTCTGTGGCTGTGCCTGTATAGGTCTGTTGGCTACCTACGGTTAGGGTGGAGGTGGCTGGTGTGATGGTAAGGCTTGTGGCAGAGCCATGTAAGACAAAGACCGTGGCAGTTGCAATAATGTTGGTATATGTTCCTGTGATTGTCCAGGTGCCAACCTGGCCTGGATAGTAGATATTGGCTGTCATTGTGCCAACAGGGTCATCTTCGGAGAAGGTAGCCGTGGTGACTGTCCAGGTGTTGCCATCTGAATCTTTGGCAATGGCAGAGAAGGTGATAGAGCCATCAGCAGTAAGGCTGAAGGCTGAAGGCTGAAAGCTGAAAGCTATTGGAGTGCCATAGGTAACTGTGATTGCCCCTGTTGTGTCTGTGTGGGCAGAGTCTGTAGCTGATATGGTGCCGATACCAACTGTGGTTGGATAAAAGACTGTGTATGTGCCATAGGTTGAGGACAGGCTTCCAATATCACCTGAGATAGACCATGTGCCTAAGAGATAGGTCCCAGTATCAGTGCCACAATAACCTCTAAGGTAAAGGGTAAGGGTACCATCTGTGGTGATGTTTGTTGTCCCAATCTCTTGACCTGCCTGATTATCTATCCGTATCTTTGTAATTGTGCCTAGTGTGGATGTTCCTTGAAACTCATAAGCACCAATGTCAACTGTGCCACCTATTGGGTATATTCTGGGCTTGCCGTCTTTGTCGGTTAAGGGGATTTTTGGTGCTGTGTTTGAGCCTTTGTCTATGCAGGGGGAGGAAGAGCCAAGGTGATAGTCACCTTCTCCAATGAATTGGGGATTGGCAGAGATGTCTTTTGGTCCAGCAGAGCAGCCAAAGTAATCAATCATTATATTCCCCCAGACACAGTTGTAGTTAATGGTTGGGGTGCCTGAATTTGAATAATTAGGATCATTATAGATGCCATTTGCTTTGTTTTTAGTAATGATGTTATTGGTGATGAATGGGGAGAAAGAGAAGGTATTGCTAATACCCCAGCCGCCAATACCATTATTGTTATTCTCTGATATAGTGTTATTGGTGATGATTGGAGAGGAATTGTTGCAGTGAATGCCATCGCCATTACCTGTTATTATGTTATTAGTAATTGTTGGGGAACCGTTCTCGTTGCAGATGCCATAATTGTTATTCTTTGATATTGTGTTGTTGATAATGAGAGGAGAAGAGGAGTTACAGTTAATGCCCCTCTCTTTATTCCCTGATATGGTGTTGTTGGTGATGGATAGGGAGGAGGAGTCGCAGCAGATGCCATTACTATTCCCTGTCAGGGTGTTGTTGGTGATGGATGGGGAGGAGGAAGAATAAAGGAGGATGCCATCGTTACTCCCTGATATGGTGTTGTTGGTGATAGTGCCACCAGAGGCATTGTCATAGCGGATACCCTCATCACCATTATTTGCAATTATATTGTTGGCAATGATTGGTTTTGCCCCACCTTTACAAAATATCCCAGCTCCATCATCACCCTCAGCTACCACTGCTCCAGTAATCATAAACCCATATATTAAAGCACCAGTTGCATCATTACTATTAAAGGTTACCGGGATTGTGCTTGTAGCAATCGTAGGAGTCCCTTGCCCAACCAAGGCAATCCGCTTGTCAATATAAACCGCCTCAGGATAAGTCCCGGCAGAAGCCGACACTGTGCCACCGACAGGGCAGGCATCTACTCCTGCCTGGATAGTGGGGTAGGTTGCACCACCTGGATAGACTGTAACCGAACCAGTTACAGAAAAAGCAGATAAATCAGGGCTTAAGCGGGAAATGAAGGCATCACAGCTGCCATTATGAGAGGTACCAGTTGTAGTAGGAAAGTTGGATGAAGCAGTATATCCTGTTACAAAAACATCGCCTGAGGTGCCAATGGCAATTGAGTGGCCATAATCATGATTACTTCCTCCCAGGAATGTGGAGGCAACAAGGGAGCCAAGATTAGGGGTTAAGCGGGAAATGAAGACATCATTGGAGCCATTATAAGAGGTATCATAGGCATCCTGCGTAGTAGGGAAGTCGGATGAACCAGTATATCCTGTTACAAAAACATCCCCTGAGGTGCCTATGGCAATTGAGTAGCCATAATCATGATTACTTCCTCCCAGGAATGTGGAGGCAACAAGGGAGCTAAGATCAGGGGTTAAGCGGGAAATGAAGGCATCCAAGTTGCCATTACGAGTGACACCAGTTGTAGTAGGAAAGTTGGATGAATAAGTATATCCTGTTACAAAAACATCCCCTGAGGCGCCTATGGCAATTGACTTGCTCTGATCACTATTACCTCCTCCAAGGAATGTGGAAGCAACAAGGGTTTTAAGATCAGGGCTTAAGCGTGAAATGAAGGCATCATCGTTGCCATTATAAGAGGTATCATAGGCACCAGTTGTAGTAGGAAAGTTGGATGAAGCAGTAAATCCTGTTACAAAAACATCGCCAGAGGTGCCAATGGCAATTGAGTTGCCATAATCACTACCACTTCCTCCTAAGAAGGTGGAGGCAAGGAGGGGGTCAATGATAAGGGGTAGGTCCTGGTTATATTCACCTATGGTAAAGCCATAAGTATTTCCCTCTGTTTTGTAGGCTACATCTATATAATCTCTTCCTTTTGTTGTATCCTGATAGGCTATGGGTCTTGTCATTTTTATACTGCCTATCTCTGTGGCAATCTCAAGGCATCCCTCTTTATTTATAGAAAGGCAGGAGCATCCCTCTAATCGGACCTTGATACGCTCTGGTAAGGCACCTGGCAGGAGAGTAAAGAGCTTTTCTACATTATTTCCATAAGCCTTGAGGGAGAGGTTTATGCCTGGATAGACCTCACCGAGCGAGACCTCATTGTATGCAGGGATGTTTGTCTTCCAATTATCAGAACCTCCGATAAAGTAGTTTATCTTTGTTTCTGCCTGGTCTTTTGCTTCTATCCTGGGATTAAGCCTATCAGGGAAGGTTTCCCTTATGCTTACACCACTTACCGTGCCAGAAGGCAGGCTATAGGTAATATTGCCATCATTGGTAACCCAGACATTTCCAAAGAAGCAGGAGGCATAGTAGAGGACATCCTCATTGCTAATCTGACCCTTGTTCTCAATAAAGGGGATAGAGAGCCTGGCAAAGTCTATCTTTGGCTTGCTGGTGTCAGAAACAGCCTTTGTGCCTTGCCCCTCTGGCACATAAATCCCTGCAAAGGAAGGGTCTGCCAAACCTATCCCCAAAACCAAAACACCTATTTGCATTGACACGGTCAATGCACTCCATACCCTTATCCGCATTGACACGGTCAATGCACTCCACACCATTTGCATTGACACGGTCAATGCACTCCACACCATCCGCATTGACACGGTCAATGCACTCCACACCATTTGCATTGACACGGTCAATGCACTCCATACCCTTATCCGCATTGACACGGTTAATGCACTCCACATCCGCATTGACACGGTCAATGCACTCCATACTATCCGCATTGACACGGTCAATGCACTCCACATCCGCATTGACACGGTCAATGCACTCCACATCCGCATTGACACGGTCAATGCACTCCACACCATCCGCATTGACACGGTCAATGCACTCCATACCCTTATCCGCATTGACACGGTCAATGCACTCCATACCATTTGCATTGACACGGTCAATGCACTCCATAACATCTTCTTCATCTTTTTTCCTCCTTAAATTATTTTCTATATGTTTGCCTAACAAAGCTTTTGCTTTATGTTCTAAATTTTTAATCGGCATTTTAGGCTTGATCCCCTGCATGTAAAACTGTTATACCAACAATCTGTTCATCATCATAGTGGTAAATGAAGTTATTTTTCATAACACTGTCATTAGCAGATTGGGGTTTTCTGAAACTGACATAGAGGGTATCTGTTTCATCATCATAATCAACCCAATAGTGTTTTTGTCCGAATTTGACCAGATAGGGAATTGCTGAAAGATCAAACTCCTTTACTTTTGCCATATTACACCTCCTTTTTTTATAGTCTCTGGTTTAGATGTAAAAAAACTGGTGATGATAAAGCCATCTTTATTCTCTTTGTAAATCACTACACAATATTTTTCTCCTAAGTTTGTTGTATGATAGTGTTTTATAGCAATCAGTTCATCCTTTAAGCCCTTCACAATATAGTCGGGAGAATTCATTGTCTCCATAATATTCGTAATATTTCCTGCCATGTAATCATGTGATTCAGTTATATGAAACCACTGTTTGAGAGTGAGTCTTATAGTCTTACCTAATATTGATTTGGTGATCTCTATTATATCTTTTTCTTCCATCTCAAAGCAACCTCATTATCAGCAGAGACATCCAGCTTAGATTTTATCTCTTTCTTAATAAAATTCCTCAACCCCAAAACCCCAAAAATCCCCACAAATCCTAAAAACTTTTTCATCTTTTCCTCCTTTTTTTAATCTTCTTTTCAATTATCTTTATCCTTTCTAAACCCTATCTTTTTTGTCTCTTTTGTAGGTAGAGTCATTAACTGACGAATTGCTTCAAAGATGGCTTGAATTTGTGTGTCGTGTTCTTCAATCTTTTTTCTTAACTCTTCATGGGATGCCAGTATTCTTCTAATCCTTGTAAATGCCCTCATAATCTGGATATTGACCAGGATGGCTCTTTTGCTGTTAAGCACAGAAGAAAGCATAGCCACACCTTGTTCTGTGAAGGCATAGGGCAGATATCTTCTTCCGCCACGGCCTTCGGTTTTTGAGATTCCAAAATGGAATATCAAAGCATCAAACTCTTCTTTTGTTAATTGAAGCATAAAATCTTCAGGAAATCTTTCCAAGTTCCTCCTAACAGCTTTATTCAGATTTCCTGTGGTTACCCCATACAGCTCTGCCAAATCTCTATCCAGCATTACCTTCTGACCCCTTATCAGAAGAATCTTGCTTTCTATTCTTTCTGTTGGTATCAATTAATTCATTTTGTATCATCAACTTATAGCTCGCCACACTCATCACCCCCAAAACCAAAAGCCCCACAAATTCTGAAAACCTTTTCATAGTTTTATACCTCCTTAAATTTTTAGTAATCGGATTACTAAATCTTTTTTATTTAATCTTTTCAATTTCATCTGTAGTTAAACCAGTAGCTTTTGATACCCTTTCAATATCATCTCCCAAACTTAAAAGGAGTTTCGCCACCTCTATTTTGCCTTCTATTTTGCCTTGCTTTAATCCTTGCTCTAATCCTTTTTCCATACCTTGTTTTGAAGCAAGCTTCAGAGAACCCTTTTGCATCCAGATAAAATCGCGTTTCTTATGTTGTACCTCAAGCTCCTCTTTGCTCATACCGGCAGTATTGGCTATCTCAAAAGCCTTCTCTATTTCAACCTCTTTGCTTAGATTCTTCGGTATATACTCAAGTTTCCCTGCATTCTTTATAAAGTATATCCATTTATCTGTAATGCTATCTAATTCATTTTCATCTTTGTTAAATTTTGGTAGCTCAATAAAAATTAGTTCTATCTCATCATTATATTTTATTAGTGTCTTTTTTTCTATGAGCTTGAAATAGGTAATAATATCCTTTATCTCCTTAAACATTACAAAATCTGTAATAGTCAGAGCAATAATAGGTTCAAGGGTAGTAAAATCTTCTCCTTTTGGGAGTTGGGTAGAATATGCTTTAGCGGCATTGTATAAAACCCTTTTTTCAAACCCCTCTACATTCAATACCTGCATCTCAATGATAACATTCTTGTTGTTTGATAGC
>JAZDOR010000098.1:0-5589 GCA_043798435.1 bacterium
AGTTTTGATAGGGGATACTTTTTCAAGGTTTCTCTGGCAATATCCAAGGCGCTTTTACCGGCTCGCCCGATACGAATAAGAATTGCCAAAAGTTCAGCATCACTTACATTCTCAGCACCTTTTTCAGACAGTTTTTCTCTGGGCCTTTTATGTTTTGGTAAATCTTTGATTTTTACCATTTATTATTTTGGTCTTGCCTTTGCTACAGCAACCTTTTTACCTGACAGCATACTCTGATGCATAACCTCTATTACCTTTTCCGCATTTTCCTTCGGGACTTCAACAAATGTAAAATTGTCAAATATACTTATCTCTCCTATGGATCTACCTGCTATGCCTGCCTTTTCAGCGATTGACCTGACCACATCGCCTGCATTTATTCTCTGTTGCCTGCCCACATTCATAAACAGTCTCACCATACCCTGCTGGGCACCTGTATCCTCTGCAGCTATTTCCTCTCCTTCCCCAAATCCCTCTATATGAAATTTCAAAAGGGCTGCTGTTGCCTCAATTGGTGTAATCTCGGTAGTGAGTTTGCCTGCCAACTCAAGATATGTATCAAACTTTTTATCATTAATAAACTCCTGAATCTTTTCCTTCATAGTCTCAACCTTTGCCCTAATCACATCAATACGGCTTGGCAGTTTACCCTTTCGTATCTTTATTTTTGCAACAGACTGAATGAACCTTAACTGCCTATCCTCTCTTGGTGTCACAAATGTTATGGCAACACCGCTCTTGCCTGCCCTTCCTGTCCTGCCTATCCTATGAATATATGAATCAGGATTCTGCGGTATGCTGTAGTTGACAACATGCGATATATTGCTTATATCCAGACCCCTGGCAGCAACATCTGTAGCCACAAGAACATCTATCATGTTGCTCTTGAACCTCTTCATAACAGACTCCCTCTGGGACTGACTGAAGTCGCCGTGGATTGTCTCTGCATCATATCCCCTGTTTTTAAGGCTTGCCGCAACATCATCTACATCTCTTTTGGTATGACAGAAGACAAGAAACAGGTCGGAATCCTCTGCATCTATCAGCCTGGCAAGTGCATCTATCTTTTCTGATTCCCTTACCTCATAGAATATCTGGTCTATCTTTGGTGCGGTAAGTATATTTGTGCTTATCGTAATCTTCTCGGGTGAGACCATATATTGCTTAGATACCCTGATTATCGCCTCAGGCATCGTTGCTGAAAATAAAAGTGTCTGCCTCTGTTTTGGGGTATGGTTTAATATGGTAGTTATGTCGTCTATAAAACCCATATCCAGCATCTCATCCGCCTCATCCAGAATGACTATTTTTACCTCATCAAGTTTAAGGGTGCCTCTGTTTATATGGTCAAGAACCCTGCCAGGTGTTCCAACCACAATATGCACGCCTCTTTTAAGCATCTTTATCTGCCGCTCCATTGATGAACCGCCATATATCGGAAAGGCAGAGACCCGGCTTAACTTACCAATCTTATTCATCTCCTCAGCAACCTGTATGGCAAGTTCTCTGGTAGGTGTTAAGATAATTACCTGGACAGGAAACATCCCCTTGTCAATCTTTTCTACAACAGGTATCCCAAATGCTGCTGTCTTGCCTGTCCCTGTCTGAGCCTGTCCAATCATATCCCTTCCCTGCATAATAACAGGGATAGCCTTCTCCTGAATAGGCGTAGGCTCCTCAAAACCCATGTTTTCCATTGTCTGAAGCATCTCCTTGCTCAAACCAAAATCAGCAAATTTATCCATTACTAACCCTTCTACTAACTCCTCATTGTTTTCCATCTTCCTCCTCCTTAAAGTCATCACCCAAAACACAATCTATTCCTTTTAATATACCTTGTAAATCTTGATAAATCGGGGCATCAGTTGGCAATTCAAAGATTGACCTTCCAGCCAACTCAATCCTTGAGAGAATAGGGTCTGTTCTGAGGTATCCTGCCACTGGGATTTGAACTGAGGGCATCTTCTCTCCTGTTGTTCGATTGATAATAAGGAAGGTATTTTTAACCTCATTCTCCAACCCTTTAATCAGCTCCTGTGTTCTATATGCCGCTGTCAATCCCTTTGGAGTAGTGTCCGAAACAATAAGCATAATATCTACTGAGCCATCTGTCTGCCTGCTGATATGTTCCATTCCAGCCTCATTGTCAATCACCACATATCTATACGCAGAGACGAGCTTTTTTAGTGTTTCTCTCAGATTGCTATTGGCAGAGCAGTAACAACCCTTTCCCTCTGGACGACCCATAACTAAGAGGTCAAAAGAATCTGCTTCTATCAAGGAGAGATTGACCTGTAACTCAAAATACTCTGTTAAGCTCATAGATAGAGGCCGTTTCCCTTTTTCTGGCTTAGCCTCCTCCCTGATATTACCCACTGTCTCTCCGATGTTGACACCAAGCGTAATGTTCAGATTCATACTTGGGTCCGCATCAACTGCCAAAATAGGAGAAAGGTTTCTCTCCTTGAGTGCCCTGACAATAAGTCCAGAGACTGTCGTCTTCCCCATCCCACCCTTTCCACAAACAGCAATTACCTTAGCCATTTACATAAATACTCAAAAAACTATCTTTTTATTCTTCATGTTCTTTATGTTTTTTATATTGGATCCTGCCATCTAACTTCTCTTGCAGCACCAAAGGAATTACCTTTTTTGTCTCTGATTCTGCCTCGCTGACAGCACCCCTTCCTAACTCTCTTGCCCTTTCAGCCAGGATATTCACTAGCTTAAATCTGTTCTCTACGCCATCCAAAAGCCTTTCAATATCATACAACATCTTTCTTCCTCCTTTCTTTTTTAATAGCCTTCAGTTATTTTTATTAGCTGAACGCTTTTCTTTTTCAATTATCTCTTTTATCAAAAAGATCGTCTTTTCTATCTCCTCATTTACTACCCTATAATCGTAATTTTCCGACCTCTTTATCTCCATCTCAGCCCTTTTAAGCCTCTCAATAAGCTCTTCCTCACTCTCTCTTTTCCTCTCAATCAATCTTCTTTTCAGCTCAGAGATAGAAGGCAAAAGAAGAAAAACCAGAACAGCACTTGGATACAAAACCTTTATCTTTTCCGCACCATCAACATCTATATCCAAAAGGATGTCTGCTCCTTTGTCTAACAAGGAAGAAAACTCAAAGATAGGTGTTCCGTAATAATCACCAAAGACCTCTGCCCATTCTATAAACCCACCCTTTCTTATTGTCTCCTCAAACTCTTCTTTGGAGACGAATATATATTTTTCTTCTCCTACCCCAGTCCTCTGCGTCCTTGTCGTATAAGAGCGACAGAGCTTAAAATCAGGAAATATTGCAAGAAGACCTTTGGCGATAGTCGTCTTTCCTCCACCAGAGGGAGAAGATATAACTATAATCATTTTATACCCAAATAAATCAGGTTTCCAAAAAACTAAATAGAATTCAGGAGTCAGAATTCAGGAGTCAGAATGAAAGAACCTGTATCTATTCTGTATTCTGAATTCTGTATTCTGAATTCTGTCATTTTACGATTTGCAATTTACATTTATTTTAGTATAGTATCTTACCTCAGAGAGCGAAAGCCCCAAAGACGGAATAATAGAGGGCTTTTCTGCTCTCTTTTCCAAAATATCCTTGAGATGCAAAACATCTTTCTTGCATCTGCCAACCTCAAGCAGAGAGCCTATTATTCCCCTTATCATATGGGGCAAGAAGCTATCACCAGTAATATCAAAGATAATAAGCCTTTCTTTATGCTTTCCCAACCCCTTTTTAATCTTTATCTCCTTTATCTCTCTATAGGGATTTCTGTAACCCTTGCCAGAAAAAGGAGAAAAGTCATACCTTCCAATAATAAATTTTGTTGCCTCCTGCATCTTTCTAATATTGAGTGAATGGGGATAAAATAAGAGTATCTTCTAAAGAATACAGACCTCACCTCTTGATTCAAGATAGTATATCTATAAACCCTTTCCTTTGCATGCCTTGGATTAAAATCGCCACTTACTTCTTCTGCCAGAAGAACTACAATATCCTTAGGAAGAACGGAATTTAAGGCTCTTTGCATCTCATCTGGCGTCATTTTAGAACCTGTCCAGAAGGCGACAACCTGTGCCTCTGCGTGTGCACCCCTGTCAATCCGAGACGCACCCTGTATCTGTATCTCGCATTTAGTTATCTTAAATAAAGCCTCTTCTAACCTGCCTTGCACACTTGGCTTATCTTTCTGTCTCTGAAAGCCATAGTAATCTGTCCCATCATAAGAAAGGGTGAGCTTTATTCTTCTAAGCATAGAAAGAGAGTGTTGTTTCACCATATCTCCTCTCTTTTACACGAACGAAAGAGGCTATTTTATCTTCCACAAGTTCCTTCTTATGATGCTCAGCAATAATTATTCCGCCTGAATTTAAGATATCGGCAAGAGCGATAGCCTCAACCGTCTTATTTACCAAAAAGTCTTTGTATGGTGGACCAAGAAAGATGATGTCAAACTGTTCCTTTAGTTGCCGTATCGCAGAGAATGCATCCCTATTCAAAACCCGAGCTTTCTCTTCGAAACCAAGCTCTCTTATCGCTATTCTCAATCTTTCTGCAGTAACTCTATTCTTCTCAACAAAAACAGCAAATTTTGCACCCCTTTTCAGTGCCTCTATACCACATCTACCTGTCCCAGCATACAGGTCAAGGAAGTTTGCATCCACTACCCTATCACCAAGCGATGAAAATAGTGCCTCTCTTACTTTGGCTAATATTGGTCTTGGTTTTATCACATCTATAGAGAGCTCTTTTTTGAATTCACCCTTAATATCTTCTAACAAATATTCCGCAATTTCATCTTGCAAAGTTTGTGGAAGCCTTTCTACGTAATTACTTTTCTGAGGCTTGAATTTCCTCTATGGTTAAACCAGTAGCCTTTGATACCCTTTCAATATCATCTCCCAAACTTAAAAGGGCTTTCGCTACCTCTATCTTGCCTTCTATTTTGCCTTGCTCTATACCTTGCTCTATACCTTGCTCTAATCCTTGCTCCAATCCTTGCTCCAATCCTTGCTCCAATCCTTGCTCCAATCCTTGCTCTAATCCTTGTTTTAATCCTTGTTTTAATCCTTGTTTTAAGGCAAGCTTAATAGACCCCTTCTGTAGATAGATAAAATCAAGTCTCTTATGCTGTGCCTCTAATTCCTCTTTACTCAATCCCGCAGTATTGGCTATCTCAAATGCCTTTTTTATCTCCAGTTCCTTTTCTAATGTCTTTGGAGTATATTCAAGCCTTCCAGCATTCTTTATAAAGTATATCCATTTATCTGTAATGCTATCTAATTCATTTTCATCTTTCTTGAATTTTGGTAGCTCAATAAAGATTAGTTCTATCTCATCATTATATTTTATTAATGAGGTTTTTTCTATGAGCTTGAAATAGGTAATAATATCCTCTATCTCCTTAAACATTACAAAATCTGTAATAGTCAGAGCAATGATAGGTTCAAGGGTAGTAAAATCTTCTCCTTTTGGGAGTTGGGTAGAATATGCTTTAGCGGCATTGTATAAAACCCTTTTTTCAAACCCCTCTACATTCAATACCTGCATCTCAATGATAACATTCTTGTTGTTTGATAGC
>JAZDOR010000078.1:0-3502 GCA_043798435.1 bacterium
CCATGGCTTAATAGTTGCTGTTCATTAGCAGGGCAGATACGGTCGATGATTTCGGCAATCTTCATTTTTTTTAGGATTGGTGCAAGAAGAACCAATGAGCCAATTGATCTTGCGAAGTATTTGATCTTATCTTCAGAAATATGTTGCATACATATTATATATCGGCATATTATGTATAAACCTTAAGTATTTTTTCAAAAGTTCAAAAAGTTTAGCTAATCCCTATTGTAGGGTGCGAAATATGGGAAATAAGAATCTTTTGTAATCCTGAAAAATCCTGAAAATCTGCGTTCTAATTCTTCTCCGTTTTTCCATCTTCCCCCTTTCTCCTTTCTTCCTGCATCTTAAATATAGCCTGAACGATTATAGTTGAATAGGTTGCAAGAGATTTTGTTGACAGGGAGAGATGTTTCAAAATATACTTTTACTATGCCAAAGCCAAAGAGAATTACAAGAAAAGACCTGAAAAAGAATGAGGTGGCGGAGTTTCTTCGGGAATCTGTGATATTTGTGAAGGATAACCCGGAGAAGCTTAAGCTTGGAGCTGGTATCTTTGCTGGTGCCCTCTTTCTGATATGGGGAATCTCCTTTTTTATAAATAGGATAGGAGAGGGAAAAGAGACTGCTTTTTTTCAAACCTTCAATTCATTCCATCTTGGGCAAAATAATGAAGAGAGATGGAGAGGGGGAAAGGTTGCGGTTGAGGGATTTCTGGCCAAGCATAACAAGGGGGATTTGGCTAAGGTTATTTCATACTACAAAGGGTTGTCAGAGAGAGGCTTAAAGGATTATGCAGTAGCAGAGAAGAGTATCTCTCAATTTGTGCAAAAAGCTCCAGACGATTGGCTTTCTACCTCTTCATTGGTCAACCTTGCTAACATCTATGAGGAGAAGGGCGATTACCAGAAGGCTATTGATACCTATAAAAAGGTAAACAAAGACCAATTTCTTTATGAATATGCCTCTTTTAGAATAGCCAGGTGCTATAATGCTTTAGGAAAGAAGAAGGAGGCTGGGGCAATTTATAGAGAGCTGAAGAAGATAGGCTCTGAGTGGCTACAGACTGAAGGTCTTTCTACTCCATCCTTTGGCACACCTACAGAAACTACATAAATTCATTGCAAATTGCAAAATTATCATTTAGCATTTCAAAAATAGCACACGGATGACACGGATTAGACAGATTTGCACAGATTAAAATATAAAAAATCTGTGAATATCCGTCTCATCAGCGTTATCCGTGTGCTATTTATATCAAGATATTTCTTGCAGTAGCAAGAAATATAAGGTTCTGGCAGAACCAGAACAAAAGAGGAAATTCCTATACTATCAAGTTATCTATCGGATTGCATATATACACTAAAACTTATAAGAAATGAAAACAAGATTTGCACCGGCACCTACAGGTTATCTACATCTTGGAGGGGCAAGGACTGCCCTATTCAACTATCTGTATGCTAAAAAGATTGGCGGTAAGTTCTTGCTCAGGATAGAGGATACTGATTTTGCAAGGTCAACAAAAGAGTCAGTAGATGCAATATTAAAAGGTTTGGAGTGGCTTGGAATTGAGTGGGATGAGGGTCCATACCATCAGTCAGATAGACTTGCCATTTATCAGGAAAAGGCAGAAAGGCTTTTGGCAGAGGGTGCGGCTTACAAATGCTACTGCACCCAGGATGAACTCTCTGATATGAGAAAGAAGCAACAGGCAGAAGGGAGATCTCCAATCTATGATGGTAGGTGCAAAGGGAAAGCAGATGTGCCAAAGCCCTATACTCTGAGATTTTCTGTGCCGCAGGGGAAGATAAAATTTACTGACCTCATCAAAGGAGAGATGGAATTTTCCTCGGTAACTTTGGGCGACTTTGTTATTGTCAGGTCAGATGGAATTCCAACATATAACTTTGTCTGTGCCATAGATGATGCCTTGATGGGGATAACGCATATCTTGAGGGGAGATGACCATATCTCAAACACACCAAAGCAGATACTCCTATATTCTGCCTTAGGGATTTGCCCTCCAGAGTTTGGACATCTACCTCTAATCTTTGGTCAGGACAAAACGCCTTTATCCAAAAGGCATGGGGCTTGCGACATAGGTTATTACAAGGACGAAGGCTTTCTTCCTGAGGCTATGGTGAATTACATCGCACTCCTCGGCTTCTCCACAGAGGATAGCCAGCAGATAATGAGCAGAAAGGAGCTTATTGAGTTATTTTCTCTTAAGCGGGTGGGGAAGTCTGCCGGGATATTTGACCCAAAGAAGCTCTTGTGGATGAATGGCGAGTATATCAGGTCTTCTAATATTGATAGATTGGTCGAGCTTTCAAGTGAGATATTCGCGGGTTTCAATAAAGACTGGACAAAGAAGGTCTTAGAGCTTTACAGGGAGAGGATAAAGAAGATTAGCGAACTCAAGGACCAGGCAGACTTTTTTTTGAAAGAGGAGATAGAGATTAAGGAGGATGGAGAGAAGATTTTGAGAAAGGAAGGGGTTCTGGAAAACTTAAAGAAGGCATTAGGAGTGCTTTCTGAAACCGAGCCTTTCACCAAAGAGACCTGTGAACAAAGTCTACGCCAGTTAGCCGAGAAGGCGAATATAAAGGCTGGCGAAATCTTTCATCCCCTGCGGGTTGCTGTTACAGGAAGGAGTGTCTCTCCACCATTGTTTGATACCTTAGAACTTTTGGGAAAGGATAAAGTTTTGAGAAGACTGGAGAAGGTAATTTCTTGTCTTACAGTAACTATTCAGGTGTAAAAAAGGAGAAAGGGAGAAGATGGGGAAGCGGAGAAGAGAGAATTAGAACGCAGATTTTCAGGATTTTTCAGGATTACTTATGAAATCCAAAACCCAAATGACAAAACTACGGTATGTTGATACGAGGGTTAGTCCCCTCATTAAACCCAAATTGAGCAGTGGAAGACTGAGAAGAATCTTTTTTCAGTCTCTTCTTACTGCTTCTTTAGCTATGTTATTCCTGCATTTTTCTTCACGAGTGTATGCTGAAGCGAGTCAGACAGCAAAAATTGATTACTCGGAGGAACTTAAGAAAATCATAGCAACAGATGCAGAGTGTGCAGATATATATAATCAAATGCAGGACTGGAAAGATCCAGAACTTCGGGATGAGTCCGCATATAACTTTTTTCTATTGCTTTTCAAAGCAAGGGAGATAGCAGACAAGCTCGCGCCAGAAATAAAGATAGATAGCGATATAACTAAATACACAGATAATCTTTACGGTTCTACTGGCTTTCTCTGTGGATACATATCTAACTTTCCACAATGGAACAGGATAGCAATCCTGCAATTCTCAAAGTTTCTAAATCCCCTTGCTACTGATTCATCTGTTGAATTTTGCTGTTTATCCCCTCGGCTACAGCATTAGTTATTCTATATTTAAGATAGGTCAGGATGTTGTCAAGGTGTCTCTTTATCATCTTTTTTAGCCTCTGCTATAGGTTTAAGTCGTGAATGTGTTGCCCACCAGTACCATTTCTT
>JAZDOR010000095.1:0-15359 GCA_043798435.1 bacterium
GCTGTATTTGCTGTTTTGTCATCAAGTTTTTCCTGAATAAGCCTTAATGATGCCCCTACCAATAAATCCGGGCTAACCTCTCTGCCATAGCCTAAGGTCAGTGCCGCATCATAGCAGGAGAAATCATCAACTTTACCTAAATTATTTGTCCTATCTATCTTTGGGCTATGAAGAAAGAGAAGATTTGCTCCAAGACCCGCTGGGCTTTCCTCAAAGTGATGGGTATAAGAGATAGACTCTAAGCCTATTCCAACTAAGCCTGCCCTATGAAACATACCAAGCCTCTTTCCCTTTATATTGGCTAATCCTGCTGGGTTTAATAAAACAGCATTCTCATCATCAGCCAGACCAACATAGGCACCAGCCATAGCCTCTACCCTTGGACCTGAGCCCATCTTCAGGAATTGCAATGGAGATGTAGCGATGTATTCGGACTGGGCAAATACTGAGAAGGGCAATATGAGCATTGTAATTGTTAGCCACAGAGACACAGAGGACACGGAGAATACAGAATACAGAATACAGAATACAGAATTTCTGACTTCTGACTTCTGACTCCTGACTCCTGAATTCTGACTCCTGAATTCTGACTCCTGTATTCTAACTTTTCTCTTCATCTTATTATCACCACAATTCCCTTCTGGGTCTTTCCTTCTCCTTCTGCCAGCCAGATATACATCCCTGAGGCGACCTCTTTACCTGCCTCATTCTTTGTATCCCAGGTTGTACCGGCAATCTCTCTCACTAACTGTCCTGTTAGCGTGAATATCTTGACTTTTCCCGCTGTAAAAGTGACCTCTCTATCTGGTGCTTTGCAGGGATTTGGATAAGGTCTCAAATTATCAAGAGACTGAGCAAAGCCAAGCCCTATTCTGAATGTACCAGGGGAGGTAATATCAGCCTTTACCATATCATTATTCAGGTCAACGCTGCTCTTTAAGGGTTTCCAGCTTGAGTCTCTCAGTTCAAATATCGCCAGGTTCTCCTCTGTCTCATCATTAAACTGGTCAGAATACGGAATAAACAGAGTGGCTGGTAGGCTGGTTATCTCCTTGTCTGGACTTGCCTTTTCCACTGCCTTTATCCTTCTAATGGTATCAGATAGCCCAGTTAAGCTTCTGTCAAATGCTGGAAGATTCAACTCTTTTATCTCCTCCACTGTCACTACAATATTATCTATATTTATAATCATCTTTGTCGGTGAGAAGGTAAGCTCCTTTCCTTTGTCTTGTGTTGTAATCTCTTTTGAGGAGACACCCAGATTTTTAATCAGAATAGTCATGCTACCAGCCACACCATAGCCTGATGGATCCGCAGGCATAAGCTCTACTACCACTGTTGTCTCTGTATCAGACAGGCTTATCCCAGACGGCCAGAAGACCTCTTGCTGCCCTGGGGCAAGATAGCTTGTACCAGTAAGACTTCCGCTTTTGCCGTTATATTTCAGGGTAATTGTCGCTTGTTCTCCATCTCCATCCTCTAAATCAAAGGCTATCTTTATTATCCCAGAATTGCCGTAAGTTTTGAGATTTTTTACCACTGGCAGATAATTCAAGTTATCAAGGGTGAATGAGCAGATGGATGATGTTCCAACTATAAGAGGGTCAGAAGGTGTTATCCGCAGCCAGACAACTGTCTTTGTCTGGGGAAGGTCAAGGTCTGAGCTCCAGGAGAATATATTCTGGATACCACTTACTGAAGCTAAGAGATTTTCTTTGTTGCTGCCAGTTGCCTCCTTCCAAGTAAACCCATCCAACGAATATTCAGCCTGAATTCTCCCTGTGTCTCCATCCGGATCATAAAGAGCATAGGCAATATTGACTGTTCTTGCTCCTCCTGTCAATGGACTTATCTGGCAAGATGGAGGGCTATTCCTTCGCTCCTGCGTCAGTTGATAAAGATAGACCAAACCAGCCTTATTTCCTATCAAAATATCCTTCTTTTCATCGCTGTTATAATCTAAGACAAAAGGAATGGCATTCTCTCCGCAATCCACCTCTTCCCCATCAACCTTCATCTTTGTTCCATAGTCAAATTGGGGTGTCTCTATGCCATAGTTCAAAAAGAGCCAGAGATAGCCATTACTATCCCCGACAACCAAATCCTCTTTTCCGTTTCCATTCCAGTCAATAAGGGCAGGAGCAGAATAGCCTGAAACCTTGAGAGGTGTAGAGCCAGTCCCCACACAAACCTTTGTTGCTGTTGAAAAAGCAGGCTGCTCATCTGTGCCTGTGTTCAGGTATATCCAGAGATACCCCTGCCTATCAGAAGCCAGAATATCTTTCCTGTTATCCTTGTTCCAGTCAATAATCCTGGGCACAATATTACTTCCAACATCTTCCAAGACTATGGTTTTCCTCTCAAATATTGGCGGTCTGTCCTGCTCGCCTGTATTCTTGAAGAGGATAATATCACCAAACTCATTGCCAACAAGGATGTCATAACTGCCATCATTATTGAAATCACATATCTCTGGTGCAGAATAGGACTTGCATCTGATTGGGATCGCCGTAGATGTACTTTTCTCCTGAAGTTTTAAGTAGTTTGTAAAGACAGGGTTCTGTTCTGTTCCGCTGTTTAGGTAGTAGTTGAGGTATCCGTTACTATCCCCTATGATCAGGTCTTTTTTGAGGTTTGTGGCTCCTGGTGCAGAGTAAGCTCCAATGTCAAGATTCTCTCCATTTGCCTGGATAGGAGGAAGCATCACATCAGAGGTGTTGTTGACAAGGAAACCCCCTGTCTTTACTATTTGACCTGGCCCACTCGGGTCATAAGGGGTTATCCTGAAGATATAATTCCCCTGGACAGAGCCAATGTCCCTCACCGAATCCCAGACAAAGGTATGAGCTATTCCTGCCGGAGAGGAGGCGAGCCCCTCCTTTCCCTCGCCTCCTACTCCAGCTGTTGCCTCATACCAGGAGACATCATCCCTTGAGTATTCTGGCAGTATTCTTACTGTGTCAAAATCTTCATCAACTAAGGTATATGAGATATTCACCTTTCCTTGTTGAGGGCTTGGCGGTGTGTCAACGGTAACCCTGGGGAGAGAGTTTGAAAATGTGGATAGGTATAGGGATATTTGACCATCCTCTCTTCCAGCAACAATATCCCAACTGCCATTCTTGTCCCAGTCGCATAAAACAGGTGCGGCACAATCGCCAACATCGATGTCTGCTCCTATTGACAACTTAAGCCTCTTTTTTTCAGAGAAAGAGGGGTTTTTGTCTGTGCCTATATTGATAAAGAGCCAGATTGTGCCATCCTCTACCCCAACTAAAAGGTCTTTTCTGCCGTCTTTGTTATAGTCAATGACAAATGGTTTTGCCTTGTTTCCAACACCTGCTTGAATGATGGTAGGTTCAGAGAAAACTGGAGCTCCATCTTGATTTATATTTAAGAATAGCCTAATATCTCCATACCTATCTCCGACAAGGAGGTCCTTCTTGCCATCGTTGTTGTAATCAATAACAACAGGCGTGGCATCATAGCCAACATCAATCGGCAGATTGCCTGATCGGACAGCATAAGTTCCTTTGTTAAATATTGGGGCATCATTTGTGGCAGAGTTTATAAAGACCCAAACATACCCAAGAGCATCCCCAACAATCAGGTCTTTCTTATAATCATTATTCCAGTCGCAGGCCCAGGGGCTGGTAGAGTTTAGTCTAATCTCAGGGGTTGTTGTTCCGCTCTTTTCAACAAAGAAGGATTCACCAGTAAACAGGGGATTTTCGTCCCTGCCTGAATTTAGAAATAGAGCCACCCGACCAAATTCTTCACCGACAATAATATCCTTCTTTCCATCGTTGTTCCAGTCAATCACCTGGGGCTTTGAGTAACCACCCATGTCTATAGGTTCTGGGTCCCCATCAACATACTGAGAGGCGTTGAAGACTGGTGGCTCATTTGGAGAATGGCTTGTGTTGATGAAAAGCCGAATATTTCCATAAGCTTCTCCGACAATCAAATCCTTTCCACCATCATTATTCCAATCTCCTACAAAGGGCGAGGCAAACATGCCAACATCTATATCTGCTCCAGAAACCTGTATCTTTGTTGCAGACAGAAATTTGGGAATATAAGTTCCAGTTCCTATTGTCTCTGTGCCCCTTTGGAAAAGAAGGATATTTCCTGTCTCATTGCCACAAATTAAGTCCTTTCTGCCATCGCCATTCCAGTCAGTTATCACAGGTTTTGCATATTGCCCAACATCCAGGCTAGAGCTTCCTATTAGAGTGAGTGTTCCCCCTGAGAATATAGGCATATTCTGTTGGCCTGTATTTTTGAAGAACCAGACCTGGCCGTGTTTGTCGCCAACAAATAGGTCTGGCAGGCTATCCTCGTCAATATCAAAAAGATAGGGTGCAGAGCAGTCTTTGCTGATAACCATATCATTTGCTCTCAAGCTTTCGGTCTGTTCAAATATAGGCTCAGAGTTTTCTATGTTGCCATTAATGCTTTTTGCCACCAAAACCTTGCCATTTGCTCCTCCAATGAGCAGGTCCCAATGCTTTTGTCCATCAAAATTACAGGGGTGAGCCGCAGCATATCCATCCTCTCTTTTAAATTGCACACCCTCTATCTCAATCTTTTCTCCTGTATCAAAGGATGGGGATTCATCCGTGCCAATATTCTTATAGAACCAGATGTAGCCCGCTCGATCACCCACAATAATGTCCTTTTTTCCATCAAGATTCCAGTCAATGACAGCGGGTGAGCCATTATAGCCAACCTTAAGCACCTTCTTCTCCACCTTAAGTTCAGTAGTAAATTGTGGAGAGCCTGCCAGAGCCACTTGTGCCATAAACAATAAAAAGAGGATTTTTCTCATCTCTTTATATACATCGGCATTTTTTGAAAAATACTTAAATAAAATTTTGTAACCATTCAGGTTATGTATCAGAAGCGTAAGAAGGGGGGATACTCAAGATATGATAGGAGATAATAGCACGCGGATGACACGGATACTACGGATTTGCACAGATGAAATATAAAAAATCCGTGAATATCCGTCTCATCAGTGTCATCCGTGTGCTATTGCTGAATAAAAAAAGGGGACCCGAAGGCCCCCTTGTAACTACTCACAAAATTGGGGAAAAGCCACAGAAAAATAAATCTTGCCACAGATTACACAGATTAACACTGATGAATCTACATAAAATATTAAATCTGTGTCTATCTGTGAATCTGTGGCTAAATATTTCCCCAATATTTTGAGTAATTACGTCCCCTTTTTACTTGTCTCTTTCCCGAAATTAGAACTTGGTTACGAACTGACACTTGAGCATTGTGGTTCAAAGCCACTTTATCTTCACTATTCCTTCTACCTTCTTGAACTCTGGATCACCGTAACACTTTACTTATCTGAAGGGAAAATGGAAAAACTTTCGGAAAAAGGGAAAAAGAGACTAACCACAAAGGCACTTTAGTCGTGATTCGTGTCCGTTTAGCGTGTCCGTACAAAGAAATAACGGTCACGGAGGACGATTTTAGTCGTGTCTTGGTGGTAAAATTTCTTCTTTTCCATTTTCCCTTATTTCCCCTTTTTCCTTCATTACACTTCAAATGGGTAAATAGTCAACTTTGGCAAATTTGCATGTAACACCCTGCCTTAAGAGTTACTTGACAAATCCTTTAGAAAAAGAGTAAATTGAGGGCATGAAAAAGCTATTTATAAGCCTGCTCATTTCTACCCTATCTCTGGCAGGCTTGATTGCCACTGCTCTTGCTGACCAAACTCAGAAGGAGCTTCAGAATCTTTGGCTCTTCTGAAAAATTTAGTAATAAAAGGAGGTAATGAAATGAAGGAAAGAACATTGGTAAATATTTACTCTTCAGCATTGGAGAGGTCTATTACAGGGGGAATTTTAGGTATGCTCAGGTTTATGGAGAGACCAGATGACCCTCTTGTTATGATTGCCGCAGATATCTATAGCTTCACGCCAGAGTTGGCCAAAGGCTTGACAGAAACATTTATAGAGAAGAGGGAAGAGGAAAGAGCAGAATTATTGGCTTATGAGTTTGACCGCACAAAATATAAATACCCAAGGATGTTGAGTCTGGTGATTGAGGGGAAGAATGCCATAGTCAGGGTAAAAAGGATTATGGGCAAGGTAAATGTTAGAAATGGAACCACCATTCTTGGCAGATTTGGCTTCTTTCACCCTGTTGATAAAAAGAGCATCTGTGAATTTCCTGCCTCTTGTCCGCAGAACAAAGATGAAGCAGAGGCTCAGATAGAGCTTATCTGGAAGAAGCATAAAAACTTGGGAGGACCACTTTCTGCCTCCATAAACTATTCGACCAAAGAGCAGGATAAGGTGGACCAGACTGTAGTCCTCATAAAGCCTAATGCCTTTGAGAAACCTTATGACCCAAGGCCAGGTGGTGTAATAGATATGATTGCGAGGACTGGGATGTATATCATCGGAGCAAAGGTTATAATGCCCACAGAGGATGAGATGATGGAGTTCTATCTTCCGCACAAAGAAAAGGGCTTCTATCAGGGGCTTGTTAAGTTTATGAGCAGAAAGCCCTCTTTGGCACTTCTTTATGAAGGTGTTAATGCCAGAGCCCAGATACGAGAAACAGCCCTTTCCCTTATTAGATTGGTCTATACTGATAATCTTACAGAGAATACCATTCATACCTCAGATACACCAGATGACTTTATCAGGGAAAAAGGGGTGATTAATTTCTCAAATAATTTAATAGTATAGAAATTTCCTTTTTGGGACGCAGATAAACGCAGATTTTCAAGATTTTAAACATATAGAATTGACTTAAAAATTAATCCTGATAATCTGCGAAGATCTGCGTCCAAATAACTTGTTTCTAAAATGAAGATAGCCTATCTTGATGCAAGCTCTGGGGTTTCAGGGGATATGCTTCTTGGTGCCATTGTAGACTATGGAATAGACCTTGCACTTATCAGAGAAGAACTTACAAAATTGAATATAGAGGGCTGGACAATCTCAGAGAGAAAGAAAAAGGTAGGTCATTTTGAGGCAACAAAGGTAGATGTCCAGACAGACATTTCTTTGTCTTGCGAGGAGATGCTGAGGGTGATCAAAGAGAGCAAGCTCAGCGAAGAGATACAGAAAGATAGCCTGAAGATCTTAGCGAGACTCTTTTCTTCTGAAATGGCTGTTCACAAAAGTAAACTGCCACACCTCCACCAATTAGGCTCTCTTGACACCATAATAGATATTGTTGGAACGGTTATAGGCTTTCGGCTGATGGGAATAGACAAATTATATTCCTCTTCTCTCAACCTTGGCTCTTCTGCCCCAGTAACCTTGAAGTTAGTGGAAGGATTTAGTGTCCGCTCAACAACTCAAGATTTTGAGCTTGTCACGCCAACAGGCGCAGCCATTGTGACTACATTGGCTGAGGGGGTTGGCAAAATGCCAGAAATGAGATTAGTAGGCTCTGGTTTTGGTGCAGGGGATTATGAGAGGGAGAGAAATTACTTGCTTCTGATTGTTGGAGAGAAGGAGGAAAAGGATGAGGTTATCCTCCTTGAGGTAAATTTAGATGATATGAGCCCTCAGGTGCTCTCTTATGTTATGGAAAGGCTGTTTGTTGCAGGTGCTTTAGATGTTTGGTTTACCCCTATTCAGATGAAGAAGAATAGGCCAGCAACCAAGCTTTCTTGCCTCATTGAAAAAGAAAAAGAGAAGGAGGCGGTAAATATCATCTTTTCTGAGACAACAACAGGTGGAATACGGAGGAGTGTGGTTGAAAGATGGTTATTAGAAAGAAAGGAGGAGATGCTCTCTACAGAGTACGGAGATATTTCAGTAAAAAGGATGGGAGGAAAGACCATTCCTGAATATGAGGATATGAAAAAGATAGCCAAAGATACGCAGATTTCACTCATTACCTTGATGAAGAAAATATAAACCACTTAAGACACAGAGAGCACGGAGAATAAATCAGGTATTTACTCGAAACCTTGGGGAATTAGCCAAAAAATTAGACACCGATATACTTTAGATGAACACTGAAGAAATATTTAGACACTGATGGACACAGATAAACACTGATAATTTTTAATTCTTATCAGTGGAAATCAGTGTTAATCTGTGTCAAAAGAATAAGTGTAAATCTAAAGTCAAAAAAACTTTAGTCCTCCCCAAAATTGTGAGCAATTACGAAAAAAAGTTTTATTTATTAGTGTTAATTTGTGTTCATTCGTGGCTAAAATCTCTGTGAACTCTGTGGCTAAATATTTTTCTTAATGATAGATTATTGACAAATAGCCAAGGAAAGGATAAACTTAGTAGGTGATAAAATGGCAAAAGAAGATATTATCAAAAAATATAAGTTAGGCATACTTGAACAACTCATTGATTTCCTTCTGTGGGCTATTATCCTGGTCTTTATAGGGGTTGTTCTGTGGAGTTATAAAGAAGGAGACCTTTTTGCCCAGCCTCTTACCCTATTTTTGCTCATCCTTATTCTTGGATATAATGTGGTTATAAGGACAGAGAGGACAAAAAACTTTCGTAGGAGGGAGAGGCTTTCCTATCTTACCCAGGTATCCCTTTCTCTGGCAAAATCCTCTGATTTAGAGGAGATACGAAGGGTTTCTGCAGAGGCAGTGCTTCTTTTGGTGAAAAATAGTTCAGCCTGTGTGATTGAGCAGGTGGATGAAGAAGGTCTTCTTTCTCCCAAGTTTTATTTAGGATTATCTGAACCTCCGACTAATGAGTTTGGGAAAGAGGTTTTGAAGAAGGGTGGTTTCTTTGAGAAAAAGGGACAACCTTATAAAATTGGTCTTCCTCTAATCTCTGGGAATGATATTTTTGGGACACTTGAGGTCTATCTTAAAAAAGGCCGTGTAAAGCCTGAGGAGAAAGAAGCACTTACCATTCTTTCCTCTTACACGGCACAAGCTCTGATAAATGCCGCCTCTTATGAGGAGACTGTGCTTGCTCTAAAAAAGGAGAGGGCTGGGTTGCTTGCTGTTTCAAAGGTTGACAGATCTATTTCCGAGGAGAGGCTCAATCTCTCTGAGCAACTGAACCTCATTCTAAAAGAGTCCTTTAGGGCAGTTAGTTCGGCAAAGAGCGAGATATGGATTGCTGAGGATGATGAATTTTCCTGTCTTACAACCTATCCGCTTGTTGATATGGTTTATGGAGCAAAGACAAAGATGGGAGAATCTTTTATTGGGCTTTGTGCCGAGTCCCAAAGACCGATAAATTGTCCAAATCTCTCTACTGAATCTAAATTTGTCGACCATTTGAAAAGAAATTTAGTAACCGGGCTTTATCTTCCGCTTATTTATCATAAGAAAATAGTTGGTGTGATGGCTCTCTTTAATAAAAAAGGGGACCAGCCCTTTTCTGATGACGATATTCAAGTATTGGATGGGCTATCTACTCAGGCAGCCATTGCTATCTATCAGGCAAAAACCCATGCCAGGCTTAGAAGTACCGCTTCTTCTCTTGTGGCTTTATATGAGATAAGCAGGTCCTTGGCTGAGGGAAAGGTCTTAGACGATGTGCTTCAACTGATATTAAAGAAGGGTTGTGAGCTTTTTTCTTGTGAGAATGGCTCCATTATGCTACTTGAAGAAAAGACAGGAGAACTTACCATTAAGTCTGCTATAGGATTGTCAGAGGAGATAATAAGGTCTACTAAGAAGTATATAGGGGATGGCTCTATTGCGGGTTGGGTAGCCAAGGAAAGAAAGCCATTAATTCTTCACGGCAAAGTGGCTGATGAGAAATTTTCTTCAGTAAAGGAGAGGGTGAAGGATGCCCTGTGCGTTCCTATGATCGCCAAGAGTAGGTTAGTAGGGGTCTTTTCTTTGAGTAACAGAAAAGGCACAGGTCTCTTTGCCCAGAGGGATATGGAGCTTCTTTCAACATTAGCGAATGAGGCAGGACTGGCGATTGAGACAGCCATACTTTATGACCTTGCCCAGAGAAGGATAAAGGAGCTTCTTGGGATAAAGAGGATAGCCTCTGAGATGATCATCACCAGGGATCCAAAGGAGGTGATTGGTTCCTGTCTTGATATTGGCAGGGAGGTATTTGATGCTGAATATGGTTGGTTCTTTATCCGAAAAGGCTCTAAATATTCTTTCCATTCTATCAGAGGAAGGAGGAGGATGGATGAGCGTGATTTTGCTCATATTATGTTTGGGGATAAGACTGTGGAAGCGGCTGGAGAAAAGCGTGAGCCTTTAGTTATTGATAATTGCGAGCAAGACCCAAGGTTTACGGTGATAAAAGGAATGAGTATCAGCACCATTTTAGCTGTGCCTGTTCTCAAAGGGGATGATGTTATGGGTGTTATTCAGTTTTTGAATAAACTGCCATACTTTACTAAGGATGATATCAGGACAGCTCAGGTTTTGGCAGACCAGATGGCGATTGCTATGGGTAATGCTGAGCTTTTTGAGGAGACAAAGAGAAGGGCACTTGAGCTTTCAACCCTGAATCAGTTAGTTTCAATTATCGTTTCAACAACAGAAATAAGTGAGCTTTTGCCAAAGGTGGTGGCTTTATCCTCTAAAGTGATGAGGTCAAAGAAGTGCTGGTTTCATTTTGTTGAGGATAGAGAGCTTATCCTTTCTGCAGAGATAGGATTGAATGATATGGAGAAGAAGAGGGAGTCCAGTCTCTCTCTCCATAAAGGGATTGCTGGGATCTGTGCAGGAGAGAAGAAGGGTTTGCTTATTTCGAATCTAATGGAGGATACGAGACTGAGCAATGAAGATAAACAAATGTATAAGCCTGTCTCATACCTTTCCTGCCCTATTATGAGCAAAAATGATGTGATTGGAGTGATATCTTGCTCAGATAAGATAAGCGGCGGATATATAGAGGAGGATTTTTCTCTCTTTTCTACCCTTACCTCACAGGTAGCCATTGCCATTCAGAATGCCTACCTTTATTCTGACCTTGAGAAGCAAGCAAAAGAAACCTTTACGACCCTCTCTGAAATCGTCAGCTTAAGGCACCTTCATTTCAGGGATTATATTGATAAGGTGTCAAGCCTTTCTTTTGCTTTAGCTAAGAAAGCAGGTCTTGGAATAGAGGAACAGGAGAGGGTAAGGGATGCGGCAAAGCTCTGTGATATTGGAAAGATTGGGATTGCCGATGAGCTTCTCAAAAAACCCGCTTCCGAGCTTTCAGAAGATGAACTGGCAAAGGTCAAAAAACACCCTTTGGTAAGCTGTCAAATTCTTAGAACCCAGACCTCCCTTAAACCAATTCTTCCTATTGTCTATCATCACCACGAGAGCTATGATGGCACAGGCTACATAGACGGTTTGTCAGGGGAAAATATTCCTATAGGTTCAAGGATTATTGCCATTGTTGATTTTTACTGCAATATCTTTGCCAAAGGCCAGACAGAGCAGAAAGCAAAAGAGCTTCTAAGAGATAGAGCAGGTTCTCAGTTTGACCCGGAGCTTGTCTCTGTATTTATAAATAAGGTTTTACAGGAGGTAAATAATGGCTGAAAATAAGCTTGCTATTGGAAAGTTTTTGGAAGGGATAACGGATTCTATGGTAAGGACAGAGCTCATTCTTTTTTTTCATCGCAATCAATTTGCTATGGATGTTTCGTCCAATATTGCCAGATGGATAGGAAGGGATGTGAGGGCTGTGGAGAAGGAACTTGATGGGTTGGTTGAGCAAGGGATTTTAGACAAAATGGGGGATGGTCCCTCAGCCATCTATTCTTACACTCAGGACCTTGAGACCATAGAGGTAATTGATAGGTTCTGCCATGAGCTTACGCTCGGCAGGGAGAAGGTGAGAAGGGCAATGGAGCACCTCAGAACATCAGAATAGTCTCTTTCTTTGTAACTATTTACCGAGAATGAAGTGTATAACCGTAAAATTAACTGTAAACTGTAAAATGGATAATGAAAAATTGAAAATTAGAACACCTTGCCTTAGTTTAGGCTTATTTATGCTCTATTCATTTTACATTTTTCATTTTACAGTATCCATTTTACAGTTTTATTCAATTATACTTCAGATGGCTAAACTGTTACCTAAAAACTTTATCTGGGATAGAGGGCTTTTTCATCCTCAGAGAGAAAGCTTTGCATCGTATCTCCTTTAGGCAAGACATGGACAACATGGGCTTTGTTTAAGGCAATGAACGGAGCCTTATAGATAACATCATTTCCAGTAAGTGAATATACGCTTATATCAGTCAAGGCAATAAAGCTTTTGACACCAGCGTTGAGTTCATCTAAGACTCTTGCGCCCCGATATGTATACATCTTTCCTTCTAATCTATGGTGAAGGGTATAGACAATGACTTCGTGCCGAGATTTATCTAACTTCACCCCTTGAGTTTATCAAAATAGTTTAATAATGTCAAGATATTTTCTTGCAAGACGCAAGAAAATATAAGGTTCTGGCAGAACCAGAACAAAAAAAGAAAATTCTTTATTCTTTCTCTTTGTGTCCTTTGCGATTTACTTTGCGGCACTTTGCGGTTACTCTGTATCTCTATGGGTTCAAGAAAATACTTGTTTTTGGCAACTATTATTAGTTTTTCATCCGTCTGTTTTCAGTTGGTATTCCTGAGGGAATTTTTATCTGCATTTTCTGGGAATGAGCTTCTCTTCGGCTTATTTTTAGGGGTCTGGTTTCTCTTTCAGGCAAGTGGTGGATATATTGGCAGGCTCATAAAACCCTCTTCTCCTACCTTACTTGCCATATTGATGGCTATCTTATCCATTCTCCTCCCTATTTTCCTTTTTCTCCTGAAAATTTCAAAGCCCCTCTTAATAGAACAAGGAGGAATGGTTAGTCCAGTGGCTATATCCTTATTCTTTCTTCTTCTTACACCTGGCATTATCTTTGGCTTTCTTTTTGTCCTTGTCTCTTCTATCTATCAGGGCACTCTTGGCAAGGTCTATTTCTTTGATACACTCGGATACCTTTTGGGTGGGCTGGTATTTACCTTTCTTCTTGTTTCTCGTCTCTCTTCGTTCTTTATGCTCTATGGGATAAGCCTCCTCCTTCTTATTTCAGGCATACTCTTGTTAAGAAGGTTCATCTTGCTGCCATTTCTCTTTATGTTCCTTCTCTTTTCCCAGATAGACCACCGAAGGGAGTGTTACAAGGGTCAGGAGATACTCTATGTTGGAGACTCTCTCTATGGTGAGCTTACCGTGACAAGGCTTGGGAGCCAGCTTAACTTCTATCAAAACGGCGTTTTACTATTTGCCACAGATGATGTAGCGGAAAATGAAGAGAGAACCCACTTTGCCTTAATCCAGCACAAAAGCCCAGAGAATATCCTTCTTATCGGAGGCGGGGGCTCTGGAATTATCAAGGAGATAGCCAAATATAGACCAAAGAGGATTGATTATGTAGAAATAAATTCTTTGGTAATAAAGACTGTCCAGATGTGGTATCCAGAGAGCGGGATTCTCTTTCCCTTTGTCTCCGTCTATCAGATGGATGGAAGGGCCTTTGTAAAGACAACAAAAGCGAAATATGATGCTATTATCCTTAACCTTCCTCCACCCTCAACAGCCAATCTCAACCGTTTCTATACAGCAGAATTCTTTAAGGAGATAAAGGGGATATTAAAGAGAGATGGGGTGATAAGCCTTTTTCTCCCGGGTTCTGCTAATTATCTGGATGAAACAAGGATAAACCTCCTATCTTCTATCTACTGGACATTGAAGTCTGTCTTCCCTGATATTATTGTGATTCCAGGGGATACCTTAGTCATTGTTGCCGCAGACCGCCCCCTATCCTACAAGATAGGAGAGATGATTGAAGAGAAAGGGATTCAGACGAGATACATAAACAAGAACTATCTCTCTGGAAGGCTCACATCTGCCAGAATAAACCATCTTTTCTCTCTAATTAAGAAATCTAAGCTGAATAAAGACCTTGAGCCTAATGGATACTATCTCTGTGTCCTGGGCTGGCTCAGGTTTTTTGAGAAGAATATTCTCTATCTCTCTCTGCCTATCCTTGTCTTATTTATTGTTGCTATCTTTTTTGCCAAGCCCATTCCCCTTTCCATATTTAGCCTGGGGTTTTGTGGAATTGTTACTGAGGTCTCTCTTTGCCTCATCTTTCAGTCTTTGTGTGGCTACCTCTACTATTTTATGGGAGCACTCATTGCCTCCTTTATGGCTGGGATTATATTGGGTGTTTTTCTTTCTAATAGGAAAAAAGAACCTTGCCTCTTTGATATAAGGATTGTGGTTCTTGCCACATCAGCCTATCTCTTCCTCCTTCCTTTACTGCTCAAAGGGGTCTCATTGCTTGGAATGACAAGGATAGCCTTTCTTATCTTACTATTTGGTATAGGAGGGTTTGTCGGCTCTGCCTTTCCCCTTGCCTCTTTACTTTATAGGAAAAATTTAGCTGAGAGGGCAGGCGTTTTATATGCCTCAGATATGCTCGGTTCATTTTTTGGAGGAATATCTGCCTCCCTCTTTCTCCTCCCTTTACTTGGAACGACAAACCTCTTTTTTCTGATGGGTCTGTTCTTGCTCTTTGTGGCAGTGAGGCTAAGATGAAGAGATGGAGAAAGAGGTAAACGCTGCGGTAGTGTAAGAAAAGGGGATATGGGGATTATGGAAGGGGATAGGGGGATAAATAATATCTTCTATCTCCATATCCCCTATATCTCCTTATCCCCCTTCTTACACTTCTGATACATATACATAGCCTGAACGGTTACTGAAAATTTCATTGCAAATTCTGTATCAAGATTTTATATTTAACGATTTAGAGCTTTGAGTAGTGAAATATGAAGTTTAGAGCTATTCTATTGGCTACACTTGGCTACACTCTTTTCCTGTGTGGTGCAGGCAGATATTTCTATTTTCCCCCAGTCTGGAACACCGTTTTCTACTGTTATTGTGCAGGGTTCTGGATTTCCAGCCAAGGAGCCCATCAGGATAGACCTCGGCAAAACCACAAACATTGCTCAGGATTTACGAGACTCAAGTCCCTCTGGCACATTCTCCAAATCTTTCGTGATAAATGGTCAGGTTTATGGGACAAAGGTTGTGACTGTTTTTGACCTTGGTGAAGCTGTAGATAGGATAGAGACAACCCTCTTCTTTGTGAGACCAGGAATTTCAGTCAATCCAATCAAAGGTGTTGTAGGAAGCATAGTCACTTTGCAGGGTGGAGGCTTTCTCGCAGATGAGCCTTTTGGATAGACTTTGGCACGCATCAAACCATAACCACAGGAACCACCAGTGCTTCATTTCATTTGAATCTGTGGATATAATCGTTTAAGCCGTATTCGAGCATCTTCTGTCGTAAATTGCCAATCCACCGATTTCTGATTACTATTACGTCCTTGTTCCCATTTCTTTGCTTCTGCTTCTAAAGTTTCAA
>JAZDOR010000105.1:0-7441 GCA_043798435.1 bacterium
CCTGGCCCATTCTTCTATCCTATAAAGGGGTTGAGAGGAAAGGAGACGATTGGCGATAAGTATCTCTATTGTCTTGCCATGGCTTAATAGTTGCTGTTCATTAGCAGGGCAGATACGGTCGATGATTTCGGCAATCTTCATCCTTGTAAGCATTGGCTTAAGAAGAACCAATGAGCCGATTGACCTTCCGAAGTATTTAATATCATTTTCAGAAATAGGTTGCATACATTATATATATCGGCTTATTATGGATAAACCTTAAGTATTTTTTTCAAAGAACAAAAAGTTTAGCTAATCCCTATTGTAGGGTGCGGAAAATGGGTATTTGTAATATTCTGTTTTGAGTTTTGCCTGCCTGTGCGAGCACGCAGACAGGTGTTTGGTCATTTGAGTTTGTTTAGAGTTTAGAGTTTAGTGTTTTTAATTTTATTCGTGGCAATTCTTAATACTAAACGATTACCAATAGCTGATGGCTGAAAGCTGATAGCTGATGGCTATTATTCGTTTTATGTTTTGGTCATTTGAGTTTGTTTAGAGTTTAGTGTTTAGAGTTTCTATTTAATATTCGTGTGATTCATGTTCTTCTCTCTACATGCTAAACGGTTACTCCTCTTTTATGTAATGCTGCAATTCTACCTAAAAGCCTTTTTCTTTGTCAAGAAAAATGAACCTGTCCCATCTTATTCCTTTTCCCCCAGTTATCAAAGATAATATAGACAATCGGCACAATTATCAGGGTAAGTATTGTGGATGTGGTCAATCCTCCCATAACTCCGATAGCCAGCCCTTTCATCTGTTCTTCACCTTCTCTAAGCCCTAAAGCCATAGGCAGGAGGGCAAAGAAGGTGCATATAGCGGTCATTAGGATGGGTCTTAGTCTAATCTTGGCGGCAGAGACTACTGCCTCTTTTGTCGCCAGTCCCTTCTTTTTCTGCTGATTGATAAAGTCAACTAAGACAATAGCATTGTTAACCACAATCCCAACCAGCATAATCATGCCAATAAATGAGCTGATATTTAGTGATTGCCCGGTGATAAACAATGCCAAAAATACACCTATTGCGGCAAAGGGGAGCGAGGTCATAATGGTTAATGGATGGAGCAAAGATTCAAATTGAGCCGCCATAATCATATAGACTAAGATAATAGCAAAGATAAGCATCAAACCAAGGTCACGAAATGTAGCCAACATATCCTCATATTCACCACCAAAATCAATCAGGTATCCTAATGGTAGAGGCATCTTTGCTAAGGCAATCTTTACCTCCTTCATTACATCACCAAGCTTACGACCAGATAGATTGGCCGTGATAGTAACCAACCTCTTCTTATTTAATCGCTTAATATTCCCTGGTCCTTTTCCTGAAACAACCTTAGCCACATCCCTTAATAAAAGTTGGCTGCCCAGTGGTGAGGTAAGAGCAATATTTTTTATATCCTCAATGCTCTTTCGTTGTGACTCGGCAAGCCTGAGGCGGATGTCAATCTCTTCTCCCTTCTGTCTCAGCCTGGTCAACACCTCCCCATCTACAGCGATTTTAACTACTTCGGCAGCCTGAGCCACACTTAAACCTGCTTGTGACAGTTTCTCGCGGTCATAGATTATCTGAAATTCAGGATTCCCTTGTTGAATACTGGTAACAACATCAACGACACCCTCTATCTTTGAAATTTTATCCTTAACCTCCTCAGCGATATTTCTCAGGGTAGGCAAGTCCTCGCCACTCACCTTGATTTCAACCGGAGCCTTTCCGCCACTCATCATACTACTAATATCGGTGATTTCAAGGATAGCACCAGGAATGGAGGTAGCCATTAAGCGTATCTTTTTGGTCACCTCCTCAATGGTTATTCTCCTTTCCTTCCTGTCTTTTAAGGAGACTATAATCATACCTGTATTAACTCCAGATGCCTCGCCCTTTCCCATTGAACCTGACTGGGCCCCTCCTGCAGAGTTTACCCCTGTAAAAGTGAAGACAGTCTCTATCCCTTCTATTTTCAAGATACTGTTTTCCATAAAAGAAACAGCCTTAGATGTTTCTTCTAATGATGTGCCCACAGGCATTTTTAACTGGGACATAAAGAAGGCTGAATCAGATTTTGAGGTAAACTCCTGGGGAATAAATCCAATCAGAACAAGGCTTGAGGCAAGTAAGAGCAGAGAGAATATAAGCACCTTCTTTTTATGGTCAAGTGCCCATAGGAGTATTTCCCCATATCTTTCTCGCAGGGTATGATACCAACCTGCCTCTTTTTCTTCGCCTGTAGTAGTGGTTAATATCTTTGAGGAGAGCATTGGAGTAAGGGTAATAGCCACAAATAGCGAGGCAAATAAGGCATAAGCTACAACCCAACCAAAGGATTTGAACAGTTCCCCAGCCACACCGGTAACAAAGATTAACGGAAAGAAGACGGCAATCGTCGTCAATGTTGACCCAACAATGGGCATAAAGACCTCAGTCGCACCAGTAATAGCCGCTTCCTGCCTGTCTTTACCTGCACTTATATGCCGAAAGATATTTTCAATGACAACAATAGCATCGTCAACCAACATGCCCATAGCAATGATAAGCCCGGATAGGGTCATAATGTTAATGGTGAACCCCTTGAAATACATAAGGATAAAGGCAGTAATGATGGAAAAGGGGATGGCCAGAGAGACAATGAGGGTTGGTCTAAAAGAACGCAAGAACAGGAGAAGAACTATAATCACTAAAATTCCTCCCTCAATGCCACTCCATTTGGTAGAGTTAATCGTGTTTCGTATCTGTTTGGCTATTTCAAATACCTTGTGTATCTTGACATCTTCTGGTAAATACCCTTCAATTATCGGTATTTGCCGCAGGATTTCATCTGTCACCGCTACGGTATTAGCATCTGCCTCCTTATGGATAATTATGCCCACGGTTTGTTGACCCTTTAATCTTCCATAGCCCCTTTGCTCCTTAAAGGTATCCTTTACCTCGGCTACATCCTTTAGATAGACAGGGTTACCCTGTTTTATCCCGACAATTATTCCCTCCATCTCCTTTGGCTGGCTAAACTCGCCAATAGACCTGAAGGTGTATTCTGTGGGTCCCTGGATTATTTTGCCGCAGGTCTTATTCATATTTTCCAGACGCAATTTTTGGGCTATTTCAGCCAGGGAGATTCCGTGAGAGGCAAGTTTATCTGCATCAACCTCAACTAATACCTCCCGAATAAGCCCACCCATAGCCATAGCCTGCCCAACACCCTTTATCCTTTCAAGCCTTGGAACAATAACATTATCAGCCAACTCCTTCAATTGGGCCAGGTCTCGTTTGCTGGAAATGGTCAAAGCCATAATAGGTATAGCCCCGATGTCCATCTTGATAACCATAGGGTCTTTCGCCTCCTCTGGCAGGAAACCCTTTATGGTTGATAGCCTTTCCCGCAGGTCTTCTGTAGCCGCATCTAAGTTTGTCCCCCAGTTAAATTCTACCACAACTAAGGAGATGCCTTCCTGTGAGGTAGAGGATATCTTCTTTACGCCTGAGACAGTAGAGACCGCATTCTCAATAGGCTTGGTGATTGACTCCTCTATCTCCTCTGGTGCGACCCCTTCATAAGTAGTAATGACAGTGAGAAGTGGATAGTCTATCTTGGGCATAAGGTCAATAGTCAGCTTTGAGAAGGCAACTAGGCCAATGATGATGATAATTAGTATCACCATCAACATAAAGACAGGTCTTTTAACGGATAGTTCTGGAATGTTCATTTGTTTAACCTTCATTACAAAAGCGAATGCAAATTTATATCCTTCATTGGGTAATGTTTCTCATTAAAGGTAATCAAGTATGCTTTTGTACAAAAGCTACTTGCCGCAATTAAGGCGTCGCCAAGTTGTATTCCATGGCTTTTTCGATAAGATTTAAGGTATGTTCCTGTCTTTTCTCCAATTTTTGCATCAATCAAAATGCACTCTAATTGGGCAAAAAAGTTAGCAGTTTTATTCTCTTCCCCATTTCTTAGTCCATGGTAAATTTCAGCTTTAGTAACAGGAGAAACCATAAGGATATTCCCTTTAAGGTAAAGTTCTTTGAGAAGGCTTGCTACTTTTGTGTTCTCTCGTAAAATTTCAATAATCACATCAGAATCCAATAGATACTTCATAAACCTAACCTTTCTATTCTATCATCCTTGCGGATATTGCGAAGATAGTCGGAAGTTGAGCCAATATCTTGCCTTGCAACCCACAAACCTGTAATATCATCAAGTGCCTTTTCAAAACATAAGTTTTCTTTTTTAGCATATACCGTATCAATAGCCTGCCGAATTAATTCAGCTATAGTGAGATGTCTAATCTCTTTGGCCATACTTAAATTACGCCATTGGTCCTCTTCCAGATAAATTTGTGTCCGCTTCATAAAAAAGCACCTCCTTTTGATGTATATTATACATCACTTAATAATATTTGCCAAACTTTTTAATCGCGGTCTCTTTCTGACTTCCTCATTATTTCTTTATTGCCTTTACCAAGACACCATCCTGTAGATTTTCAACCCCACGAATAACAACCTCTTCATTTGTGCTTAATCCCTCTGTAATCTCCACCTTCTCCAAATCCTGAATGCCTAATTTCACCTGTTTCAGTTTAGCCTTATTCGCCTCAATTACATAAAGGTAATTATCCAGACCACGATTAAAGACTGCACCTTGAGGAAGACAAAGCACATTACTGTGCTTCTCTAATTCAAGCCTGCACCTGGCAAACATACCTGGTTTGAGTAAGCCCTGCGGATTTTTAAGATAAATGGTGGCCTTAAAGGTTCTGGATTGGGGATTTACAGTCGGGGATATATCATAGATTATTCCTGTCCACTTCTTATCAGGATAGGCATCAAGCCAGACATCTACACTTTGGTCCCTTTTAATTTTGGTAATCAGGTCTGAAGATATAGCCACCTCAAGTTTTGTGGTAGAGATATCCATGATGGCAAGGATTGGAGCCTGACTTGTCATCTCACCCTCATTCAGATATTTTGAGGCAATTATCCCGGAAATAGGGGCGGTGATATTGGTATCCTCTAACCCTTGTTTGGCAGAAATAACGGCGACCTCAGCCTGGCTAATCTGTGCCTTTGCAAGTTCAACCTGAGAACAAGCCATCTGATACACGGTTTTTGACTTATCAAAAGCGGCCTGGGCAATAGAATCAGTCTCTTTTAGCCTTTGGGCTCGCTCAAACTCTATCTTAGCCAGCTCAAAATTTGTCTCTGCTTGCTTTAATCCTGCCTTAGCTGTAACTAACCCTGCTTCTGCTTGCAAAAGCCTGATTTGAGCATCAGTTGGGTCTATCTTAGCTATGACAGCCCCTTGCTTTACAAAGCCATTCTCCTGAACAAAGATTCTCAGTATTTTTCCACCAACCTTAGCCGAAATCTTCGCCTCACGAATAGGCAGGATAGTCCCCTGCAGAGTAGTGGTGAGGATTATTTCTCCAGATACCGGCTTTGCGGTAGTAACACTAATTGCCTCTATCTTCGTCTCCATATCTGGTGGTTTCGAACACCCAATAATCAAGGCTATCCCAAATACTATCATCCATTTTCCATTTTCCATTACTACCTACCTCCCAAAAGCCTTTTGTAATTTTGCCCAGGCTAAGTTATAGTCATATAATGCTTGATAATAATTAGTCCTTGCCTGGGTAAGCATTGTCTGGCTATCTAAGACATCCGCATTGGTTGTGGTACCTTCTTTATACATCTCCTCTGTGATGCGTAGGCTCTCTTCTGCCTGGCTAATAGACTTTTGGGCGACCTCAATGTTTTTCTTAGCCTCATCCAGACTAAGGTATGCCTGCCTGACTTCAAGGGTAATGGCATCGGAAAGGCTGAGTTGTTGTGCCTTGATAGCCTCAAGATTAGCCTCTGATTGCCTTGTCCTTGATTTTCTTGCATTCCAATCCCAGAGGGTATAATTCGCCATAATTCCTACCAGCCAGGTCTTTTCCCAGTCAATTCCCTGCTTTTTATAATCGTAGTTCCCTATAATAGCCACAGAAGGATAGGACTCACTTTTTGTCAGCCTTACCATTTGCTTTAGGATATTGATATTCTCTTTTATCTGGTTTAATTCTGGCTTAAATTGGAGTGCCTCTTGAATACAAGTCTCCAGGTTTATCTCATAAGGAGTAAATTCCAGAATATCAACAATATCAACCGGCCTGTTTTGATCTTGAGCCAATACCTGGTTAAACACCGCTTTAGACAGGATAAGACCGTTTTCTGCCTTGACCAGATTTTGCTTAACATTAGCCAATTGCACCTCTGCCTTGAGCAAATCTACCTTAGCGACCATACCCACATCATAGAGGTTATGAACTATCCGCAAGTGGGAGACAACCTGTTTAACCGCATCTGTAGCAACTTCTTGAAACTTCAATGCCTTCAAGATACCAAAATAGGCACTTTTTACCGCTAAGATAAGCTCGTTTTTTACCCGCTCATACTCATATTGAGCAGACTCGCAATTTGACTCAGCTATCTTTAAGCCTGCTGAAAGCCTCCCACCACTAAACAGTGGTTGAGAAAGGGTTGTTTTCACCTCATAAATATCATCATCACCTATAGTCATTGCTCCAAATGACGGTGCCTCATTTAACTTCGTGTAGTTTAAGCTCAGGCCTAATGTAGGAAAAAAACCTGCCTTTGCCTCATTTATCTTTTCGGAAGCTGAGGTTTGCCTTTTTGAGGCAGCCTGCAAGCTATAGTTATTGGCAAGTGCTATCTGGATAGATTGGTCAATGGTTAGTGGTTTAACCTCTGCCCATCCTACACAGAAAACAGAATACAGAATACAGAACACAGAAAATATTATCTTTTTTGTCTGCGATCTGTAATCGGATTTATTCTCCGTGCCTCCGTGCCTCCGTGTTTTATTTTTCATTCAACCCCTCCTTTTTCCTTTTCTATCTTGGTGACAATGGAGTAGATATCTTCAAAATCAGCCAATAATCTCTTCTGGTCATCCTCTTCTAATCTTTGAATAATCTTTGCTAATTCCTATATTTCGCACCCTTTGGGTTAGATTAGTTGTTGTCCACCAAAATTACTTAAAAATGACTCTTTAGTTCTTTTGCAAAAGGATAATTTTTAACAAATCTCTCTTCTTTTTAGTAGATGAATTGCCTCCTTTTTGGATTTTAGACAGAGCAATAGCATCTTTGGCTTTTCAGATTTGCCAAACAAGTCTTAAAATACCCATTTTTTTCATTCATTCTTTGCATTTATGGGCCTCTTAGTAGCCATTGACTCGGATAGGGTAATCCTAGTAGATCAAATATCTCTTGTTGCTCCTTTGTTAATTCAGAAGGCTTTATTATCTTCTGATCCCCAATATAAATGATACCAAGGCTATACCAGTTAAACATCCAGAAAAGTTTTCTTGCGGTCATCTTCTTTATGGTTTTTTGATC
>JAZDOR010000167.1:0-2490 GCA_043798435.1 bacterium
CTTTAACTTATCCAACTAAGGGTACCATTAGTTCAGGCATTACCTTTATCCCCTTTTCCTGGACATTTAAGGCCTCCTCAACGATTGCCCTTTTTTGCATCTCGGTGATCTCTGGATAGGTAATCCCTAATCTACAGCCTCGATGGCCAAGCATAGGATTAACCTCTTTGAGCGATTCAACAACAGCTCTTACCTTTTCGAGGGGATAATCCATGGCCTTAGCAAGTTCATGCTGTCCCTTCTCATCATGAGGAAGAAATTCATGTAATGGTGGATCAAGAAACCTGATGGTACAGGGTAGGTTGTTTAATTCCTCATAGATCTTCTCAAAGTCCCCTCTCTGAAGAGGGAGAAGTTCTTCTAAGGCGCCTTTATATTGGGCAAATGGAACTTTCAATTCTTCCTCTAGTTTTTTTTTTCTTTATTGCATCCTGCTCTAAGGATATCATATCTCTGAGCATCTTTACCTCAGGGGCAGCCAGGATCATCTTTCTAAATGTAACTATCCGATCCCCTTCAAAGAACATATGTTCTGTCCGGCACAGTCCAATACCCTCTGCCCCAAATTTTACCGCTGTCTTTGCATCAGTGGGGGTATCACCGTTAGCCCTTATCCCTAATCTTCTCAGCTTATCTGCCCATTCCATCAAGATTCCAAATGGACCAGTTAGAGTTGCTGGGACAAGTCTTATCTCTCCTAAATAAACTGTACCCTTACTCCCATTAAGGGATATCCAATCGCCTTCCTTTATCACCTCCTGACCAATACGCATCTGCTTTTTTTTCTCTTCCATGATAATATCCCCAGCGCCTGCGATACAACACTTTCCCATCCCCCTGGCGACTACTGCTGCATGAGAGGTCATCCCTCCTCGAGCAGTCAGTATACCCTTGGCTGCAAACATCCCTCGGATATCTTCCGGAGATGTCTCAAGTCTACACAGAATGGTATCCTTCCCCTCCTTTTTCCATTCCTCGGCATCCTTGGCTGTAAAGACAGCCTGTCCAACAGCAGCGCCAGGTGAGGCTGGAAGTCCAATTCTTGATAAGACCTTTGCCTTTTCTTCTTCTTTAAGATCAAAGGTCGGATGGAGTATCTGCTCTATTTGTTCGGGCTTGATCCTCATTATGGCTGTCTTTTTATCGATCAACCCTTCCTTTTCCATATCCACAGCAATCTTTACTGCTGCCTCAGCCGTCCTCTTTCCTGACCTTGTCTGAAGCATATAGAGCACACCTCTTTCAATAGTAAATTCAAAATCCTGGACATCTTTGTAATGCCTCTCTAATTTTTTTCTTACCTCAAGGAGTTGATCATATATCTTTTTATTTCTCTGAGCCAATTCTGATATGGGGAGGGGTGTCCTTATTCCAGCCACAACATCCTCTCCCTGGGCATTCATAAGAAACTCCCCATAGAGCTCATTTTCACCAGTCGCTGGACTACGTGTAAATCCAACCCCTGTCCCAGAATCTTCACCCATATTTCCAAAAACCATGGCTTGAACGTTTATGGCTGTACCTAGGAGCCCCTTAATATTATGGATCTCCCGATAGGCAATAGCCCGCTCATTATTCCAGGAACCAAAGACAGCGTTAATTGCCTGCCAGAGTTGAATTTTGGGGTCTTGAGGAAAATCTTCCTTAGTATATTGTCTATAGATCTCCTTATAGTGATCGATTAACTCCTTTAAATCATCTACCTCCATTTCAGTATCAGGTATGGCCTTGTTTAAGGTCTCTTGAACCAAAAATTCAATATCTTTTAACCCTTTTCTTTTGGCAACCTTTTTCTTGACCTCCTCCATTGCCTCATTAAAGGCAGAATGAGGGACACCCATAACTACATCACCAAACATTTGGATAAATCTCCTATAGGAATCCCAGGCGAACCTCTCATTTCCTGTCAAATAAACCAATCCCTGAATTGCCTCATCGTTTAAGCCAAGGTTTAAGATTGTATCCATCATCCCTGGCATGGAGACCGCTGCCCCACTTCTAACAGAGACTAAAAGTGGACTTTCCTTGCTCCCAAATTTCTTTCCTGTTACCTCCTCCAATCTTTTTAAATTAGCCTCAACCTCTTTTACCAAACCTTCTGGATATTGTTGGTTGTGCTCATAAAAATATCTACAAACCTCAGTAGATATGGTAAATCCAGGAGGGACAGGTAAGCCAATAATGCACATTTCAGCTAGATCTGCACCTTTACCACCTAAGAGCTCTCTCTTTTTAGAATTCCCTTCTGTATACCTCTTAGAAAAAAAACAGATTGATTTTTGGACATTGGCTTTGTCTGTGGTTGTTGTTTTTTGTGGGATTAGTGACATGGGTTGCTCCTTTACCTACAATAGACATCTTTCCAAAATAATCTTGCAGAACGTAGGAAGACAAAAATCTTTGCTTCGTTCGTTGAAGTAGTCTTTTTGAATTTTCTAAGCTTGCTTCCCTAAATTGCCTAACTCGCTTCGCTCAAACAGAGGCAATTTT
>JAZDOR010000111.1:0-5691 GCA_043798435.1 bacterium
GCGAAGTATTTGATCTTATCTTCAGAAATAGGTTGCATACATATTATATATCGGCATATTATGTATAAACCTTAAGTATTTTTTCAAAAGTTCAAAAAGTTTAGCTAATCCCTATTGTAGGGTGCGAAATATGGGAAATAGTTACCTTTTTGAAGACTAAGTCGCTGTGCAAAAATAACTACTACATTTTACTTGATCTTTTCGTCAATTGCTGTGTCATTCACTCAGTCACATAGTTCAAGGCTATGCTCCTTCGCTGCCTCCTTGCACTTGACGAAAATCTCTGCTGTAAAATTGTAGCACTTATTTTTTTACAGCTCCTAATTGACTGAAAGATGGAAATCTATGTAAATGACAGTTACAAAATCTTACTTTGACAGCATTCAGAAAATCTTTCATAATATACAAAAGAAACATGAAAAAATGAAGAAAAGGATTGTAAGTTTGATAGTTATAGGGGTAATTTTCTTAGCACCTCTTGTCAAATCCGAAGGCTACAAGGTAGCTTGGGATAGTGATTCTATTGAAGTGGTTCTTACCCCTGGAACTGCTGAGTGGGAATGTGGTATAGTTATGGCACCATTTGTGATGTATGAAAATGGCGTATATAAGATGTGGTATACAGGAATAACAAATAATACATTTGGTATTGGATATGTTACAAGTAGCGATGGTGCCAAGTGGAAAGATAGGCGACTTGTTCACGGTCCTTATGCCAATTGCTATCAGACACATTCTCCATATGTGATTAAAGAAGGGGATACATATAAAATGTGGCATAGTGATTATTATGAATGGGTGGCAGGCGATTGGTCAGCCTACATCTCCCGTATGACCAGTCCTGATGGCATAAATTGGTGTAATGAACAGAAGGTTCTAAGTGCTCAGGGACAAAGTACACCGCAGGGAGATGGGTATGGTGTGGCTCATCCCTGCGTACTTAAAGAAGAAGATCAATATATTATGTGGTATGCAGTATCTGATCATCCTTGTTCTGGAAAAGGAGGGCCAGTAAAGATATGGCAAGCAAGAAGCGAAGATGGGATTGTGTGGAAAGATAGGCAGTTGGCACTTCCATATATTCAAGGCACCTGGGAAAATAATGTATCGTCTCCCAGGGTAGTAAAAGAACCAGATGGCAGTTATATTATGTATCATGATAGTTGGATTCTTGGCGGTTCTATGAGTATTGGCAGAGCAAGAAGTAAAGATGGCGTAAACTGGGTAGATAGAGAAAAGATTTTAGATGCAGACTCCTGTAACTATCCTTTCTATTTCCAGGACCCAATTACTGGCATACCATACCTCTACTTTACCCAGGCAGGAAATATTGTTAGAATGAAAGGAATTATATCTACAGAAAAATACATTAAAGCAAAAAAAGAAGTGCTGATAAAAGAAAATCTTAAAACCCTCAGGTTTGCCCTGGCTATGTATTATGATATTATTGGTAGGTGGCCAGATAGATTAGATGCCCTTGTTCCTCACTATATAGATGCACTTCCTCCATCTATATGTGGTTTCTGGAAATATAATCCCAAAGATGGAAGTATTCAGCATTCTCTTTATCCCGACTGGTAAAAACTGTTTCAAAATAGGATGCCTAAAATTACTTTTTATCCGGATAACAAAGAAATTGAGACGGCAGAAGGGGTTAGTCTCGCAGAAGCGGCTATTTTGGCTGGGATTTTTCTTCCCTCACCCTGCGGTAGAAAGGGTGTCTGCGGAAAGTGTAAGGTTGTTGTAAAGACTGGGGAGGTAGAAAGAAAGCCGGAAGGTTTGCTAACCCAGGAAGAGATTGAGAAGGGGTTTGTTCTCTCCTGCCAGACCATTCCAAAGACCGATGTTACAGTAGATATCCCTCCATCAGCCAGGCCGACAAAGGAGCAAATCTTAAAAGAAACCTCTAAGATACACCTTGAGAGGGTTCTAAGCAAGGTCAAAGAGATAGAGATGCCAAAACCCTCCTTTCCTCATTCGCCTTTGGTGACTAAGATTTTCCTCAAGCTCCCAATCCCAACATTGGATGATCATATAAGCGATCTGGACAGGCTCAGCCGTGGCCTGGCAAAAGATATTAAAGTTGACCTGAATACACTGAGGCAAATCCCGACACTTCTGCGGGAAAGCAACTGGGAGGGGACAATCATTTTAGATAGAGAGGGTTGCCTGCTATCTATTGAAAAGGACGATGCAAGGCAGAGAAACTTTGGGCTGGCTTGCGATGTTGGGACAGCAAGTGTTGTGGTGCAGTTGATAGACCTTGCTACCCAAGTAATTTTAGATACAGAGGCAAGTTATAATCGGCAGCTACACTATGGGGCGGATGTTATCACCCGAATAATCTTTGCCAAAAAGCAGGAGGGTTTAGAGAAGCTACATAGCCTTATCATTAAGACTATCAATGATTTGATTCAGACCTTAATGGACGAACACAGGATAAGTCCAAATGAGATAACAACTGTGGTCTGTGCAGGAAATACGACCATGCTCCATCTCCTGCTTAAAGTTTGTCCTACCTATATCCGCTTAGAGCCTTATATCCCTGTATTCAGCTTCAGCCCAAAGATTAAAGCCTGTGAGATTGGGATAAATATCAATCCCCAAGGAGTATTAGCCTGCTTGCCAAATGTAGCCTCGTATGTTGGTGGAGATATTGTCTCAGGGGTCTTGGCCAGTGGGATATATACTGAAGATAAAATTTCAATGCTTATTGATATTGGCACAAACGGCGAGATAGTGATTGGCAATAAGGATTGGCTTGTCTGTTGTGCCTCTTCAGCCGGGCCTGCCTTTGAAGGTGGAGGCATAGGGTGTGGGATACGAGCAATGGATGGTGCTATCCAGAAGATAGAGATAACCAGCAATTGTGAGATGAGGCATTCTATGATTGGAAATGTCAGACCTATAGAACCTGCCTTTGAGGGTGGAGGCATAGGGTGTGGGATACGAGCAATGGATGGTGCTATCCAGAAGATAGAGATGGACCAGCTTGACTATGAGGTGAAGTATTCTACGATTGGAAATATCAGTCCTATAGGAATCTGTGGCTCTGGGTTGATAGATACCCTTACAGAGCTACTAAAGGCTGGGATAATAGACAGGGCAGGGAATATCAGAGAGGATGTGCCAACAGAAAGGATAAGAAGGGCAGGGGATGGTTTGGAGTTTGTTCTTGTCAAAAAAGAAGAGAGTGGCACAGGCGAGGATATGGTCATTACCCAGGCAGATATATCAAATCTTATCTTTTCTAAGGGAGCCATTTATACAGCTGCCTCTGTTTTGGCTAAGAAGATGGGATTTCAGCTACAGGATATAAAGAAGCTCTATATTGCCGGTGGGTTTGGAAACTACCTGAATATTGAGAAGGCAATTATGATTGGACTTCTGCCGGATATTGATAGGGACAAATTACAGTTTATTGGAAACAGCTCTTTGGCTGGAGCAAGGCTCTGTTTGCTTTCTCAAGAGGCAATGAAAAAGGCAGAGGAGATAGGAAAGAAGATGACCTATATAGAGCTGAGTGCAGATTCCGATTATATGCACGAATACACAGCCAGCCTATTTTTGCCCCATACAGATATTGACCGCTTCCCAACAGCAAAGAGAAATTAAGTAAAAACTAAAAACTAAAAACTAAAAATAATCTCCATATCCCCTATATCTTCTTATCCCCCTTCTTACATTCTTTGATAGATAAGCTGAACGGTTACAAATAGTTATAAATTGACATAGAGGTTTGCTGAAATTATAATTGGCTTAAATGAAAGGAGGTAGAGTATGGAAGTTGTGGTTTTGGATGTACAGGGATGAGGTGTCCACAGCCCATCTTGAAGATTACGGTAAAAAGCCCTGATATGACCCCTGGCGATATCTTAGAGGTGCTTGGGGATTGTCCAACCTTTGAAAAGGATGTCAGGGTTTGGTGCGAGTATAGGCACAGTTGCTACACCTGCCGCATCAGCACCCAACCTTTGAAAAGGATGTCAGGGTTTGGTGCGAGAGGATGAAGAAGGTCTTGCTCTCTATAAAAGACGAGGGTGCTGGAAGGCTGAGGATACAGATTCAGTTTTGAGGAATCGTGGATTGTGAATTGCGAATTGAAAAATAAATTCTGGTTCTACCGGGTTTTGTGTGGAAAATAGATAATATTTTCATTGCAAAATTAGCATTGCAAAATTAGCAATTATCAATGGAAAGAGAGACAGAGAAGAAAACAGGCGACGATTTGGCAGAGCGATTACTTCAAAAGAAGACTTTGGTAGAAGATTTGAGATTGACAGCCGTGATGAGATAGGCGTTCTCTCTGAAAATTTTAACCTGCTCCTGGAAGAAGTGGAGCAGAGAAGGATAGGGCTAAGCGTCTGCATACACGGCAGGAGTATGGGGGTGGAACAGGTGCAGGCCTGGCTATTGTCAAAAGAATCATTGAGGAGCATGATGGAAGGATATGGGTGGAGAGTGAATTGGGAAAGGGGAGTAAATTCTATATAAGCATTCCAAGAGCAGTAATGTAGTAGGCAGGAGGCAGTAAATAGAAGGAGATGGGTGGAGAGTGAGATTACCAAGGAGAGCAAATTTTATATAAGCCTTCCAAGAGTAGTAATGTAGCATTAGGAAACAGGATGATGGAAAGGATATGGATAAATTATGCTAAGGGATTTGAGGAAGCAGAAGCGTTTGATACAGAGTACTATCTGAAGCAGACTGCCTCAGATAGACTTGAGACAATGCAATTTCTGAGAGAATCTTTCCTTAAATTTGGAAAAGGAGTAAATGAAGGTAGAGAAGGATTACGAAGATTTGTTAAAATTATTAAACAAACATAAGGTAAGATATGTGATTGTTGGAGCGTATGCGGTTGCATTCTATGCCAGGCCAAGATATACAAAGGATATGGACATCTTGGTAGAACCAGAGATTGAGAATGGGAGAAGGGTTGTAGCTGCACTTTGTGAGTTTGGATTTGGAGAATTAGGATTAAAAGAAGAAGATTTCAGTAAGGAAGGCAGGGTTGTTCAATTAGGATATGAACCAGTTAGGATAGATTTAATAACATCAATTGATGGTTGCACATTTCTTGAGGTATGGAAGAAAAAAGAAGTAGGAAGATATGGAGAAGAACCTATCTTTTTCATTGGAATAAACGAGTTGATAAAGAATAAGGAGAGAACAAACCGTAAACAGGATGAAACAGATTTAGAAATTTTATTAAAGGTAAAAGACAAATGAAACTTTTTCCAAATAGAATCTTAATGGTCGAGGATAATCCGGATGATGTCATCATCACCAAAAGGATGATAGCGTCTGCATCAGAGGAGTGCGAGATTGAGGTGGCAAGCACTGGAAAAGAGGGGATTGAGAAGATTGAAAGGAACGACTTTGACTGCCTCCTTCTTGACCATCACCTGCCTGATACGAATGCCCTTGAATTCTTAAAGAAGGTGCGCCAGAGCCATCCCCATCTTCCGGTCATCATTCTTACAGGTTTGCATGATGACAGACTTCTGACAGGTGCCCTGAAGCTTGGTGCAGTCAACTTCCTGACAAAAGATAAGATTGATGGGCTTTCTGAAGCCATTTTACAAGCGGTAATCTCTGGCAGGAGGTCAAGCTTCTTAGATAAACAGGAATATGTCTATACAAATCTGATTGATTCAATGGGTGAGGGTCTGTTTGCCCTTGATAGTA
>JAZDOR010000217.1:0-5681 GCA_043798435.1 bacterium
AAAATTAGCAATTATCAATGCAAAATTATCATTGTAAAATGCTAATTGCTAATTTTGCATTTTGCAATGAATTCTCTCCGTGACCTCTGTGCCTCCGTGGTTTATATTCTTTTCTTGCACTTCAATTGGGTAAATAGTTACTCATATTTTAACTATTCACCACAGAGACTTAGGAGAAATTCAATGTAAAATTAGCAATGTAAAACTATCAATGCAAAATTTTGAAAAGCTAAATGCTAATTTTGCAATTTGCAATGAATTTTACAGCCCTTTCGCAAAATCTGCTAAAGATTGAGTAAAGCCTCTCGTATCTCTTCTACTGGAAACCCGACTATGTTCGTAAAGCTACCTTCGTATCTTTCAACAAGGTTTTTGCCCAATCCTTGAATACAGCAAGCCCCAGCTTTACCAATATGCTCTCCTGAATTTATGTAATCTTCTATCATTTTGTCACTCAACTCTTTGAGCAGAACCTTGCTCTTTACTGCAAATTTAATTCTCTTGCTTCCTTTTACTATTGCCACTCCAGTTATGACTGTATGCTCTCTCTTGCTCAATTTTTTCAATATTCTCTTAGCATCGGCGTTGTCTTTTGGCTGTCCAATTATCTCATCATCCAACGATACTATGGTATCAGCACCAATGACTACAGATGAACTTCCTATCTTTTTTCTGGTGATAACATCCCTTGCCTTCTCCTCAGCTATGCGGATAGAGTAGGATTCTGCATCCTCGCCAGGCAGTATCTCCTCAGAAATATTGCTTCCGATGACAGTAAAATCGTTTCGCGGAATGATCTGGGCAAGAAGCTCTTTGCGGCGTGGAGACTTAGAGGCTAAAATTATATTTTTATACACCGTATTAAAATGGAAATTTTGTAACTGTTCAGGTTATACATCAAGAGTGTAAGAAGGGGGATACGGAGATATAGGGGATATGGAGATAGATATTATTATATTATCCCCCTATCTCCTTCCATAATCCCCATATCCCCTTTTCTTACACTACCTGAACGCTTACGAAATTCTGCGTCTTCTATTTATCATTTTCTTTGGCTTCAATTTCTTTGGCTTCAAATAATTTCACCAAATAAATTGAGATGAAGACCAATATCAAGGTTATGAAGATGGCATAAGCAAATTTTAACAAAAGATTGTTCGGGCTTAAAGGAAAAAGATACTCTATTAAGGCTTTGATGGCTTCATTCCAAGCTAAACCAGCTACCACACCAAAAGCTGCCACAATGTATCCGACTGTCTTTTGTTTAACCTCTGTTTTTATCTCTTGTGATTCTTTCTTAATTTTTTCAAGTTGATGTTTAATTTTCATATAAATTGCTCATTCTTTTACTACCCCACAAGTATATTATTTTATCTTAAAAGTATCAACAGATTTCCTGAAAGATTGAAGAGGTGGAAACCTGTTCTGAGTGTCACCAAAAATAGCCATACCCTTTTCATTTGACTGCATCACACCTTCAGCTAAGTATTGACATTAGGCACACGCTGTGCTATAATTTGAGGTTCATTTATGGTTAAAAATTTATAAGGAGATATTATGTCAGAAACAGTTATTCCAGAAGAAGAACCAGAAGAAGAAAAGGTAATCACGGTTTTTATTGAGGAGGAGATGAAGACCTCCTATCTTGCCTATGCTATGTCTGTCATTGTAGGCAGGGCATTGCCTGATGTCAGGGATGGCTTAAAGCCTGTCCATAGAAGAATCCTCTATGCCATGTCTGAACTGGGGCTTGCCTCCAATAAGCCGCACAAAAAGTCAGCCAGGGCTGTGGGTGAGGTTCTTGGAAAATACCATCCACACGGAGATATTGCCGTCTATGACGCTATGGTCAGAATGGCACAGGACTTTTCCTCCCGGTATCCCTTAGTTAATGGTCAGGGAAACTTTGGCTCAATAGATGGCGACCCACCTGCGGCTATGCGTTATACAGAGGTAAGGCTATCTGCAATCGCTGAGCTTCTTCTTGCTGATATTGAGGCAGAGACAGTTGACTGGACACTAAACTTTGATGCCAGCCTGAAGGAGCCGACTGTCCTGCCAGCACTCCCTCCAAACCTTTTGATAAATGGCTCATCTGGAATAGCTGTAGGCATGGCCACAAATATCCCGCCGCATAACTTGAAAGAGGTAGTAGGGGCAATTATTGCCCTGATTGATAATCCAGGCCTTACATTAGAAGAGCTCTTAGAGATACTCCCTGGGCCAGATTTTCCTACAGGTGCCTATATTTTTGGAGGGGATGGAATAAGAGATGCGTATAGAACAGGAAGGGGGACTCTAACCTTGAGGGCAAAGGCAGCGATAGAAGAACCAGAACACGGCAAAGACAAAATTATTATCACCGAGATTCCATATTATGTGAATAAAACAAATCTTATCACTAAAATAGTTGAGGTGGCAAAGGAGAGGGAATTGGGACTTGCAGAGGTAAGGGATGAGTCAGACAGGGAGGGAATGAGGATTGTGCTTGAGGTAAAAAGGGATGAGAACCCTCAGGTCATCTTAAACCAGCTTTATAAGCACACCCAGCTTCAGACAGCCTTTGGCATAATCAACTTAGCTTTGGTCAATGGGATGCCAAAGGTTCTCACCATTTTTGAGATGATAAACCTCTACATTGAGCATCGGGTTGAGATCATCACCAAAAGAAGCAAGTATCAATTAAGGATTGCTGAGGAGAGGGCACATATCTTAGAGGGCTTAAAGATTGCCCTGGCTCATATAGACGAGGTTATCCAAACAATTCGCAGTTCAAAGGATACGCAGGAGGCAAAGAATCAATTAGTGGCTAAATTCAGCCTTTCTGCCAGGCAGGCTCAGGCAATTTTAGAGATGCAGCTTGGAAACCTCACCAGGCTTTCCGCAAAGAAGCTGGATGATGAATACCTTGAGCTTATCAAAAAGATCTCCTACCTGAAATCCATATTAGCCTCAAGGCAGAAGATATTGGAGATAATCAAGACAGAGCTAAGAGAGCTTGCTGAAAAATTTGGGGATGAAAGAAGGACAAAGATAATTGCCCAAAAAGAGGATTTCAGGGTAGAAGACTTCATAGAAGAGGAGGATGTGGTCATCACTATTTCTCACTCAGGATATATCAAGAGAATTCCTATCAGCATTTACAAGAAACAGAAGAGGGGTGGCGTGGGTGTTACGGGTGCAGAATTGAAGGAGGAGGACTTTATCAAAAACCTATACATCGCCTCAACCCATGACTTTCTTCTATTCTTCACAAGCCAGGGCAGGCTCTATTGGCTCAAGGTGCATCAGATTCCAGAAGGAGGAAGGCTCTCCAAGGGAAAGGCTATGGTCAATGTCCTCAATATCCAGCCAGGGGAGGTGATTGCCTCAACCATTCCTGTCAGAGAGTTTGATGAGAGATTTATTATTATGGCTACAGAGAGAGGGATAATCAAGAAGACACAATTAAACCTATTCAAAAATCTGAGGGCAAAGGGAATCATTGCTATGGGGATTAGAGAGGGTGACAGGCTGCTAAAGGCTGAGCTGACCTCAGGTAGTGATGAAGTCATCCTGGCAACTGACGCAGGTAAAGCACTCAGATTTTTCGAGAAGGATTTGCGACCTATTGGAAGGGTTGGTTCTGGTGTGATTGGAATTAGATTTGGAAAACAGAATAGATTGGTAGGTATGGAGGTGATGAGAGAGGGCAGGAGCTTGCTTTCTATCACCGAAAATGGCTTTGGAAAGAGGACAGATGTCAGCCTCTACAGACTACAGAAAAGGGGAGGAAAGGGCGTCTTAGATATAAAGACAGATACAAGAAATGGGGCTGTGGTCTCTATCCTTGAGGTGAAAGAAGATGAGGATGTGGTGGTCATTACCTCCTCTGGAATGATAATAAGAATGCCTGTCTCAGGGATTCGGATGATAAGGAGAAACACAAAGGGCGTCTCCATAGTCAGACTGAGAAAAGGGGATAAGGTTGTTGCCTGCGCCCCTATTGTCAAGGAGGATTAGGGGAAGTTCTAGGTTCAAGAGGTTCTATGTTCTATGTTTAAAGTAATTGATTCTTCACTTCCTATTTCCCATTTCCCTATTCCCATTTATCCCTTATGAACCTGTCACCTTTTTTCCATAATGAAGTTTAACCCACTGTTTGTTATTCTCAAAAGTATTGGCCTATTGCTTGGAGGGCGGGCACAATTTCTCAAAGACCGCATTGGTAAGACAATTATCAGGGAAGACGGTCAGAAATTCACCGTCTTCAGAGAGGTCGTCATGAAACCTAAAGCGAACCAGTCTGAAGAAACGGGAAGAAAGAAACGGGAAGAAAGTAAAGGGAAGAAAGTAAACAGTTTACGCAAACCCTTTAATATCAAGGGATAACAAGTAAAATGTTTTCTTTTAGAGACATATTAGCCTAACCAGCCGCGAAAAGGGGAGAAAAGGGGACGCAACCCTTTAGCTCCATTACAAATAGAGAAGGGAGGAAACATATATGCCACAATACATTGAACAAAAAGTCATGGAAGCCATCGAGGAATTGATTGGCGAAGACACATCGGACAACCGCAAGCGGCTTACCTTTGCGGTGCTGAAGGCTAGAATAGGGGCTATACCTAAAAATCGGGAAATCATGAGCCAAGAAACGCTTCGTTATTTGTCCGATCTGAAATCGGAGCCTGATTTTTATACACTACGTGAAGCTTTTCTGAGATACATATCGTCATCTCTGCGAGACGCTGGTATTCGAGACGCTCGAATGAGAGAATAAATAGGAAAATAGGAAATAGAATAGGAAATAGGGAAATAGGGAAGGAAATAGGGGACAGTTACCTATTAAATGCTTAACCAATCGCTGGAGTTGACTTGCTTCGCTCGCCGCTCAATTTATCGTTAAGTTTTCAAATTATTGTGTAGGCATAACTTTAATATGAGGAGGCAAATCATGTTTCAAACATTAGAAGCTATAACTGATGACCAAGGTAATGTGCGATTGATAGAACCTGTTGAATTGCCAGCAGGATGGCGAGTGCTCGTAACTATCATAGATAAACCAAAAATTAATGTGCCAGAAACAATGTTACTAAGTGAACCTGCACTTGCAAAAGACTGGAACAGATTTGAGGAGGATAAAGCATGGTTACACTTACAGCGGGAGCAATCGTTTTAATTCCGTTTCCATTTTCTGACCTTTCACAGTCAAAACTGCGGCCTGCTGTGGTATTAGCTGATGCTGGTCGAGAAGATTGGATTCTATGCCAAGTTACCAGCAAACCTTATGGTGATATTTATGCTATTGAGCTTGATAATACCAGTTTTGCTGATGGTTCACTGCGTGTCCAGAGTTATGCACGGCCAGGTAAGATTTTTACAGCAAATCATAGTTTGATGGTTGCAAAGGTAGGTAGTTTGAAACCAGTCTCTTTCAAGCAGATTATTGAAGTAGTTGTGAAAATTTTGCAGTCAAGTTTTACGCCGTAATACATTGCAATATAGACTCCAGAAAAGGGGAGGAAAGTGCGTATTAGATATAAAGACAGATGAAAGAAATTGGGCTGTGGTCCATCCTTGAGGTGAAAGAGGATGAAGATGTGGTTGTCATCACCTCCTCTGGAATGATAATAAGAATACCTGTCTCAGGGATTCGGCTGATAAAGAGAAACACAAAGGGCGTCTCCATAGTCAGACTGAGA
>JAZDOR010000115.1:0-8533 GCA_043798435.1 bacterium
AAAGCCCGAAAGAAAATATGGAAATTGAATTTGAAAAAGATTTGTCCTTTAATTTTTCGTGTTTTCGCTCTTTCGGGGTTTCGTGATTATATTTTATTTCTCCAAAGGCTAATTTTACTTCAGGTGAGTAAAGTGTTACTAACATTCTGTATTTTTTTCTTGATAGCATAGGAAATTATAAACCACAGAGGACACAGAGTTTTTTATCTTTATAAAAAAGGTTTTTTCTCAGTGGACTCTTTTGGTTCTCTGTGATCTCTGTGGTTAAATTTTCCTTGACCTTCTTCTTTCTTCTCCATACATTTATATATAAATGAAGATTTTAGTGGCCAATAAGCAGAAGAAGAGGCTTCCTATCAGAAGGCTAAAGGCTCTGGCAGAAAATATTTTGCAGCAAGAGGTTCGAAGGGGTGAGATAAGCATTGTTCTTGGGAATGATGAGCTTCTTTGTGAACTGAACAAGGCCTTTTTGAATAAAGATGAACCAACAGATGTTTTAGCCTTTCCTTTGGGAGACGGCATAATTGGAGAAGTGATTGTTTCGGTAGATATGGCAGAAAGATATGCCAAAGATGATGGAAAGAGCCTTTTAGAAGAGGTGGGAATACTCATCAGTCATGGAATCCTTCATATTTTAGGCTATAAACATTCAGAAAGTATGCGAAAAAAGGAGGTAGAATATGCCAAGATTATGTGTCAATGTTGACCATATAGCCACTTTGAGAGAGGCAAGAAAAACATTCGAGCCAGACCCGATTGCTGCTGCTATTTTAGTAGAGCTTGCAGGAGCAGATGGCATAGTTGTCCATCTGAGGGAAGACAGGAGACATATCAGGGAGAGGGATTGCGAGATTCTGAGAAAGGTGGTGGTTGGTACATTAAATCTTGAAATGGCACCAACAGATGAGATGGTTAAGTTTGCCAAAAATCTTCTTCCTGACCACATTACCCTTGTTCCAGAGAGGAGAGAGGAGCTGACCACAGAGGGAGGGCTTGATGTAATAGCTGGGGAGGATTACTTAAAGACAATAATCTTCCTTTTGAAAGAAGCAGGCATAAAGGTGAGTATATTCATTGACCCTGATGTTGACCAGGTGAAGAAGGCTGTAAAATGCAAGGCTGATATGGTTGAAATACATACCGGAAGATATGCAGATGCAAAGACAGAGGAAGGAAAAGAGATAGAGCTTGAGAGGATACGGATAGCTGTGAGTCTGGGGAATAAACTTGGCTTGATTGTCCATGCAGGGCATGGCTTGAACTATCAGAATGTGAGAAGGGTGGCAAAGATTCCTGGAATAATTGACCTGAATATCGGGCATTCTATCATATCAAGGGCTACACTTGTTGGAATGGATGAGGCAGTGAGGACAATGTTAGACCTTATCAACTCTTAGTGAAGTACAGGGCACAGATGACAGAGAATGATGGGTTCTATGTTCCAGGTTCCAGGTTCTATGTTCCAAGTTCCAAGTTCCAAGTTCCAAGTTCCAGGTTCTATGTTCTATGTTCTATGTTCTATGTTCTGCTCTTTCCCTCCTTAATCCTATCAGAAGAGCTGATTTTAGAAAAGGCAGATAGCGTAGAATATAAAGGGAGTCTGCTGACTGCTGAAAACCCAGAATTTACCTTGAATAACAAGAGATTTTTGGCAAAAAGCCTTTTGGCAGATTTGTCCTCCCAAACAATAAAAGCAAAGGATGTTGATATATTCTCCGAAGGTTGGCACCTCTTTGGAAAAGAGATTGTTGGAGAAGGAGATAGCTTAGAGATAAAAGATGGGTGGTTTACTGCCTGTCCTTCTGAAAAACCCCATTACCGTTTTACCTCAAAGAAAATCACACTCACCAAGAATAAAGTAAAGGCAAGAAATCTTACCTTTAGATTAAAGGAGATTCCTATCCTCTGGCTACCCGGCTACTCATACAACTTAAAGGCGGCTGAGTCTCCATACCACTTTGAGCTTGGCAAGTGTAGTAAAAAGGGTATTTTCCTAAAGTCTAAGTATCTCTTTCAACAGGAATTTGGAGACCTCTCCTTCTCCCTTGACCTCTATCAAAAGAAGGGGATAGGGCTTGGTGGCGAGATAAAGAAGGAGGACGCCAAAGCTAATTTATACTATGCAGACGAAAGATGGGCTGTAGATGGCTTATTCAAAACCGAGAACATAACAGCAAAGACAGAAAGCTATAAAGACCAGGATATTTTGGTTGATTATTTTGATCAAAAGCCAAAGGATGAGGTAAAAAACCTCCTCTATTTAGAAAAGGCATCTTCCGAAAACATAGCTCGAATAGGCTTAGAGGATAGAAAAATATGGAAGGGTAAGGAATTTGAACCAGAACGTTTCTCAGGGTTTTTATCCTTTTCAAACCTTCCCCAACCCATAGGAGGTTTAATAACAGATTCAGATGTCTCTTTTTCTACTGATGGAACGAGCCAGATTCAAGGAAAGATAGGAAAAGGTTTTTCCCAAGGAAACCTCTCTTTTTTTCAGTTAGTAGGTTTTACCGCAGGTTATAAGGAAGATACGACAGACGAGGCTTTGACTCAAGAATCAAACATCCGGGGAAATCTATCAGAAATCTTTGAGTGGAATATGGAGTATAACACAGCTTATTCTCTGGAAAAAAAAGAGATGACAAAAAGAGATATAGGTCTTTCTGTTTTTACTGATATAGGAAAAGCAAGGCTTAAAATTGGAACAGAGTTTGATTGTAAAACTTCTCAAAGCGAAACAGAGATGGAGTCTGATTTGGCTTTAGAGAGAGGTCTTTCCCTCTCCTTTGACGGCGTTTATGGGAAGAAGAAAAAGGAGAGGATAAATATTAAATTGGCAAAGGAAAGGTATAACTTAGATCTATCTGTTCTTGCTAAAGAGAAAGAGCCCCTTCTTTTTTATCCATCTCTTACTATTAGACCAAAGCAAGGGCTGTCTATTTCAGCAACAGGATATATCTCTGAGGAGGAGATACGGGAGATAAAGACCAGAGCCTCTTTTCTCATCCATTGCATAAAGACGGGTTTCAATCTCAGTTGGCGAAATGAAAGCTTAAAGGTGGGGCTTGATTTTGGACTGAACCTACCATAATCTTCTACCTTTTCCTTCGGTCTATCTATATCAAGAATAAAGTGCAACAAAAGGGAAAGGGGAAATAGGAGGAAAATGGGAAAAAAGATTTTACCACCAAGACACAAAAATTAAAAAAAGACTGTAAAATGGGTACTGTAAAATGAAAAATGTAAAATGCCATAATTTTCAATTTTTCATTATTCATTTTACAGTTTACAGTAGGGCAAGAAAAATTTTTTGGCAATTATTAAAAAATTAATTTGCAATGCTAAATTTGTAATGATTTATCTCCATCTTTCTTGTTTATCTCTTTATCCCCTAAATCCCCTAAAAAATTTCCTTAAAGGTTATTTGAAAAAATGCCGATATATAAATAAGGAGTGGTCTGATAATGTTCAAAGGAGGGAGATTGAAAAGGCTAATTGTTTTTTGTCTGACACTATCTCTATCGTTTCCTTCGTGGGCTGTCATTACACCTAAGGAGAAGGGCAAGGCTATTGTTATAAATAGAGGGGATACTCTCTGGGATCTGGCAGGGAAGTATTATGATGACCCATTCCTCTGGCCGAATTTTCATAATTACAACTATATCTCCAACCCTGACCTTATCTATCCAGGAGAAAGACTTGTCATTGGAAAGAGCTTAGCTAAGGAGCTTACTGAGGTCTTGCGTCAAAGGATGAAGTCTTTAGAGGAAGGAAAGAAGGGTCTTGGTGATGAAATCTCCTCTTTGCGGGCAGAGATTGAAAGGCTGAAAGCGGAAAAGGCAGGTTATGAGGATAAGGTCTCTTTCTTAGAAAAGGGTGTGGATAAGGATTATCTTCTAAAGACTGAGGCAGAGATAGAGGTTTTAGAGAGCGAGGTTCTGAAGTTTCAGGACAAATTGACATCATCTGATGAAGATAAGGCAAGGCTTAAGGTGGAGATAGCCTCTCTGACAAAACAGCTCTCAGAAAAAGAGGCAGAGATAAAAAGAAAAGAGGACAGACTTGGGAAGTTAGAGAGCGAGCTATATTCAAGGGATGATGAGATACGAATGTTAAGGCTCAGTATATTTGAGCTTACCGAAAAGATTGCTGAGGCAGACGCTACGATTAAAAAGAAGGATGCAGAGATAGAGAAGCTGACGGATGAAAAGAAGGCCTATAAAGGAATGGCTCATTTTCTGATATTTGCCCTGGCATCAGGGATAGTGGCTTTGGAGACGATCAATCAATGAGAAATCTTTTTATTTAAAATCTATGATAGTGAAGTAATGGAGGCGAGAAATATGGGTCAAGCACTGAAGAAAAGAATTGTTCTATCCAATGTTCAAGAGAGCATAGATTCCTGGAAGGCTACCTGTGAAACCCTTTCTGATCCTGAATTACTCAAAGATATAAAGGAAGGATTAGAGGATATTAAAGTTGGCAGAATAAGTCGAGTTAGAGACGATCTTAAAAGGAGATGTTTGAAGTAATTTGGACAAAGAAAGCAAGAGGATATTACGAAAGATTAGATAAAGATTTTCAAGACCGATTTGAAAAAATGCTGAATATTCTTGAGAAAAGTCCATTTTATTATGGTAAGTCTATAAAGAGACTAAAAGGTAATTTAGAAGGGCTTTATCGTTTTAGGATAGGGAAGTTAAGGGTCTTTTATGCCATAGATACTCTTGAGAGAGTTGTAATTATAACCAATATTGATACAAGAGGGAATATTTATTAAGAACATCTGTGGTTAATTTTACTTCAAATGGCTAAAATGTTATGTAAAAAGATTATAGGTTTTATAGCAATAGTAGTGCTGTTGGTGGGCTCCGGTCTCTCTTGGTCTGCTCAGGTTACTGTCACAAATCATAATGCGCCTGCCTTAAATGTTGGCATAAATCATCAGGATGTTCTGGTGATGGATGTGACCCTATCTACGGGTGGTGCGGGTGGAAACCTTAATGCTATCACCTTCAAAAACACAGGCTCAGCAGACTCAACAGATATTGCAATGATGGAGCTTTGGGTGGATGGGGGTTCTGCAGGTTGGGATGGTGACGAGGCAGATCTGGGCACGATAATCTGGGATGCAGTAAATAGTGATTGGGTGATAACTGGCTTAAATCAGGCTTGTGATGGTGTAAGGTTTTTTGTCACAGTTGATGTTTCTGCTACCCCGATAGATGATAGAACCTTGCGTCTGCAGATTCCCCTCCTTTCAGATCCAGGAACGAATGGAATTTATGACTCAGGGGATGAGGGTATATTCTTAGATACAGTAGATGATGGCCCTGCTTCTCCAAGCACCAATTCAAACAATCAGACCATTCATACGCTCAGGTCAACTGATATTACGGACAATTCAGCCACAGCCAAATATGGTGCAGGCTGGAATGATAAGCTTGTCCTTGACTTTAAGTTGCCTGATAACGATGGAGTAGCAGACACCTTGAACGCTCTTACTGTCAGGCTTAATTCAGCAGCCACAGCCTTTAGGACAGACTTTTCTGAGGTGAGATTATGGGCAGACCAAAATCCACCAGTGTTTCAAGGTGTAGGCATAGACGCAGACCTTGGGATTGGAACCTGGGATGGAGTTGATTCCTGGGTATTCTCAGGGCTTACTCGGCCTATCCCTGCTGGAGTTGGTCAAAGGTTTTTTGTCACCGTTGATATTATTGCCAATCCATCCTCAGATGATGCTACTATCATTATGGAGATACCTAAGCTCGTAGATGCAGACAACTCAGGCTCTTATGATACGGATGATGAGGGTGTATTTGTTGCTTCCTTTCATGATGGACCCAATAACTCTGATTTTACCCCAGCCAACCATCAATCCATCCATAAAAGACTGAAGGCAGATTTTACGGATCATACAGTTGATGCAGACTTTGGACCAAACAATAAGGACAAGGTTGTGTTTGATCTTGAGATTCCAAACGATGATGGCGCCCAGGAAACCCTTAATGCACTCACAGTGAGGCTTTCCGCAGGAGCCACAGCTTTATCATCTGACTTTGATGAGGTGAGACTCTGGGCAGATGCTGGGGCTGCTGGTTTTCAGGGGGGTGGTATAGATACTGACCTTGGACCTGGAACCTGGGATGTAGGTGACTCTTGTTGGGTATTTCAGCCCCTATCCTATAGTTTTACAGATGCAAAGAAGAGGTTCTTTATTACTGTTGATGTTATCGCCAATCCATCGGATGACCTGAGAACTATAACTATGGAGATTCCAACCTTGAGTGATGCAGGGAATCAAGGGGTGTTTAATACAGGTGATGAGGGCATCTTTGTTGATTCTGCTCATGATGGGCCGATAGATCTTGATCTCACTTCAGGAAAGAGCCAGATTATCAAGGAGAGGGAAACAGGGGATTTGACAGATTCTACTGTCGCCAAAGACATAGGTTCAGGATGGAAGAAACAGGTTGTTCTTAACTTTATCCTTCCTGATAATAATGATGTGGCAGATACCTTAAAGGCATTGACAGTGAGGCTTGATGGGCCAGCCACAGTCTGGAGGACAGACTTCTCTGAGGTAAGGTTATGGGCAGACCAGAGCCCTGCAAATATTTTTGATGAATTACTTGATACAAACCTTGGAATAGGAACATGGGATGGGGTTGATTCTTGGGTCTTTTCTGGGCTTAATCAGAATATCCCTATTGGAGACCAGAGGTTCTTTGTTACGGTTGATGTTATAGGAGATCCGCATATTGATGATGCTACTATTATTATGGAAATCCCCAAGCTCAATGATGTAGACGGCGATGGTGTTTTTGATACAGGAGATAAGGGTATATTTGTGGCTTCATCCTACGAGGGACCAACAGATGCTGATTTTACTCCAACAAATCATCAGACAATCCACAAGAGATCTATTTCTGACCTCTGGGACCAGACAATTCAAGCTAACTTCAGCGCCGGGCAAAAAAACTGCTTGGTCTTTGACTTCACCTTGCCAGACTCAGATGGTTCGGCTGATGTTTTAAGGGCTATCACTCTGAGGCTTGATTCAGCATCAACTGCTTATTTAGCAGACATTTCCAAGATAGAGCTTTGGGCAGATGCAGGAGCTGTTGGGTTTCAGGGAGCTGGCAATGATACTGACCTTGGGCCTGGAACCTGGGATGGGAATTCCTGGGTATTCTCTCCATTAGCTCAAGATCTTAACTCTCCATCTGGCAAAAGGTTCTTTGTAGCTTTAGACATTACGGCAAATCCACATGCAGACAACATTGATATTGTGATGGAGATTCCCCAACTGATAGATACTGGCACAACCTATGGCGTCTTTGAGACAGGGGAGGAGGGAATATTTGTTGATTCCTGTCATGAGGGTCCTACAGGTTCTGATTTTACCTCAGCCAAATCCCAGAGAATCCATGCCAGGACAAGCCTTGAGATAACAGACCAGACTCAAGCAAGCCAGTTTGGTCCAGGCAGGCAAAATGGTCTCCTCTTTGACTTTACCATACCAGCTAATGACGGTTCTCTTGACACCTTGCAGGCACTCACCCTTAAACTTGCGGCAACAGCTACAGCCCTGCGGACAGACCTATCTGAGGTTAGACTCTGGTTAGACCAAAATCCACCAGAGTTTCAAGGTGTAGGTGTAGACACAGACCTTGGGATAGCAACCTTGGATGTGGATTCCTGGGTCTTTAACTTATCACAAACAATTATTGTTCCAAGCCAGAGGTTCTTTGTTACTGGAAATATTGTTGCCAATCCAAGCAATGATGATGTCTTCATCTTAATGGAAATCCCCAAGCTCTCTGATGCAGACTACGATGGTAATTTTGATACAGGAGACGAGGGCATATTTGTCTTCTCAAATCACGATGGCTTGACAGACGCAAGCTTAGTGGCAAAAGGCAGTCAGACTCTCCATGAACGACCCAAAGCTGATATTACAGAGAATACTCCCTCTGCAGACTTTTTCCCAGGGAGTAAGAATGGACTTGTCCTGAACTTTGTCCTGCCTGATAACGATGGAGCCACAGATACACTGCAAGCATTAACGACAAGGCTTGATACTGTAGCAGGTGCGGCGCTGGCTTCAGACTTTTCTTGTGTAAGGCTCTGGACAGACAATGGAAACAATACCTTTGAGCAAGGAACAGACACAAATATTGGCACAGGCTCTTATGATGGAAATTCCTGGGTCTTTTCAAGTTTAGCTCAGACAATAACCACAAGTCAGAGATTCTTTATCACTGTAGATGTCATCAACAACCCTTCATCCGATGATGCTATAATTATTATGGAGATTCCAACCCTCTCTGACTCAGGAGAGATTGGCACATGGAATACAAACGATGAGGGTGTATTTGTTGCTTCCCTGCACGAAGGTCCAACGGATTTAGACCTTACCCCAGTAAATAGCCAGAAGATTCATAAGCGGCTCAAGGGTGAGATTACAGATAGCACTGCATCGGGAGACTTTTATCCAGGAAAAAAGAATGCCTTACTTCTGAACTTT
>JAZDOR010000116.1:0-13068 GCA_043798435.1 bacterium
TGAAAGCCCGAAAGAAAATATGGAAATTGAATTTGAAAAAGATTTGTCCTTTAATTTTTCGTGTTTTCGCTCTTTCGGGGTTTCGTGATTATATTTTATTTCTCCAAAGGCTAATTTTACTTCAGGTGAGTAAAGTGTTACGATTTATTCTCGGCATATTTTCCTTGACAGCAAAAGTTTTCCTTTCTATACTTTTTTTAAGATGAAAAAAGCGTTATATCTTATTGGTCTTCTTTTTTTGGTTGGGTTAATAACATCAAGCTTCAATCCAATAAAACCACGCAATGTAGATGGCAAAGCAAAGATAGAGGCGGCTTCTTCTCCACTCCTCTCTTTAGAAGATGCCTTTATTGATGTAGCAGAGAAGGTAAAACCTGCGGTGGTAAACCTCTCTACAGAAAGAAAGGTGAGCATGAAGCAATTCAGATTTCCTGATCTTCCCAATGAGCTTAGAACACCTTTTGATGACTTCTTTAACCAATTCTTCAATAATAATAACAATAATATGCCTGAACGAGAGTTTAAGCAGGAATCCTTGGGTTCTGGTGTCATTATTGACGAAAAGGGTCATATCCTGACAAACTACCATGTTATCAAGGACTCAGACAAGATTAAGGTTACCCTTTTAGACGGCAGGAAGTTTGAGGCAAAGGTTATAGGCTCTGACCCAAAGACAGACCTTGCCCTCATCAAGATAGAGGCAAAAGACCTTCCCTTTGTAGAATTGGGTGACTCGGACAAGGTCAGGGTTGGTCAATGGGCGATTGCTATCGGCAACCCGTTTGGCTTGAATCACACGCTAACCGTTGGTGTTATATCAGCCAAAGGAAGGTCTATCAATGTTACAGAATATGAAGACTTCCTTCAGACAGACGCCTCCATAAACCCTGGAAACTCGGGTGGCCCCTTAGTCAATATCAGGGGTGAGGTTATCGGTATAAACACAGCTATTGTGGCTGGTGGTGAAGGGATAGGCTTTGCTGTGCCTATCAATATGGCCAGAAAGATTATCGGCGATATTATTGCTCATGGAAAGGTTATAAGGGCATGGCTTGGCGTCTATATTCAGGACCTTACCCCAGAGTTAGCTGAAACCTTTAATGTCAAAATAACAGAGGGTGTCTTAGTCTCAGAGGTTCTAAAGGGTAGCCCGGCAGAAAAGGCTGGTGTCCGAAGGGGAGATATTATTATTGCCATAGATGGGAAAGAGGTCAAGAAGTCCAAAGAGCTTCAGAACGAGGTAATAAATAAGGGTGTAGAAAATAAGGTTGTCTTGGTCATATTTAGAGATGGAGAAAAAAAGGAGATAACCGTTGTTTTAGAGGAGATGCCAGAAGGAAAGGCTGAAATAAGCACTGAGGGTAAGGACTCTTTCCTCGGGATGCAGGTGCAGGAGCTTACTCCTGATTTAGCCACAGGACTTGGGCTTGACAGTAATGAAAAAGGCGTGGTGATAACTGAAATTACCCCAGAAACCCCATCAGAAGAAGCAGGGTTGCAAAGAGGCGATCTTATCAAAGAGATAGGCAAAAATAGAATAGACTCCATCAGTGATTTTAGAGCCTCTGTCTCAAAGATAAAGAAACAAAGAAAGGAGAGGGTTCTCCTTTTGATAACAAGAGATAGGCACACCTATTATGTTACCCTCCAGACCAAAAAGTGATGTAGCTATTTACCGAGAGTGAAGTGCAATGAAGAATATAAACCACAGAACCACAGAGAATTTTCATTGCAAATTTAGCATTGCAAAATGCAAATTTCAAATTTGAAATGATAAATGATAATTTTGCAATTTGCAATGAATAAGGGGCTGATTCTCTTCATGCTTTTAACCGCTGGTTGCTTTCATTCCGTAGCAAAAAACGACCCATCCCTCCTTAATGAGTATGCCATCTCCTGTATTCAAAAAGGTCTATGGACTGAGGCAAGGTTTTACTTAGAGAGGGCAAATTTTCCAGAATCTGCTGCAGTCTGCAATAATTTAGGTGTAGTCTATGAGCAGATGGGAAAAAAACAGGAGGCAGAGGCTTTTTATAAGAAAGCGATTGAGCTTGATGGACAAAGCGTCTATTACAAGAATCTCTCCCTATTCTCAGGCAAACCTATCAAGGGTCAATCTGTAAAAAAATCTGTCTTGGCAGAGAAAACAAAAATAGAGAGTCAATCTCCTGTCAAGATTGATATTTCAAGAATAGATGGGTGTTGCATAGTTGTCTCTTTTGGAGAGAAACAGCCCATCTTTTCTGTAGCCAAGCAAGCCTTAATAGATGCGACCTTTTACATCGTCCAATATGAAGGCCCAAGAGACAACCCCTCCGAAATTCTCTCTGATTCTTTGGCTGATGCACTTCTCTTGATAGAGGTGAAAGGCTGGAATATTTTTGATATAAAAGGGTATGAGCTAAAAGAATCTTATGATAAAAAGACAGGCTTTACCACCTGGGAGAGGGAACCTTATACAGAAAGAGATGTAAGGGCTGAGTTTCTTCTCTCCTTCTTTGAGAGAGGCAAAGAAGAAGCTATCTGGAAAGAGAAGTTTTCTGAAAGGCAGAAAAAAAGATATAAGGGAGAGAAATGTCCTGACCAAGATATAGAATTGACTTCTGCTCTACTAAAAACATCCCTTCTCTCTTTTCTCTCAGCAACAAAACCAGAAATAATAGTCATTGAACGATGGTTAGCCAGAGAAAGAAAATAACTTGACTTTTGCAAATTTACCAAAGTCCAGTTTGAACCCTATTTCAAAAACATGAGAATCTTTAGTTAATAAATATACCCAATGAAAACTGGTTTGCAAAAATTTTAGATAGACATTGTGCAAAAAAATTGTAAACTATAAAAATCTAAAAACTTAAATCTAAAAACCACAACTCAAATTTGGAAACCTGATTTATTTGGGTATACTATAATCCTGAAAAATCTTTTTTTCCTTTTCCCCTTTTTAGCAACTTTGATCTTAAAAAAGTTTTTGTGAAGCATCCATATTATATGAAGTGGCTGGTATGCTTTTTCACTTTCTGTCAGATTATGTTATCTCTGGAAGGTTTTAGTATCTTCGTCCAAACCTGCTACTTGGTTGTCTGTCTCTACTTCCTCCTCCTCCTCCTCTGTAGTCACCACCCTCTCTGCTTTTAGGTGGACGAGCTTCATCAACTTTCATTGTGCGTCCTTCAAACTCAGTGCCGTTTAACGCATCTTTTGCTTTTTCAGCTTCTGCTGGGCTGGACATTTCAACAAACCCAAAACCCTTACCTTCAATTATGTTGACTGACTTAACTTCACCATAAGCTGAAAATAATTCTTCCAATTTTTCCTTAGCTACAGAATAACTAAGATTTCCTACATACATTTTGCTATTTTGCATTCTAGCCTCCTTTTTTCTTTTTCCCTCTGTGATGTAACATTTCTCTTGGAGGTAGAAGCAAGATAAAAATCCTCGACTCCTCCTGAAAGCATCATTAAACACATGAGGACACTTATTAAAACCTCTTCAGAAAATATCACTACATTTTTTTTACCACCCCCTTTATTTAGCCAGCCACTTCATATATTATGACTTATCAATTATTATACCTTACAATAATTATTTTCGTCAAGATAATTCTTACTTCGCAAGAATTATAAAAATCTTGAAACAGGCTTTCTACCTTAACTTTTTCTTGTAGACTACCCACTGTGCAAACAGGTAGTTTGCTTTCTAACCTCAATTTTAAAAAATCTGGCAGAATTCTTTATTTGAAAGAGACATATCCCTTTTTATCATATATTTTTTGGTAAGCCAATTTTTATTGGGTATGCTCTCTTCCCTAAAGTTTTACTTCACTTGGCTAAAGTGCCACTTCCTTTCAATATTACTATCGCACACCTGTTCAGGTCAAGATAGGATGAGGCTTCTGCCTTTAAGGAGTCTGGTGTAATCTGGTCTATCCTTTCTAAAAGCCTGTCTTGTTCCTCTGCCCCAATTCCATAGAGCTCATATAAGCAGGAGTTAAACCCATAAGAGGCTTGTCTTTCCTGTTCAGAGAGCTTCTGACCCAGAAGGCAATTCTTTGCTTCCTTTAACTCCTCTTCTCCTACCCCATTCTCACAGATATCCCGTATCTGGTCTTTTATCCTGGATATTACCCTTTCAACATTAGACTCCTTTGTCCCGGCATAAATGATAAAGGCACCAGGGTCCACTCCAAAGATGTTAAAAGCACCACAAGAATAGCTCAAACCCTCCTCTTCCCTCAAGGCAGAAAAGAGCCTTCCTCCCTGCCTTGACAAGATGTTAGACAGTAGCTCTAATTGATACCTGTCCTGGTTAGTTACTGTTGTTCCCAGGAATCCAATGATGACTGTTGACTCCTTAAAATCCCTCTTCTCCTCCCTGACCCTTTCTTGTTCAACAGGCGGCTCCTTATGAACAACAACCTGTGGTATCTCCCTTACCTGCCAATCTTCAAAATTGGCTTTTATGGCTGATAAGGTCGTATCCTTGTCTATATCACCAAATATAGAGATGACTAAGTTGTTTGGCCTTACCCAATCAGAATAGAAGCTGAGGACATCCTCTCTGGTTATCTGCTGAATACTCTCCTTTCTTCCCTCCTCTAAAATCCTGTATGGATGCTTTGTGAACAGCGTCTCCAAAAGAAGCTTGAAGGAGGAGGAAAAAGAATCATCTTCCTTTGCCGAAATCCTCATCAGGACTTTCTCCTTCTCCTTTTTAAGCTCATCCAAAGATATAGCTGGTTTTCTCAATATCTCAGAGAGAATCCCAATTGCTGTATCTTCTCCCTCTGAAAGTGTTGATATAGATATGCCTAAGCTATTCCTTCCACTGAAAGATGCTATTGAACCCCCATAAGATTCTATAATATCTAAAATCTCTTTGTAGCTCTTCTCGCTTGTGCCTTTCAGGAGTAAGTTTGCCAGGAGGTTGGATATTCCCTCTTTTCCCTCCTCTTCTACCCTCCTTCCTGCCAAAAAGGCGGCGTGAATAGAGAGAATCTTTGAGTCTGGATAGGGTTTCAAAAGAAGGGTAAGCCCATTCTTAAGTTTATATCTTTCCACTTTATACTCTTTTGGAATAGATGCTTCTTCCTGGACAAGGGATGGCGGGGATAATAAAGCCTCAGTCATATTTGAACGAGAAAGATACCTCTGGGCTACCTCTTTTATCCTCTCTTGAGTCACGGTTTTTATTTGGGTAAGATACCTTTCAGAGTAGTCTGGGTCGCCTGTAGTCAAAAAGGAGGAGGCAAGGTCTGAGGCCAGGCCTTCTGGGGTTTCCCTTTGGAATAGAAGCCCTGCCTGTATCTTCTTCTTTGCCAGTAAGAGCTCTTGGTCTGTCACACCATTATTTTTTATTCTCTCAATCTCGCCGAATATAGCCTCCTTTGCCTCTTTGAGCCTTTCTTGTGGGGTTATGGCAGATATGCCGAATAGACCCTTCCACGCAGGCGTCCAGGAATAGGCTGAGATAGAATGGACAAGCCCTTTTTCTTCTAAGGCTAAGCTCAGCCTGTTCCCCCTTCCTCCGCCCAGAAGCTCTGCAAGGAGGTCTAAGGGATATAGGTCAGGAGAGGTTATATCTGGAATCTGAAATCCTATGTTTAAGTAACACATATTGAGCCCTTCTTTTTCTTCGCAAAACCTCCTTGTGGCTATATGCTGAGGCTCATCTATCAAGGCAAGTGGCTTTGCACAGCTTCTTTCAATTTTAGAGAAGGCTTTTCGTATCCTCTCCTCCATCTCCCTCTCATTAAAATCACCTACAGCAACAATGGTGATATTCTCGGGGATATACATCCTCTTATGATAGGAGACAATATCACCCCTCGCAAGATTCGTAAACAGCTCCCTGTAGCCTATTATGGGATACCGAGAGGGATGGGTTATATAGGCAGAAAAGAAGAGCTTTCTTTGCAAGAAGCTCTCCGGGTCATCATCCCTTCTATCTATCTCAGACAGGATAACCTCCTTCTCTGTCTCTATATCCTTTTCCTGGAAGCTCGGAGAAAATAAAGCAGAGGTAAGAAGAGAAAGGGACAGGTCTATATAAGGCTTTTGAACCTCTACCTTATAGACCGTCTTATCATAAGTAGTGTAGGCAGAGACATCCCCTCCAACAGCCTCAATCTCATTGGCTATCTTCCTTCCATCTGCTTCCTTAAAGAGGAGGTGCTCTATCAGGTGGGATATTCCAGAGCCTGTCCATTCCTCTTCATAGATTGAGCCAGAGGATACCCAGGCTTGCAGGGCACAGAGCTTGCCCTCCTTTCTTTGGACAATTGTCTTCAAGCCATTATCTAAAGTGGAGGAAAGGGAATGGCTGGTTGTGGAATAGAAAATAAGGAGAAAGAAAAGCCTGAGCATAGTCTTATTCTATTCTAAAATTACTCACAAAGTCAATAATTTACTGTAACTTTGGCAAATTTTGTTACAGTCTCCAAAATAGGAAGAAAGTAAACAAGCAATATCAAAAATGGTTAAGTGAAAAGATAGAGGAAGAAGAGGAGAATTTTTTTAAGAACTCAAAACAAGGCAGTGGGAAGCGAAACATTTCTTGCTCGACTTATTCGCATTAAAGATCGGGATATGCCTCGGCGTAAAGGTAGACCAGGGAAATAGGAAGTAGAAGAGAGGGAGTATTTCATCTGTAAATACTTGATATTAAAGGAGTTGCGTAAACTGTTTAGTTATTTAGTTTAGTTATTTATTCGTAAACTGTTTAGTTATTTATTTAGTTATTTAGTTTAGTTATTTATTATGTAAGTCTATATACCTTTCCATCTTTTATATCAGTAATGATAGGGGAAGGGAGCTTTTTGTCTCCCCTTGATTTTATCACTAACCTTCCCTTGGCTGTTCCTTCAACTGGGGCTAAAAAGACCTCTCCTGCTGGAAGGTTGCCAAAATCACCAGGCTTTCTCAATATCCCAGAATCTATCTGTATCGGTCTGTCCTTTATGGAAAACCTGAGATGCGTTCCACAAGGGGCTATAATCTGGACATCCTCTCCTTTCTCCAAAGCCCTCTGATTCCAGGTCTTGATGATAGGGCTTATGAAAGTCTATGGAGACGACCATTTGACCTGCCTTAGACTCTTTTTCCATCTTTTTGAATAAAGAGTCAATCTTACCACTTTCTATCTCTACAATTTGATTTTCTGGGTTATAAGTAGCCTTATATGAGCAGAAGTGGGCTACAAGGCGGAATTTAATCACAAAGCCGCGATGAGTGGTTTTTCCCGTTGCAGGGAACTGCTTTAATGCATCTTGATAGAACTGTGTTGCTTTTGTGGGGTCATTGCCGATAAACAGGCAGGCGTCACGAATATCTTTTACCCAGGTAAATTCGTATCGTGAGGATATATCTTTAATCCTTGCCAGGAATATATTTAGTGCCTCATCGCAGATTGTATCACCCAAGTATTTAATCTGTTCAGAATGGCCGACTACATCAAATAGTAATACAATACCAGAGGCTTGTTTTGTATGTTGGGTGGGCATCTTTTCAACCTCATTTATACCGAGAATAAATCAGTCCTTGCGAAAATTAAGAGCAGGCCAAAGATGAAAATCAAATATCAAAAATCATTGGTTAGGAAGTGAGTAAAAATAACTTCCTTATATTGCGTAGGATTTTGTTTCGTATTCAAGGCGTGCCAAAGGGCGCATAGCAACGCTATGTAACCTTTGGCACAACGCAGAAGACGGAGCAAAAGACAAGCAAGATGTGGAAGTTATTTTTACTTACTGACTTAAACCAATATTACTGATACTTTAATAATTCCTCTACCGTTAGATCAATATCTTTGGCTATTTGACGCAGTAAAATAGGAGAAATGTCCCTTCCTTGATGGAATGGTACCGTAGTACACCTTCCATCTAAATGCCGATACTGTCTATGAGAACCTCGTTGGCGAACCTCTGAAAAACCTGATGCTTCAAGAATTGATGAGACTTCACGAGATTTCAGAACTGGATATTTGCCCATGGTCAGGCTACCATCACATTTTGTATTCCAACAAATTCACTTTCTAATCTTGGTTCACCATCCATCAAGAGCATTTCTATAACTTCCTGAAGATTATGGTGTAATTCATCCAGGGTCTCGGCTTGAGAATGTGCTCCAGAAAAGCCAGGAACATAGCCAACATATAAGTTAGTATCAGGGCAATGTTCAACAACAGCACTATAAGTCTTCATGATAGATTTCTAACGACCAGGCTCACCGATTTTATCTGGACTTTTGTTAATTTGTAAAATGGGCCGTGTAGGTCTCGAACCTACCACACCCGGCTTAAAAGGCCGGTGCTCTACCCGATGAGCTAACGGCCCAATTCATAGAGCAGTAAATAACATTTATTTATCATTATTGCTAAATGTTAAATGATATTGGAAATTAGAAATTGGGAAGAAAAGATTCTGCTTCTGTGCTAATTTCTAATTTCTAATTTCTAATTTCTAATTTCTAATTTCTAATTTCTAATTTCTAATTTCTAATTTCTAATTTCTAATTTCTAATTTCTAATTTCTAATTAAAATTATCCTCAATCACATCAACACCTGTCAATTCTTTTTTGTTGTTTCTATGGATAGACAAGGCGATTCCTATGAATATAGCAAAAATAATCACATAGCTCCAAAAGGGCAGATTAATCATCTTTCCAGTTAAGGCGAGAATATAATATCGTGGTGTCCTTCCAACAAATACAGCAAGAATATATAGGGATAGCGAATAACTGCTTGTTACAGCAAAGACTCTAAACGGTGCAAAAGGAACGGGTGTAAAGCCAGCAAACACAAGAGAGAAAAAGGGCGCCTTTTTGAAATAAGACTCTAATTTTTGATAGGTCTGTCTTTCTTTCATAGCCTTGAGTGGCTTCAGCTTCATAATCCACTGAAGAAGTTGATAATTAAACAACTCCATAAGGCAGGTCGCTATCCCTCCTGAGAGAGCGACAAGCCAGGGAGAAAAAAGCGTTCCATAGAGTAATACTGCGGGTTCATGAGGCAACCATGGAATACAGAAATTGGAAATGGCAGTGTAAAAAAAGAACCACGCCAAGCCATGATACGCCGGCAATAATAACACAACTACCAATTCTATAATAACAAAAATTGCTATGAGAAGCGCAAATAGCTGTCGCTTTTTGAATTTGTTTGTATTTGACATTTTTGCAAAAGTTCTATTAGAGAGCATTAACTTAAACATTTTTTGGATAGGTTCTTAGTAACAACACAAAAAATTTTAGTTTCAAAATCTTATTTTTTGGTGATGAGTAAAGAGAGATTCCTCTTTGCCTCAGGGTGTTCTGGGTTGATAGAGAGAGCCTCTTTTAAGGATGCGATTGCCTTATCTTGCTCTCCCATCTTAAAGTATAGCACACCAAGGTCAGCAAAGCAATCTGCATACACGGGGTTTAATTTTAAGGCTTTGTTGTAAGAGCTCATAGCCTTGTCATACTCCTCTGATAACACATAGTTCCTACCCATCTCTTTATATATCTCAGGGTCTATACTGCAAAGTTCCAAAGCCTTCTCATAAGAATCCAAGCCATCTTTATACCTGCCCAACATATTATAAAAACCACCCCTCTCCTTCCATGCCTTAGAATACTCTTTTATTATTCCTTCTATTCTCCAGTTTTTCTTTATGCTTTCATCGTGCAGAAAGCGGAAGCGAAAGTTTGGAGGATTTTCATCCAAAAACTTACCGAAATCTGTATCAGCCTTAGCCACATAATAGACAAAGCCTTTGGGAATAAGGATATGGGAGGGAGGAACAGCCCCCTTGAAATCAAGATAGACAGATATTTTTGGGTTGTTCATCACCAAGGTATCAAACCTCTTTCTTGATATCCCTTCCAGTTCATTATAAGGTTTTCCTTTTGAGAGAGTAGGATCAATTTTTGCCTCTGGTATAATAAAATTAAGTGTCCGAAGCACCCAGTCTTGATGGAAGTAAGGATAGAGGATTGGCATTATCTTCTCATCTCTATTTTCCACATAAAGAAGATACCAGAGGGGAAAGATGTTGTAATCCATCGTGTAGAAAGAGACTGAGTTTTTAGAGAGGGTATGAAGAAGTGAGACAGTGTGGTCATAGACAAAATAGTGCTTTGACCTATTGCAGAAGGGATAATGAAGATATAAAAGGATGAGGGGAAGCAGAAGAAAGAGAAAAGATGCCCTTTTTATCTGAATAAAAGCCAGACCACAGCCTATGAGGATGGAGAGATACAGAAAGAGCGGGATATAATAATCCTGGATGTTTGGGATGTTGTAACCTAAGGCAAGATAGATATTTATGCAAATTGTAGGGAGCAAAAAGATAAAAAAGAGTGGCTTTCTTCTAAAAAGAAAAATTACCCCAAGCAGGCTGAATACTAAAAGAAAGGAGAATTGCTCTGTTAGAAGTCCTGGGAGATGTTGAGAGACGAGCCTTGTGATAGAAGGCAGAGAAAACAAGGCTTTATACCCAAAGCCAGTAATATGGTTCTTAAAGCCAAAGAGATCCTGCGGGTTATTCCAGTTTAGAGGAGGGTTTCCTGAAGCGGCGATGGGAAGGTAGAGCCAGAGGAACAGGGGCAAGAGGAAGAGCAATAAATTGCGAATTGCGAATTGCGAATTGCGAATTGAAAAAATCTGTGAAAATCTGTGCAATCTGTGGATTATTTCTCTGTGCTCTCTGTGTCCTCTGTGGCTAATATTTCTGTGGTTCCATAATGTAGCAAGGATGAAGAAGACAACCCCCGGGATGATGTAGGTAGTCTGAAAGTGATGGGCAAAGGAGAGACCCAATACAAAAGCAAATAAGTAAAGATAGGTTCTATGTTCTATGTTCGAGGTTCTATGTTTTGGATTCTCTAAACCTTGAACCTTGAACTTAGAACTTTGAACTGCTTCTTGCCAAAGATAGGTTCTATGTTCTATGTTCGAGGTTCTATGTTTTGGATTCTCTAAACCTTGAACCTTGAACTTAGAACTTTGAACTGCTTCTTGCCATTTTAAGAGGAGAAAGGTGAGTAGGCTGAAAAATAGAGCGTTCAAGGTATATTTTTCGGCGATAACTGCTTGTTCCCAGAAGGTGGTAGAGAAGGCAAGAACCAATGAGGCAACAATTGCAGGCACCATTTGTTCTATGTTCGATGTTCTATGTTCTATGTTAGCTGACTTTGAACTTAGAACCTTGAACTTAGAACCTTGAACGATCTTCAAGGTGATAAGATAGACCATCATAACAGCAATAGAGGCAAAGATGGCGGAGAGGCAGTTCATTCTGTAGGCAATACTTCCAATGGGGATCAGGGTGATAAAGAGCTTGCCAAATATAGTGTATAGGGGATAGCCTGTGGGATGGCATATTCCCATAGTAAAACAGGCTGTAGTCATATCGCCTGAGTCATGCAGACCGACAGTTGGGGTCAGGGTAAGGAGATACAGAAGAAAAGAGAATAGGAGTGGAAATAGTGCCAACATTTAGGTGGTTCTAGGTTCTATGTTCTAGGTTAAAGATTATACCCAATGAAAATGTGATTTAGCAAAAAAATCGGTATAACATAGAACCTAGAACTTAGAACATTTACTACTATCGGGGCGAGAGGATTCGAACCTCCGACTTCCTGCTCCCAAAGCAGGCGCGCTAACCGGGCTGCGCTACGCCCCGTCATTTAGAAGGTATAGATTCAATGATGGATTCAATCTTTTTTCTCATAATCTCTTCAGGTATTACACCGACTAATTGATCAATCACTTTTCCTTTCATAAAAAATTTGAATGTGGGAATGCTCATTATCCCATATTGAGCGGCTGTATTTCTGTTCGTATCAACATTGAGCTTCAAAACCTTAGCCTTTCCTTTATAATCTGCGGCTATTGTCTCAATGACCGGTGTCATCATCCGACAGGGACCACACCAACTTGCCCAAAAATCAACCAGGACAGGTATTTCAGACTCTAAGACCTCTTTCTGAAAACTCTCATCACTCACCTCTTCGGCTATTCCTCCACCTTCTATTCTCATTCTATCGTCCTCCTTTTGGAGCGGGAGAAGGGATTCGAACCCTCGACCTCAACCTTGGCAAGGTTGCACTCTACCACTGAGTTACTCCCGCTTAAATCTACATAGCAGAAGCCATCATTCTATCTTCAATCTTTGCTACAAGTCCACCATCAATATACAAAATCAGCTCTGCTGGCGTCCAGGTTATAACTACATAATGGTCCTTTTCTGGGTCCAATAAACTAATATCGTGTGATAATGTCCTGATGTAGCTTACAGGATGATAATGCTCCACATACAGCTTCATATCTGGAGTCTTTGAGACCTGTAGCTTAGCATCGCCGATTGGTCCATCAAAAAACCTGCGTCCAACTCTATCTTTCAACCAGGTAGGGTTTCTCTCAATCCTTACCCAAAATTCAAATGTTCCTTCTTTATAAGTATAAGACATTTTATTTTACCTCTTCAAGGGATTTGACCCTTTCTTCAGAGCTAAACTCTATACTTCCCCACGGTCCCTCCATCTTTATCTTTCCGCCTTTCTTATCTAAAATGCCTGAAATTGAGTTTATAAGATTTACTAATGATCCCTTAAGAAAGAAAAATACAGCAAAAACTGTTACAGGCCAGACAATTTTATTAATTAACTCAATTATCGCCCTAAAAATTTCCATAGTTCTTACTGCGAGAGGCGGGAGTTGAACCCGCACAGGTTACCCCACAAGATCCTAAGTCTTGCGCGTCTGCCAGTTCCGCCACCCTCGCACATTTTTTAATGATTATATACTTGAATAAATTAAGATTGCAATAAATAAATTACTGGACTTTGGCAAATTTGCCAAAGTTAAGTAAGTAATATAATCCTCTCTAAGAGGAGGAGATAAAATGCCTATTTCGTTAATAAAGGAAGAAGAAGAGCATATCTTGAGGGGTAACCGTTTAGTATTGTGTAGACACACCATTCCCTTGTAACTCAAAAGTGTAGTTTGACAATAGTGAATTTGGAGAGAAGAAGATAGTTATTAAGGACTCCTGATGGGAAAAGTTGGTGTCAGAAGAGAAGTAGTATTG
>JAZDOR010000117.1:0-20734 GCA_043798435.1 bacterium
CTCTGTGCCTCCGTGGTTTATATTCTTTTCTTGCACTTCAATTGGGTAAATAGTTACAAATTTTTAATGGAGTGCTGATATTGCTTACATTCGTAGAATAGAGGATTTTTATACCTTGTAGCCATTATTGATTGGTTTAGCCGTTATGGCGTGTCTAAAAAACTGAGCAATTCCTTAGATGTTTATTTCTGTATTGAAGCATTAGAAGAAGCACTTATTTTAAGAACGCCCAGACATATTTAACTCTTGGATCAAGCAAGCAGTTTACTATCAATTATTTCACAGGGATCTTATCAGGCAATGGAATTAAGGTAAGTATGTAATGGCGGAAGGTCGTGGTCTAAAGACAACATTTTCACCGAAAGGCTCTATTGAAGTGTGAAATATGAGGAAGTTTATATAAAAAGAAAAGGAGGATAATTTATAGGTCTTTTAGATCTATTCTTTCAGAAAGAATGCATCTAAAAAAAGAGGAGAAATGGTCTTGACAAACCCATCCACCTCACTATTTAGCTACTAAAAGATAACTACGAAAGGCACGAAAAACGCTAAAAATTCTGATTTACAAATTTCTTTTCCTTGTAAACCTCGAAACAGTCTTCTGTAATCTGATAGCTTTCATTATTTGAACATAATATTATTCATTTTTCGCGTATTTTTGTGTATTTCGTAGTTTATAGTCTTCTTTTGCGACCAACCAATGTAGCTGAGTAGTTACATAAATTTTCTATTACAGATATTTCTAATGGGGTAAACCTCACCTGATTACTCTTTGGTGATGACTCAGATTGTCTTTGTGGTTATGGTCTTTTCCCTTGAATAGCTTTATATTGCAAGCAAGAAACTTCAGAGCCTTGTCCATAGATAAACCTAAGAGGACCAGAGAATTGATGGGAGTAGATGTAGTCATTGTCTATTACAAGAATAACTTTGCCATCTTTGACCTGATAGACTATCAGGCTATTCTCTAAGCATTGTTTTAATCTCCTGCCTTCTTAAGCTTAAACAGACAGGTGGTTTTCTCGAAATCCTAAAGAAAAATTTCTCATTACCAAATAGCCATCCTTCAAAAAGCCTGTTATTTCTACTCTCAACTTACTTTTCAATTCTTATTTCTGAATTACAGAAAAAGAGGTTGTCAAAAGTAGAATTTATTATTATACTCTTTTTTATGGATATTTTATCAGCAGCTATATTCTCTCCACTTATTGGAGTCCTTCTCCTTCTTCTTACCCCAGGGAAAAGAACCTTTCTTATCAGGGCAGTAAGCCTTATATTTTCTCTCCTTCCTTTGGCTTTTAGCATTCTTTTGCTATCTTTATTTGACCAGACCAGCCCGTGTTTTCAATTTACAGAGAATATCCCATGGATTTCCTCATTCAACATAAATTACCACATAGGGCTTGATGGGATAAGCCTTCCCCTGTTTTTGCTTACAACAGTTCTTACGGTTCTAAGCATCATCATCTCCTTCAATATAGAAAAGAGGCTGAAAGAGTATTTCATCTCCTTCCTTATCCTTGAAACAGGTCTTCTTGGTGTCTTTTCCAGCCTTGACCTATTCCTCTTCTATATCTTCTGGGAGCTTGTCCTTATTCCGATGTTTCTTATCATTGGTGTCTGGGGAGGACCCAATAAGGTATATGCCTCTTTCAAGTTTATTCTTTATACGGCTATAGGCTCTGTCCTTATGCTCATTGGTATTATCTGGACATTCATGCTCACCCACACATTTGATATCACCCAACTATCATCTGGCCAGGAGATACCCCTTGATGTAGCCAAATGGATCTGGCTTCTCTTCTTTGTTGGGTTTGCGGTTAAGGTGCCTATCTTTCCATTCCATACCTGGCTTCCTGATGCCCATACCGAGGCACCGACTGCAGGTTCTGTTATCTTAGCTGGAGTCTTGCTTAAGATGGGGACTTATGGCTTATTGCGGGTGAACTTCTCTATCTTTCCAGAGACAACGATGGACAACTCCCTCTTCCTTGCCATCTTAGGGCTTATCAACATTCTTTATGGTGCCATGACTGCTATGGCTCAGAAGGATTTGAAGAAGATGATTGCCTACTCATCCGTCTCCCACATGGGCTTTGTCTTACTCGGGATGTCTGCCTTGAATTCCTGTGGAATAAATGGTGCGGTCTTTCAAATGGTAAGCCATGGAATTATCACAGGCTCTCTGTTTATGTTGGTAGGTGTAATCTATGACCGTGCCCATCACCGGCAGATAGCTGGGTTTGGCGGAATAGCCAAAGTTGTTCCAGCCTATACAGCGGTTATGGGAATAGCTATTCTTGCCTCAATTGGGCTTCCTGGTTTGGCTGGGTTTGTTGGTGAGCTTCTCTGCTTCCTGGGTGCATTCTCTGTCTTTTCAAAGATAACCGCTGCTGCTTGTTTCGGCATACTGATAGGTGCCATTTACATCCTTCATATGTATAAAGAGATGTTCTTTGGCCCCTTGAACGAAAAGTATGCAAACCTGCCTGACCTTTCTATCCGTGAATGGATAGCCCTTATCCCACTGATGATTTTTATCATCTTGTTCGGTGTCTGGCCACAGCTGATAATAAATATAACTGACCCAGCAGTTCAGGCATTTCTCAGCTTTTTCTAACCCTTACAATAAACATAGCTGAATAGCAAGGTTTTTTGTGGTATAAGGCTTTTGGGTTGGCAATATTACTGCTTTTAGTTATCTGCTTTGTGTTCCCAGAGGACAGGCATTCTGTTGATAATCCATCTGAAGGAGCAGATCCAGGCGGTAATGATGCTCAAAGAAAGGATAAGTTCTGGCAGGGGAGGGAAATGCAGATCATGGAGTTGCCAGTTGAAGCAGATGATGGAAATATTGAGGCGGTTGATTATAGTGCCAAGAATTGTAAGTGCTGCCGAGAACCGAATAATACCTACATTCTTTTTTCTAACCCCAAGAACAAAGAGATAGCAGGGCAGGATAATCAGAAATAGCTCCAGGCAAAACCATAGACCCCAGGGGGTGTTTAATAACCTCCAGCTATTACTATGGGCAATACCTATTATCTTTAATCCAAGGTAACAGAAGAGGACTACCGTAGCAGCTCTTCCTAATCCAATCGTAAGTTCATCAAGCTTTTCAAGGTACTTAGGTGTCATCTTCTTTCTTACCAACCAGCTGACAATCATCGTCATACTTAAGCCTGTGGCAATACTGGAGACAAAGAAAAGGATGGGTATAAGCTCTGAATACCAGAGCGGATGTAGCTTATTGGGTGCAATAAGAAATAAGCCACCCAGGGCAGATTGATGGAGTGTTGATAATATTACCCCAAAGATAGTGGCGCCTATGGTCAGCCTCTCTATCCAGTCTCTGAGCCTCTTTAAGTTAAGCCATTCACATATTGCCGGGCAGAATTCAAGAAACTGAACAGTAAGATACAGGGAGACATGCCAGGCGACTAAGAATAAGACAGATGTAGGACCATAAGAGACAAACATCGGAAAGTATATCCGCCAGGGCCTGCCAATATCCATTAAAAGGGCAACCACAGCAAAGAAATAACCAAGAAAACTTACAAGTATAGCCATTCTTACTAAAGGATAGTAATCCTTTCTGTTGAGGAGATACACAGTTGTGCCCAGGCAATATCCACCAGCAGACATCGCTACACCACAGAGCATATTAAAGCCAATGAATAACCCGAGGGGACGAAGGTTTGAGCCTTCAGTTACTTCCGAAAGACCTTGGGTAAAACGCAATATTATTACATAAAGCCCAGCCAAAAGGATAGCCCCACAGATAATATTGAATGGGGCAATAAGGCTTTTTATATATTCACCCAAGGTCATTCCCAGGAATATCTTCTCACGAATCCATTTGTTCATTTTCATTCACCTCTACAGAGCCATAAAGATTTATTAGACACTGATTATACAGATATTTTTAGACACTGATTTACACAGATATTCACTGATTAAATATCTTTATCTATGTTTATAGTCTCTATTCATCAGTGTAAATCAGTGTCTATCTGTGTCTAAATACTTATTCTTTATTGGCTCTTTATCAGTGTCCATCAGTGTAAATCTGTGTCTAATAGAACTTCCTCTGTTTTGTTTTTCGTGATGGCATAGAGACCTGTTAAAATCCCTGGCCAGAGGACAAAAACAACAGGCACCCAGGATAGAAAACCCTTTGTGTATTCTGGATATGGTTTTGTCCCTAAATCTATTGGAAAATCAAGCTTTTCAAAGGGAACTTGTGAGATATAGAGCCAGCCTGTGCCACCTGCCTCTCTCTCACCATAAATATGGTTGATATACCCCTTGGGATGCTTTACTATTCTCTCCTGGGCAAATTTTAAGATATCAGCCCTCCTTCCAAAGGTTATCGCCTCCATAGGGCAGACCTCTGCACAGGCTGGAATCTTACCCTTCTTGATTCTATCATAGCACATCTGGCACTTCATCACCTTTGGTGTCAATAGATTGGAATATTCATAAGCAGGGATATAAAACGGGCAGGCAACCATACAGTACCTACATCCAATGCATAGATTTTTGTTATAAGTGACAGGGCCCTCTTTGCTCTTCTTTAGGGCACCAACCAAGCAGGCAGAAACACAGGCAGGCTCCTCGCAATGGAAACACTGGACCTTGCGAAAGACCTCCTTTTTATCTATTGAGTATCTATTTACCACAGTATAAGCTCTTGCATCAGGCCTTCTCTTCTTGGCAAAGACAGTTTTATCATCTATGCAAGGTCTTTCTGGCAGGTTATTTGCCTGACTACAAGCCTCCTCACACCTTCTGCACCCTATGCAGGAACTGAGGTCAGTAAGCATACCAAACCTATCTGGATGACCAGAAAAGTTTTCATAAGCCTGCGGTTTTCCAACCAGCCCCACAGCCCCAATTACACCTATGGTCTTTAGAAAATCCCTTCTATTCATATTTCTATTGCGAATCTCGGATCGCGAATCGCGAATCTAAAATCTATTTTCCAATTCGCAATTCGCAATTCACGATTAACGATTTTTATGGCATTCCTTACAACTAACAGGCCCCTTTGTCTCCTTATGGCAGAGGATACAGAGCCTGTGAAATGCACCCTTTTTCCCCGGCTTATTCAGGGTTGAATCCTGATGACACTCTGTGCATTTTGTAACATCTCCAGTATGATGACACCTCTGGCAATTGCTTAGCTTTGTATGCTTGCTGTGTGAGAAACTTACGCTTCCTATTGTGCAAACCTCAGGCAGGAATGCGAAACTCACATCTTGAGTTTTCCAAGTATGACAAGTGGTGCATAGTGTCGGAGCCTTTTCCTTCTTATGACAGTCTATGCACTTTTTATGGTATGCGTCCTTTAGTTTTGGAATGGAGGCAGTAATAGGAGCAGAGTGGCACTTCTTGCAGGACCAGATTTCAGGGGGACCTAAGTGATGGCACTTGGCACAATCTCCGGCTCTTGTTATATGCTTACTATGAGAGAGCTGGACCTTGCCCAGGGTGCAGGTTTTTGGCATATCAAGAGATACGCAAATTCCCACCCAGACAAGAAAGGCAACTATTCCAAAAAGGATTTTCATTACTTTGTATAGGAATTTCCTTTTGGACTTTAGATGAACGCAGATTTTAAGGATTCAAACATAGAGAATTAAATATTGATCCTGATAATCTGCGAAAATCTGCGTCCTATTAATTAGTCCTTCAGCCTCCAAAAGTCGCAGAATATAATAATAAATAGTATGGCTATAATACCAAAATGTAATCTAATGAGTAACTTTTAATATGTAAGGAAAGCCAGTTATAGACCGAAGTTTTTCATACTATATTACCTGTTAGATTGCAACTTGGTATAAGATACTCTACGCCTTTGGTAAAGGTCATAAACTCACACAGGGTGAACATCACTTCCTCCTTGCTATTGCTTTAATCCACCAATAAAAGAGGGGTAGGAAAAGAAACAGAATTCTTGCGATATGAAAGACCAATACTCCACCTATCAAAACCATAAAGACCCAGAAACCAATACCCATTTTTCACCTCCAAAAACAAAAAAGCACCTCCATCGCACATTTTGCGACAAAGATGCTTTCTGTTAAAATATAAACCACGGAGACACGGAGTCACAGAGGAATAAAAACTTAAAAAATTTGTCTCTTTACAATTAAATTCTCCGTCTTCTCTGTGCCTCTGTGGTAAATACTTATCTTTTATCTCAAAAACACCTAAAAGTCTATTGTTTCTCTCTCTCTCTGATAAACATCATTCTTCATCTCCTTGATGGCTAATAACAAGCCTTACCTTAAATTTAAGTTCCCATTACTATAGTATATTGTCTATTGATTTTAAGAAATTGTCAATTTTTTATAAATTTCTTTAACATCACATTCTAATTTAATTTTTCAATAAAATCCTTGGCTAACTTGATTGAAGATTTTACCGCATCTACACTATGAAGCCATCCTCTATAGTATCCTGCAATATGGAGTTGGTCATATATATTATCAAACTTCCGCAAGAGCTTTCCATTATGCACACCTGCATACCTTTGAATAGCCTTTCTATACTCCTCTACTTTCTTAGGAGTCTCCTTTTTGCCAACACCTTTTTCAAGAAGATAATCATCAATTGCCCTGAGAACCCCTAAATAAGCAACACCGCAGGCTGATTTGACATATTTTATATCAGCATATTCATTATCTTCAATAGGAGATTTGCCCAAGAGCTCTTTGGAGTTCTCTATATATCTTATAGCTTCTCTTCTTTGCATAATAAAGATTTTACTAAAGATTCTGCTAGTGTGTCAACAGTTTTTTCTGTCTCAATCCTTTCGTATTCTAATGGATGGTGTTCCTTCATCTCTTGGGCTGTAATCTTTCCTGTAAGCCAGGTTTTGTTCATCGGGAAGACATCTGGATTCAGGTGGGCATAATAGAAGTGCCAGACAAGAATGGCTAAAAAGGCAAGCAATGCCTCGCAGCTATGCAAGACAGTAGCAATATCAAAGATAACATTTGGCAAAAAGAGGATGGCATATTGAGGAAACCAGAGGATAAGCCCAGTAATCGCCATCACCACTGTTCCCCAGATTAAAGCCCAGTATTCTGCTTTTTCAATATAATTATAGCGGTCAAATTTTGGCGGCTCCTTTCTCATACCCAAGAAATATCCGATGTTTAAGAAAACATCCTTTGCATCCTGAAGGTTTGGGACGAGTGTCCAGCAAGCACCATTAGCTATCTTTATGTAAAGAACATAGAGGATATGATAGGCAAAACCAAGAATCATCACTACACCAGCAATTCTATGAATTACACCTCGCATTTCAAAGCCACCCAATAACCCAATAAGAAACTTCGCCCAGCCTGCCTCGTGATAACGAAGAGGAAGCCCTGTAGCTACCAAGAGAAAGAAGGAGATTATCAGCACAAAATGCTGCATCCTTTGATTTAGTGTAAGTCTGATATATTCTTTCATTTTTTCTCCTTTTTGGACCGCAAAGATCTAAACAAGTTTAAGCTGACATGGATCATCATCCCGCCAATTACCCCCGGGATAAGAAGATAGATGTAAAAGGTGTTTATCCAGAAGACAAGCATTGAATCAAGGCTACCTTTAGGCTGTGGCTTCAGATGGACTAAATTAACTGCAAAGTTTGGATGGGCAGTCTTATGGCATTTAGCACAAATGCCAGGGACATTGGCTTTGTTGATGGATGACTTTGGGTCATTCTTACTTCTTATATCGTGTGTATTGTGGCAGTCTGTGCAAACAGGCATCCCCTTTTGCCCATACTTTTGAGCAATGCCATGGAAGCTCTCTTTATATGATGTGACTGGATAGGTAGAAAGCCCATATTTAGCCATCTTTTTCTCATCGCTATGGCAGGTGGAGCACAACTTTAATGTATCTATAGTTTTTGATGGTTCATGGAGCTTGCCATGACAGTATTTGCAATCAGGGGTATCCTTATTTCCCTCTGCACAATGAATACTTCCTTTATATTCCGTATCTGGATCTGCTTTGGGAAGCCCAAGCTGATTCTCCTTAAAATGGCATTTGGCACAATCTACTCTGGATACTATATTGTGTGATGTTTTGGTGGCAACTATTTGGTCATTTTCTCTGCATACCGTTTCATCGCTATGGCAGGCAAAGCAATCTACCGTCTTATGGCTATAGCTCTTCATTGTCTGATGGCAAGCTGTGCAGCTTTGGGATTTCAGGTCTTTGTGTATCTCTTTGTGACAATGAAGGCAGGTCAGGCTTCCATGAACACCTGCATCAGCAACCATTTTATGGCAAGAGAGGCAGAATTTATTGGACCCGTCTTTGCCAAACTTATGAGACTGGACACCGCTGAAATGGCATTTGATACAGGATATACCGCTTGTGCCGTGTTTGCTCTCATTCATCTTATGGCAGGAAATGCAGGCATTAGCAGGGTTATATTTAGGAGGCTTGTGCATCATCGGGTCAAGTTTAATATCCTTATGACACTTTGTGCAGGTCAACTTGCTATGGGTAGATTTAGCAAATGAGCCTTTGTCAACGAAGAGGGATATTTCTTTGCCGGCAGGCGAGATTTTTTTAAGCAAGGGGCTATGGCACATAAAGCACTTCTCATTATTCTGTGCCGCTACAGGTAAACCCAAAAACAGAGCAACCAAAAAGAGTAAAATTTTCATCATTAAGGCGCCTTTACCTTTTCTGATACCTCGTTATATCTTCTGCAGAAACTTTACAACAAAATTATGAATATGTCAAATTAAATGTAACCGTTCAGGTAGTGTAAGAAAAGGAGATGTGGAGATTAAGGAGATAAGGGGATATTATTAAATAACTATATTTTATCTCCATATCTTTTCTTATCTTCTTTATCCCCCTTCTTACACTCTTTTTTGAATAGGCTGAACGCTTACAATTAAATTTATTTAGTGCCCTCCTATGGTCAAGATTCCGCTTGCGGCAAGCATCAAAACCATGACCTCAATTATGGCAAGCAAGGAGTAAATCTTATCACCTTTCTTCAAGTATGAGGGAATGATGGATAAATAGCAGATGATAGTGGTCATCGCTAAAAAGGAGATAGCCAGAAAGGTGACAAAATCTCCATAGCCTAAGAGGTGCAGCCATGACCAGCCAGTGTGTATGCCTGTTACCTCAAGATACTTTTCGCAGGATAATGACCAATACTTAGAAAGCTCCTCAAAAGGAATCTTGGCAGGCAAGAGCTTACCCACATAAAGGATAAAGGCAGCGACCAATAGCCCTAAACCTGTCTTACTCAGCACACTGAGAATCCTGGCATAGATTTGTTGTTCTTTCATCATAAAATTGTAAGAGAGAGTTCTATGTTCTAAGTTCTATGTTCAAAGAATAAAGAAAAATGAACCTGACCCCTTTTTTCTTTCTTTAACCTAGAACATAGAACCTAGAACATAGAACATAGAACCTCCTAATATCCAAATCCCTTGGCTACTGCCCGTAAGCCTGTAAAGATGAGCAGGCCAATGACTAAATATCTAACTGCCTTGGGTTTTGTTTTAGAGAGCAGTTTAGCACCAATGAATGAACCAAGCATAACACCTATCACAGAAGGGATAACCACCATTGGGAATAGAGCACCCTGGTTGATGTAAACCCAGGCAGCTGAGGTATCTGTTATGGAAAGCAGAAATTTGCTTGTCGCTACGGACACCTTCAGGGGTGCACCCATTATCAGGTTTAATACCGGCACATTTGCCCAGCCTGCCCCGAGACCAAACATACCAGCCAACATACCGACAAAGATAAACATAAAAAATCCTAAGGGTGTTCTATGGATTTGCCACTTGACATCCCTTTTTTCCGTCTGCTCGTGATATACACCGGTTATCGCAAGGGCAGAGGATAGGGCATCTGGCTCCTTCACTTCAGGGAATTCTGATTTTTTGGCACCTATCATCACAGCCACAATAGATAATATCGCCACACCCAGGGCTATCTGGATAATATTATCGGGAAGGGCAAGACCAATCATAGCCCCGATTATAGATGCAATAGAGGCGATTAAAGCCGCAGGCATAGCCAGGCGGAGGTCAGCCAGACCCTTTTTTAGAAGCTCAGGCCCAGCAGCCAATGCCCCTGAAAGGGCAACAAGCAATCCCGCACACCTCACAAAATCAAGATGGAAGGGGAAGAACCCGGAGACAATAGGCACAAAGAGCACCCCTCCACCAACACCAGCAAGCACAGCCACTATGCCTATGAAAAAACTAACAATAAATAAAAGGATTGGCCATATCCACCACAACATACTTAAACCTCCATAGTAACTATTCAGCTATACTAAATGTGTAAGAAAGGAGAGGTGGAGAAAGGGGAGAACAGGAGAGAATACAGAATCCAGAATTCAGAATCCAGAATACAGAATACAGAATTAAAAATATTCTGACTCCTGACTCCTGAATTCTGACTCCTATTACTTTTCTCCATTTCCGAAATCTTCCCCCTTTCTCCTTTTTTACACCTGAATAGATACCTTCCATAAAGTCAGTTACCGCTTTTTTAATTCTGCCCTAAATAATTTTAATCTCGGTAATTCTTCTCTATCCCTCTGCCTATTGGCAGACCTTTTGCTCTCTATAATATCATCAATTGAGGCACAAAAGAATATCTCATCAATAACCTCGCTTTTCCTTTTAGCAGATTCAAAAGATTCTATGCCATCCGGGGCAAAGATTATATCTATAGGAAAAACCCCTCCCCTTATCTGGATAAAGTCTTTTCCCAAAAGTATCGCTTCTTCCAATTCCTTATCTAAATCAAACCCCAATTCTTTAAGAGCTTTTAAGAGATTCTCACAGTTTCTTCTCTCCTTGTGTGGGAAGAGGTCTATATCCTGGGTTGTGCCAGGATAGCCATAAAGGATAGCTCCAAATTTTCCTATGAACAGATACTCAACATCATATTTTTTGAGAATCTCTGCTAATCTTTTAGCCGCATCAATCATCTTGCTTGATAATATCCCAGATATTCAGGCAGGTTTTCTTGCCACAAATGATATTCTTCCATATTCTCAAATATTCTATAAGGGGTTAAATCAGCAACTAAAGGTTTAATCGGTATAAACCCTAAATTGATTCGTTCGGAAACAGTACGCGATAATCCATCTTGAATATCAAAGGCTATCTGCTCTTCTTCACTAATCCTTCCTATTTTGTAGATACACCTTTGCATTTTTGTAAATAGCTACAAAGATAAAAAGTGAGGAGCCCTGCGGAAAAACCAATAGCCAGATTCTTGGTCAATACTGAGACAGCAATGGTTAAAGTCATAGAAAGGATATTATACCAACCTTTGACATCTTTGGCAAACTTTAATAAGGATACTCCAACCATAATGAGCATCGCTCCAATAATAGACTGGGGAAAACAGCCGAAGATAGCGACAATAGATGAGGATAAAAAGAGCCCTAAACCTACCTCAATTAACCCTTCCATAATATTTGTGCCGCCTGTCCTTGCTCCAAAATAATATTGCCCGGCAAGACCTCCAGCACCATGGCACATCGGCATACCGGAAAAGAATGGGGTAACTAAGTTCATTACCGCCTGATTGACAAGGAGTTTCTTCTCTGAGACAGGTTTATCTGGAAAATACTCTCTTATAAGAGCGGCTGTGGCAATGGTGGCATTGGTCAGGGTTAAGGGAATCTGGGCAATCCCAGCTAAAACAAAGGTTTTACCCATCTGCTTTAGTTCTGGGATAAATATGGGTGGAAGGGAAACCCCCAGGCTAACCTTTCCAGCCAGTTCTCCTCGTAATGCTGGAATTGACACGCCAAGTAGCATCAAAACAATAGCAGCTGGTGCAAATCTATTCTCTCTCAGAAGAATAATGATAAGGAGAGAGAGTGCTCCCAAACCCCATCCATCCAAAGTAAAGCCTTTTATCATAGAAAGCCCAAAAAGACCAAGCATTATGCCCAGGGAGACCTGAATCCCACGGACGACGCACCTTGGAATAAGCCCCAAAACCCTCCCCATCAGCCCGCTGAGATAAAGAATGAGCCAGAAAAGCCCCAGACCAAACCCACAGGAATAGACCATAAGTGGCGTCCAATGGTTAGCTATAGCATAGACAGCCACTGCCTTTTTTGGCTCAAGGGGCATCGGTAATTTATATATTAAGCCAGTGGCGATATTTGTCAGCCCCATCATCACCAAAAGTCCTGCTGGATTCAGCCCACAGACAACGATATAGCCAATAGCCAGAGGAAACAGGGTGCCAAAGTCACCCATAGAACCTGCCAATTCCCTCAGGCTGAACTCAAAACTTTTTATCTTCATTTAATAGACAGCTTTTTTATAACCAAAGGAAATGGGGTTATTCTCCCTTTTTAATGGTCGCTGTCCTTATTTGGAAGAAACTTGAATACCTTTAATCCCAAAACAAATATCAATCCTATAATTCCAAATACTCCCAGTGCCTGAAGCACCTCATAAAAGCCAATTGAGTATGTAGCTATTCCTTCTTCAACAAGAGAGCGGGTTATCACCATATTTGGGAAAAGATCCGCTGGATGGGTCTGTCCTGGAATGACAATGATGTATCGTTCGCATAAGACACCAAAGACCACCAGAGCAGAAGCGAAAACTATCCAGGGAATTGATTTTCCTTTCTTTGAAAAGAGGATAGTGGCAGGAATGACAGAGCCAAGAATTATCATACCGACCCAAAAGACCAGACTATGAAAACCGCCAGAAAGGAAATAATGGGCTGCTTCACGGGACTGGGTAAGATAATAGCGATGAGCATTTTCTATAAACATAAAATAGATAACTACCATAATAAAGATAGCCAATAACCTGCCAAGCCTTACCACAAGTTCATTGTCTAATGGTCTATTTGTCCATCTAAATAAGACAAGTATCATAATTATCATAAATCCAGTTCCAGACGAGAGTGCTGCGGCAATAAAGCTTGGCGGAAGCAATGGGGAGCTATAAAGCTCACGGCAGACAAAACCAAAGATAGCACCTGTGCCACTATGAACGCCGATTGCCCAGATAACAGCAACTGGAGCGATTATCTTGACCAAGGCCTCTTTTTCCTTAAACAAAGCCACCAGATAAAAGATACAAATAATCATATATACAGTATATAGAAAAGGGTTGATGGAAAACATAGAGATGGGATTAAAATGGCAAAAAGGCTCAAATATCTTCAGTGGTCTTCCCCAGTCAGAAATGATGGACAAAAGTGCCGCAACTAAAAATAGGAAGGAGAGGAAGACAGTAACCCTGGCAAAGGGCTTATACTCTATCTTCCCAAAAATGGCATAAAGGGATGAAATTACCAATGACCCAGCAGACAGACCAACATAGAATACAGCCAATATTATTTGAAGCCCCCAGGGAACCCGGTTTGTCAATCCGGTAAGATAGAGTCCATCCTTGCACAAAAGATAGGTGGCAAGGATTCCAGAAATGGCAAAGGAAGCCAGGACAGTCAGCAATAAATAAAATGGGATTGACCTTCCCTTTATAGTCTCAAATTTTTGGTGTGTGTTTAGCTGTTTCATAATTATAGTTTATTATAACCGTTCAGGTAGTGTAAGAAAAGGGGATATGGAGATTAAGGAGATAAGGGGATAAAATTTTGAATTAAGAATTAAAAATGAATTATCTCCATATCTTTTCTTATCTCCTTATCCCCCTTCTTACACTCTTTAATGAATAGGCTGAACGGTTACCTAAAGTGTTACTATAAACCTATGTAATAAACCTTGGGTTTTGTGCCCAAATCCTCTCTGATACCCTTTATAAGATTATTGGAAGCCAGCCTTGAAACATCACTATCTGGATCATTCAGGTTTCCAAAGGTTATCGCCTTGATTCCAATCTTTTCGCAGGTCTCAACACAAGCGGGTTTTTTGCCTTGACGCAAGCGATGGGCACAAAAATCGCAGGACTCTGGAACACCATGGCTGCTTTTAGTATTATCCTTATTGGACCACTCATGATTTTCTCTATAGTTGAAATACCTGGCATTATAAGGACAGGAGATCATACAGTATCTGCATCCAATACATCTGTGATGATCAACAATGACGATACCATCATCACGTTTGTAGGTAGCCTGGACAGGACAAGCCTGGGCACATGGCGGGTTATCACAGTGATTGCATAGCAAAAGGACAGGTTTTTCGCCTGAATTGACAGGATACTCCCTTTTGACCATAACCTTTCTGATTAAATGGACATCCCGCTCTTTATCCCCATGCAAGGTTATATTATTCTCTTTCCTGCATGCCTTTATACATTCGTCACAATCAGGCGAACATCTGTTAGTATCAATAATCATCCCCCATGCCAGCTTAGACTTCCTGCCTGCTCTAAGTGGCTCTACTGCCGTGGCCAGTAAGGACGGTAAGCTATATGCACAAACAGACCCTGCCAATAACACACAACCTCTTTTTAGAAAATCTCTTCTGTCCATAATATTTTTAACCACAAAGAGCACAAAGGCACTTTAGTCGTGATTCGTGTCCGTTTAGCGTGTCCGTAAAAAGTTAAAGGAAATACGGTCACGGAGGACGATTCAAGTCGTGCTTCGTGGTTCAATCATTTTTCTTCGCTTCTCCAATTGCAGGATAATAATGACAACTAAAACAATCGGGCTTTAGATTCACTTTTGTGTGGCACCTATCACAAAACTGCTCCCTATTTGTATGGCATTGCCTACAATTTTTAAGTCCTATTTCCGTCTTTTTCCCCTCACGCATAGCCTGGTTTCTGATTCCTTTTAGAAGAACCATATGGTTAGAACGCATATATTCAGCATCCCTGACGCATTTTCCATCTCCTTTGGGTTTTTCAAGAAAGGACTCCGGGCTATTAGTGTATGCACAAAGGACAACATTATATACCAGAGGAAGGGCTATAATCAATCCCAAAACTACCAGAACAATTATTTTGTTATTCAATACCTTTCTGCTTTCTACCATTTTTACATCCTTATTTTTTGACACAGATTTACACTGATTTGCACTATTAGACACAGATTTACACTGATTTGCACTGATAAAGAGTGATTACAAATAAAGAGAAAAATATTTAATCAGTGAACATCTGTGTTAATCAGTGTCTAAAAATTATTTGTGTTCATCCAAAGTAAATCAGTGTCTAAATATCTCTTCGGTGTTCATCCTCTGTAGATCAGTGTCTAATTTTTTGGCTAATTCCCCAAGATTTTGAGTAAATACCTTTTCTTCATCTTCTGGTTTCCCTGGCACTCCGCTGCTCCTGCCAGAATATTCGGCATAAACCATAGCTACTGTGCGATAAATCAAATGGCTGAACTTGGAATAGGGCAGATAAAAGAGGAGCATAGAGACAAAGACTAAATGGGCAAAGTAAACAGGGTATCTAAGTTCATCTATTCTAACATAGTGCAGGAATTCGGTTGCAAAACCACTGGCTACCACACAAAAAAGTGTTCCAATAAATGCCCAGTCAAAATAGGTACTGGTGCTATCTTCCTTTAGGCGGTTATAAATCATAAGCAGACAACCAATAATAACCGCCACACCACCAAGATTGGCAATTATTTTAAGTGGACTGAAAAAATTAAAGGGATAGACAAGCCCTTTCTGAAACAAGGGGTTAATCGGAGCAGTGATCACCCATATTGCCACCACAGACAAGGCGATAAAGCCGAAGAAAACGCTACTGTGAGAAAGAAACCGTAAACGCTCCGTGGAACACTCGGCAAAGTTATTGTGCATGATAATGTTTTTTATAGCGGTCAGGATGCTTGAGACTATGCCTTTGGCTGGTCTCCTGTTTCCATCCGCATGTTTCATCGCCAGCCAGAAGCGTATGACTCCAACAAAGAGGGCAATAAAAACCAGGGTGCTCAAGGATGCAAAGAAGGTATTCAGCAACCAATGAGGGAATATAGTCGTGCTGGCAAAGACTATCTTTTGGCTAACCTGTTCAGAAATACCCAGGCTCTTTTCAATATCTTCCCTTACCAAAATGGCAAAACCCAAAAGCAGGGTAGGAATAAGGAGCAAAAGCGGAAGGAATTTGGGCTGGTTCACCAATCTTGCCAAAAAACCTGGAAATCCATAATGGACAATAGTCAGTCTCCTGATAGCAGAAAGCACCTCACTTGGCTTTGCTCCCCTCGGGCAGTAGGTCGTGCAATCACGACATTGATGACAGAGCCAAATATCCGGAGAGGCCAAAAGCTCTTTCTTCATCCCCCACTGTGCCTTAATCATCTCCTTTCTTGGAAATGGGTCTTTATCACCAGAGAGACTGCACTTAACAGAGCAAGTGGCACACTGATAACACCTCTTCAGAGACTCCCCACCTGAGGCAATAATCTCTTTAATAAACTTAATATCAGGTTTAATCAAATTACTCATAATATTATTTTAATCACAAATAAACTTTATTGGAAGCACAGAGTTCACTTAAGAAGAAGAAACACGAAAGCCCGAAAGAGAGAAATCCAGAAAAGGAAAAAAGAGAGTTGAACCACAAAGCACCGAGAAAGATGAAAATATTAAAAATTATTCTGAATAATTCTTCGTGTCCTTCGTGGTTAAAAATATTTTTTCTGGTTTTCATTCTTTCGTGTTTTCGTGATTATATTTTTCCTAAGTCTCCGTGTCTCTGTGGACTAAAACCCCTTGAATGGATTTGGGCCAATCTTCTCTAACTTTTGCATAAAGCTACTGAATAGCTCTGGTATTTTATCATATTCGTTTATGGAAAGTTGATGTATTTCAATCCGACTTGACTCAAGACGAAGCCTGTTTAGGGTCTCCTGAACCTTTGGAATTCTATAATTTGCCAATTCACTTCCCTTCACAAAATGGCACTGGTAGTCATCACCGTGTTTGCATCCAAGGAGGATTATGCCATCAAAGCCAGCAGATAAAGCATCTGTTATCCAGACTAAGTTGATTGAACCGAGACACCTGACGGGAATAATTCTGATACTCGGGTCATACATAAGCCGTTTTTGTCCAACTATATCAAGGGCTGGCAGGGCATCGTTCTCACAGACAAAACACAAAACCCTTGGTTTCTCCTCGTCCTCCTCAGGGACATCGATAGCCTTAATCTGGGAAGCGATAATATCAATAGAAAAGTCAGCAAAGGATATTATCCGTTCAGGACAGGAGCCAAGACAGGTGCCGCACCTTCTGCATCGAGTTGGATTGGGCAGGGGATTAAACTTTTCGTCCTCATTGTAGGCGCCGAATGGGCATTCCTCTGTGCAACGCTTACACTGAGTGCATCTTTGCATAAAAAGGCTTGGATAAGTCAGATCAGAAACCCTCGGATGGACAGCCTTTCCTTTAGCAGTAAGCTCAATACATTGAATAGCCTTGAGTGCCGCACCAGTCGCATCAGTCATACTTGAGACGCCATCCATTGGCGAACGGATACAGCCTGCCGCATATATCCCTGTCCTTCTGGTCTCATAAGGAAAACAGATAAAGTGAGAGTCTGGAAAGCCATATTTTAATCCTGGAAGCTCTGTGCCCTGCCTATATTCTAAGTTCAGGATATTTGATCTGATAATTGTATCTGAAGGGATTTCCATATCCTTGTTCAGGATATTTGATTTTGTGATTGTATCCGGCGGGGTTTCCAATTCCTTGTTCAGGATATTTGATTTTGTGATTGTATCCGGCGGGGTTTCCATATCCTTGTTCAGGATATTTGATTTTGTGATTGTATCTGGCGGGGTTTCAGGCTTCTCTTTGCCTTCAGCAGACTCTTCCTTAACCTCTTCTCCTAATGCTGCGGCAGGAACCATACCTACCGCCAGGACAACTAAATCTGCCTCTATCTTGATTGAGTCGCCAAGCAGTGTATCTGTTACCTCAATAATCAGGTTGTTGTTTTCGGTCTCTGTTAGCCCTGCTATCTCTCCCTTAGTAAGGAATATCCCTGGATCCTCTTGAGTTTTGGCATAGAAGTTTTCAGCAAGACCAGGTGAGCGAATATCTTTGTAAATAATATAGACGGATGTTTCATTATCATTATCACGGATATATTTTGCCTGTTTTAAGGAGGTTCTACAGCAGACTGTGGAACAGTAAGGCAGATGGTCTTTATCACGACTGCCAGCACACTGGATAAAGAGGACGGCCTTTGGTTTTTTATGGTCAGAGGGTCGTATAATCTTGCCATTTTTGGCCATCTCCTCCATCTGGAAATTGGTTATCACATTCTGATATTTGCCATATCCAAGGTATGCCAATCTTTTTGGGTCATAAGGAATGAATCCAGCAGCAAGGACTATGGCACCAACCTTGACTATTTCTTTTGTTTCATTCTGAGCTATGGTAACCTCAAATGCTCCAGGCTGGACAATGTTATCAACCTTGACCACATCCTTTTTTTCATTCTGGGCGACCGTCACCTCAAACGCCCCAGGCTGGCCTTTGGTCTTTTCTATCTGTGAGCCCAGATAGACCTTGATTCTATCATTTGCCTCAAGCTCTTTGATTCGCTTGAAAACCTCTGGTTCCTCTAATTCTTCATAAGGTGGCTTAGTTGGCAGCTGTTTGGCCAGATTCTTCATATACCCACCAAGCTCATTTTCCTTCTCTACTAAGGTAATTTCGTATCCTGCTTTAGCAGCCTCAAGAGCCGCAGTTATTCCAGATATACCACCACCGACCACTAAGATACCCCTGCTTAACCCTTCTAAAAGATACGGCTCTGGCAAGTTTGTCTTTTGGACCTTCACCATACCCATCCTGAGATAGTCTTCGGCTAAGGCTTGGGTATCCTCATCATTCGGCTTGTGCGACCAGATCACCTGCTCCCGCAGGTCAACCCTCTCAGAAATTATTGAGTCAAAGAAGAATACATCCTGCTTGCTTCTCCTTGAACATCCTGCAATAACAAGGGTATTCACCCCCTCCTCTATCCCTTTCTTTATCAGAGAAAGTCCATCCTGACCGCATAAAAATAAATGGGTCTGGCAAAGCCACTTAGAAGAAGCTAATTTAACAAGCTTCTCTACATCAATGGCTTCACCAATCCCACAACCAGTGCAGATATAAATTCCAATCTTTTTATCCATAATATTTAAGGAGAAATTAGGATTGTGGAAAGGGGAGAATTGTAGAAAACATTGCAAAATTATCAATGTAAAATTAGCAATGCAAAATGAAGTAGATTTATTTTGAATTGATAATTGCTAATTTTGCAATTTGCAATGAATATCTTTCTCCTTTTCCCCATCTTCCCCCTTTCTCCTTTATATTCTTTTTTTCTTTTCCATTTTTCCCTATTTCCCCTTTTTCCTTTGTTACGCTATTTTATTTCTGTATTGCCAATAAGGCTGCTGCTGTGGCATCTTGCGTTGTCCCGGCTACCTCCATTGGTCTTTTAGCCACGCCAACTGGATAGATATCGCCGGGTATCATAAATCCATATTCATCTATCAAAATGGGTAAATTTTCTTTATCCTCTGGAACCATACCGCAAGCAAGGACAACTAAATCTGCCTTCTGGTGGGTTTTTTTGCCAGAGAGTATATCCTCAGCCGAGACAACCAAACCATCTTTATCCTCAGTAATATCAGCCACTTTGCCTTTAATAAAGGTTACATTTCCGTCTGAGGAGACCTTATTGTAGAAATCTTCGTATCTACCCAAGGCACGAATATCTATATAAAATATAGTAACCTTAGAATTTGGATTCTGCTCCCTGATGTATGTAGCCTGCTTCATGGAAGCAAGGCAACAGACAGCACTGCAGTATGGAAGATGGTTCTCATCGCGAGAACCTGCACACTGGACAAAGACAATCCTTTCTGGCTCTTTGTTGTCGGATGGCCTTAATATCTTGCCATTTGTCGGTCCATTAACAGCAGACATACGTTCAAACTGCATATTTGTAACAATATCCTTATAAACCCCATACTTAAGATTATCTATCCTTGAGGCATCATAAGGTTTCCAGCCTGTGGCAACAACAATAGAAGGGACACGGATGGTTTGGCTCTTTGCCTCCATCTCAAGGTCAATCGCTCCATACTTACAGGCTTCCACACAGGCTCCGCATTTTACGCAAGAATTGCCATCAATCACATACTGCATTGGATGGGACATTTGATGGGGCAGGTAGATAGCCTTAGTCTTGGTGAGGCCAAAGTTAAACTCATCAGACCTTTCCACAGGACACACCCTTTCACATGCGCCGCAGGCTGTGCAGTTGTCATTGGTAAATCTGGGGTCTTGTTTTATGGTGACCTCATAACCCCCTTTTTTCCCCTGTACCTTTTCTATTTTTGATAAGGTCAGGACCTCAATATTCGGGTTACTGCGTATCCTTCTAAGGTTCATCTCTAATCCACATATAGGCGGGCAGAGCTTGGGAAAATACTTGTTCATCTGAGTAACCCTTCCACCAAGATATGGATTCCTTTCAACTAAGACGACCTTACGACCAGTTTCAGAGGCTTCTAAGCTGGTGGTTATGCCAGCAATACCCCCACCAATAACCAATACATCTACTTGTTTGGGACGGTTCATTCTTATCATTTTTCCTATGATTTCTTTTGGAAATTAGAAATCAGGTAACACTTTACTCACCTGAAGTAAAATTAGCCTTTGGAGAAATAAAATATAATCACGAAACCCCGAAAGAGCGAAAACACGAAAAATTAAAGGACAAATCTTTTTCAAATTCAATTTCCATATTTTCTTTCGGGCTTT
>JAZDOR010000119.1:0-5185 GCA_043798435.1 bacterium
TATATTTTTGGGATACAGGGCTGGCGTGTTCATTGCTCGGCGTAAAGAGCGCGAGTCAGCTTGAGACACACTATCTCAAAGGCGGGCTTTTTGAGTCTATGGTTATATCCGAGTTTATGAAAGAGAAGCTTAATGCAGGGACCGAGCCAGATGCGTATTTTTGGCGTGATAGGTCTGGAAATGAGATAGATTGCCTCATTGATTCACCCGAAGGGATCGCGGCTGTCGAGATAAAATCGGGTAAAACCGTAAGCGAAGATTTTTTTGCCCCTTTCAAATATTGGAATGAGGTCAAGCATCCGTCTGGCGGAAAAAAATTTGTTGTCTATGGCGGAGATAACAGCCAAGAAAGAGAAACAATAAAAGTAGTAAGCTGGAAGAAAATGTTAGAAGTTATATATGAAAATGGTTTATATAAATGAAAAACTGCAAAGTATGATGACAGGAGAGAGGTTTGATCATACTGAAAGGACAAGGGATATAGCCTTAGAAATAGCATCTTGTCAGATAATAGACAAAGAAAAGGTTGAAATCACTGCCCTTCTGCACGATTGTGCCAAAGAGATGCCAAAAGACGAGATGAAGAGATGGATACATAAGTATAGTATTGTCTTAGATGAGATTGAGGAGAAAGAACCAGGGCTCTGGCATCAGATAGTAAGTGCGATTATCGCTGAAAAGGATTTTGGGGTAAAAGACACGGAGATTTTACAGGCAATCAGCATTCATTCAACAGGGGATGCCAATATGTCTCTCCTGGCAAAGATTATCTACATTGCTGACTACCTTGAAACCTGGCCCAATGAGAGTATGATGCAAAAGGCAAAAGAGGATATTGACCTGGCACTAAGAGAGGTTATGATTAAAAAGACAAACTATATCTTTAATAAATCTGCCCTCCTTCATCCGAAGTCCGTTTCAGCTTATAATTGGTTAGCTAAAAAATTAGACACTGATCTACAGAGGATAAACACTGAAGAAATATTTAGACACTGATTTACACTGATACTCACAGATAATTTTTTAATTCTTATCAGTATAATCTGTGTTAATCTGTGTCAAAAGAACTGTTTAAAATCAGTGTAAATCTAAAGTCAAAAAAATCTTATTCCTCCACAAAATTGTGAGCAATTACTAATGATATAAGATGTATCCAAAACAGATAGCCAACGAAGCAGGAAAAGCAGCCTTATCTAAGAAGGCAGAGGATGTGTCCATCCTTAATGTAAAAGGTCTGACTACAATTGCTGATTACCTTGTATTCCTTTCTGGAAACTCTGAGCCACATATCAAGGCAATTACCCAAGAGATAGAGAAAAGGCTAAAGAAAGCAGGTATCCTTTATAGAGAAGAAAAAAGTAAAGGCTGGGTTCTCCTGGATTATGGCAGTTGTGTGATAAATATCTTTAATAAGGAGACCAGGGTATTTTATCAGGTAGAAAATCTATGGGCAGATGCAGAGAAGATTCTCATGGAATAAACCATTATTACTTCTTTTTTAATAACTTCCAGGGGTTTTTCTTCAGGTCGCTTGAAAGCTCCTCAAGGTTCCTGGCAGATTTTGCCAATGAGCCGGCCACATCTTCATTTTGAAGGAGCCCCAAGGTGCCTGAACCCATCATAGATGAGATAGCGGTAATTGTCTTGTCTAACTCCTTCATTCCCTTTGTAAACTTATTTATGCCTTCCTGCACAGCTTCTTTATTCTCATCGGCAATCTCTCCTATCTTTTCAGAAGAGGATTTAACAGAGTTTGCCGCCTCAGAGAGACTTGTAATTGCCTCTTTTAACTCCTCTGGATCTACCTTTTCAGAGAGCTTAGCTAACCCTGCGGCTGTTTTATTAAGATTGGTTATCATCTCTGAGATTCCCTCCTTATCCCCAGAAATTTTAGAAAGAGCAGCCGAGGCTTTTCTGAAATCAGAAACCGCCTCCTTAATCTGTTTTCTATTTTCTTCCAAAATCTCCCGCAAGAGCAAAGAGGTAGAGGAAACCCTCTCTATGGATGACTCAATCTCCTTTTTGTATTTGGTCATAATCTCTCTTCCTCCACTTGTAAGAACAGCCAGGTTTTCTATAGTGGTATCAAGATTTTTAAGCATCTCTTTCTCTCCCATCAGCTTATCTAAAATAGTAACTGTCCTCTCTATCTTATAGACAACGGTCTCACTTCTGGTAAGAATTTCTGAGACATTCACCGGGTCTATGCCGACCAAGAAATCACCATTCTTTATTGGCTGTCTTTTTTTCCCAAAAAGTGTAATCTCAACATACTTTTCGCCGACAAGCCCCAGGGTATTTATGGTAATAGCCACATTTCTCTCTATCTTTATCTTCTTTTTTATCCAGATAACGGTATAGACCTTGTCATCTTTAAGATATATCTCCTTTACCTCACCAGCATCCATTCCAGCAACCTTTACAGGTGCCCCATCCAGAAGCCCACTCACATAGTTGAAGGCAACCGTAAACCTATACCCTTTTTGTCCAAACTGATAATCTCCTATCCAGACAACAAGGATAGCTAATATAGCCAAGCCAATCGTGGTGACAATTCCTATCTTTACTTCAGGCTTCATATTATTATTGTTAGCTAACGATACATTATAGGATAATATTTTTCTCTTCTTTTAGATATTGAGCTGGTGTTTTATAGTTTAAGTTCTTGAGTTTTTTGTTCTGATTGTAATCATCAACAAACCCAAGAAGCTTGCTATACTGAGAATAAATCAGGCTTACCAAAAATTGTGTTCGTTTATAGTTCTGAGGTTCAAAGTTCAAGGTTAGAGAATAAGAGGATTAACCGTGAACCTTGAACCATTTAACCTCTGAACCTGAGTAGTTATGTTCAAATATACTCTGGAAGCAATATTTTGTCAAGACCTTTTCCTTTTGGGTTGGAAACATAGCCCTTTTTTGGACCAAGGGAGGGAATTCAAGGGTATGGAGGATTTGAAGAGGCAAAGAAATGGGTGAAGAAACATACCCTTCGCATCCTTCAGGGCAAGGTTAGTCAGGTAATAAAGGGGGTACGGCAAAGTGCCACCAAAAGAGAGATTCGTGGTAATAATCGTAAGACAGTTGATAGGGTGTGTAAATATTTTTATCGTAACCGTCCCCAGATGAAATACAATGAGCATCTAAATTAAGGAATGCCAATTGTTAGTGGCTCTGTAGAGTGAACTATTGCAAGAATTTTGTTAAGGATAGAATGGAGCGATCTGGCAGAGAAAAGACAAAAGAGTAAACATCCGCTATGTTGTTTCCTGTAAATTTTGAGCAATTACTTTAGGAAGAAAGACCGTTCCTATGCTTTTTCCGCCTACAATCTCAGATATTATGCCCTTTTTTCTTCCCGAGGCAATCACTGTCTTTATCCCAGAATCTAGAGCAAGTTTTACTGCCGAAAGCTTTGCCTTCATCCCTCCACGACTTATCTTTCCTTCTGTATCCCTTACCCAACCATCCATCTCCTTTGTTATCTCAGAAACCTCTCTCACTAATTCACACCTATCTCCACTTTTGTCAATTTTATAGAAACCATTCTCATCCGTAAGGAGAATCAGCAAATCAGCATCAATCAAAGAGGCAAGGTGTGCAGCCAAAGAGTCATTATCGGAAAAGCTAAGCTCCTCTGTGGCGACAGCATCATTCTCATTCACAATAGAAATCACGGAAAAACCAAAAAGGGTGTTGAAGGTATTCAGAATATTCAGTCGCTCCTTTCTATTCCCAAGTTCCCTATGGGTCAGGAGAACCTGGGCTATTGGCTGATTATGTCTTCTGAATAGCCCCTCATAAATGTGCATCAGCCTTGATTGACCAACAGCTGCTGTTGCCTGCTTTACTGAGATAGCCTCAGGGTAATCTACCATTCCCAGAACCTCCATTCCAGCACCAACAGCACCGGAGGAGACAAGGATTATCTCCCTACCTTCCTTTACTTTGCATATATCATTTACAATCTCCGAGATATACCCTGCTTCAAAGGGACCAGAAGGGGATGTAATAATAGATGTCCCAACCTTTATGATAATCCTTTTATATTCCATCAACGATGATATTATCATTAGCCTTGACCTCTCCCCCTGAAAGCACCTCAGCAAATATCCCTTCTTTGGGCATAACACAATCGCCTGCTTGATAGTAAATAGCACACCTCTCATGACATGTCTTGCCTATCTGAGTCACCTTTAAGACTATCCCCTCACCAATCCTTATTGTCTGCCCAATCTTCAAAGAAACGAGGTCTATTCCAGAGGTGGTAATATTCTCTGCAAAATCACCGCAGGATACAGAAAGCCCTGCCTTTTGCATCTTTTCAATTGACTCCATAGCTAACAGGCTCACCTGTCTGTGCCAATTGCCACTATGCCCATCACCTTTCAGACCAAAATTTGCAATAAGCTCACCAGCGCCAATAGGTGTCTTCTTCTCACCCTTTTCAGGGCTGATATTGATTGAAATAACCTTGCCTTCTTGCATTGGTTAATTATACCCAAAAGAAACTAAGTTTGCAATTATAAAACTTTGTAACTGTTCAGCCCATCCATTAAAATCAGTAATAAATTCTGCTATTCCACTATAATCCCCATGATTTTCCTTCTATAATAAATTGCCTTTATTGTTCTATAGTTTCGTGATTTTTAGAAGCCCAGAACCCCTTGAAAACAGAAGGGTTTAGAATTGTCAGGATTAAACCTTAAGTTGTCAAAAATTATTCTCTTTTTTGCCACAGATTAACACGGATTTCTTTAGAAACCCTCTATATTCATCAGATGAAGATGCAGAAGAAACTTTTTAAATTTTTGCTAAATCACGTTTTCATTGGGTATAATATAAGGAAATTTTTAGGGGCTTATTTCTGAATCGCAGAAAGTTTGTGTAATACGCAAATGAAAATGTCCTAATCCGACCAAATGAAAATGTCCTATTCAAGGATATAAAATATCCCTCAAAACTAGAATAATTCATTGTTCAGAAACAAACCTTCAAGTAGAAAGATTCCAGAGCAATTAAAGGATGGTGATTAGCCTATATCAAAAAAGTAACTATTTACCCATCTGAAGTAAAATTAGCTTTTGGAGACTTTGGAAAAATAAAATATAATCACGAAACCCCGAAAGAGCGAAAACACGAAAAACTAAAGAATGATATTCTTAACTTTATAATTCAATTCGCTTTT
>JAZDOR010000227.1:0-4746 GCA_043798435.1 bacterium
ATAGCTATATCATCGTTAGCAGAATTGGAATATTATATCAGGTTTACAAAGGAATTGGGATATTTAGACACAAATGAATATGAAGAACTATGGGCAAAGAGTCAGGAAAGTTTGAAGACGCTACGAGGGTTGATTTCCTACATGGAAAAGTCTAAAGTCTATGGTCTAAGGTCTATAGTCTGAATTTCAAAGTCTAAAGTCCAGTGTCTGAATTGCAGGACTTATTGACTCAATGCTATGATTCAGATAGTAGACCATGGACTATAGACTATAGACCATAGACCATAGACATAGGGAAAGGAATTAAAAGTCTATAGTCTAATGTCTAATGTCTAATGTCTAAAGTCTATAGTCTATAGTCTATAGTCTAATGTCTAATGTCTAAAGTCTATGGTCTAAGGTCTATAGTCTGAATTTCAAAGTCTAATGTCTAATGTCTAAATTGCAGGACTTATTAACTTAAGAGAGAGGTGAAGAGATGAGGGTAATTGTTCAGGATTATGTGGGGTATTTTTTATTTGAGGTTTGACCCACTTAGGCCGCATATTTAGTTTGTAATATCTTTGATAGTAAAGAGATATGTAAAGCGTCTTCTATTCTTACAGTGGAGACTGTAAGGCAATTTTTGCACCCTGGTAAGGAAGAAGGAGAAAGCAGTAATTGATAAAGCCTTATTTGGACAGTTGTAAAGAGTTAGGACAAGATAGACCCTAAATGATGACCCCGATGATAGAGTGATAGATTATGGATACCAGCGGAATTTTTTACTTTACGACCCACGCAAAAAGGAGAATGAAAGAGAGAAAAATTTCTGAGGAGTGGGTACGGGAGACAATATACAATCCAGAAGAGGTGAGCCAGGGAGATGATGGAGAGACGATAGCCTATAGGAGATTTGTCAAGACAAAGGTTCGAATAGCGTATATATCTTTGCCCGATAAAATAAAGATATTAACTGTAATGAAAAATTGAGGAGGTAAAACTAAAAATGAAAATCACTTACGATTCTGAAGGTGATTCGATGTATATTTATCTAACCGAGAAACCAGTCGAGAGGACGGTTGAGATCTCAAGTCGTCTATTTGTAGACCTGGATAAGGAAGAAAATCTTAGAGGGTTTGAAATATTATTTATCTCTAAGGCATTGAAAGATACCGACTTTTCTCACCTTGAAATGCAGCTTCCCATGGTTGGTCGGGTTGCCTTAGATCTTCCAATTCCAGCATAGGGATAGAGAAAGGAAGAAGGTTATGTTCAAAACAAAAGAGGAAGTAAAATCAATTCTGGTTATTAGGTCGGCGCCTTTGTCACGGACTTTTGAGGCCCTTAGGGCGTTGCGTGAGGAATATCCCAATGCGGAGATTTCTATGTTGGTCCAGCAAGAGGTTAAGGATGAGATTGAAAAGACCTGTCCTCGACTCAGATCGGGGAGCGGTCTTGTGGATAATGTGATGGTGGGGATAAACCCCGTTAGATGCTTGCTGTCTAACGGGGTAAAGATTAGGAAGGATTGGTCTATTCAGGTATCTACCTTTAATCCTTCGACTAAGAAAAAAAGTAGTTGACTTGGTGGCAATTATATACAATACTGAGGATATAGCTTTGGTATGGCAATCTTCGGCTCTTTGCCTATACAATTAGGGCCAGGGAAAGGTTGGTCTGACAACTGGAAAAGCTCTTTCAACAATATTTAGCCTAAGGAGATAACTGCAATGTTGCCAACATCAGATCTAAAGGCAATACAAGATGGGAAAGAAAGAAGACAGATTCATAAAAGTTTGCGCTAAATACCCCGTCCGTAAGGGTGGAGTAGGTTTACCTTACCCTTACCAAATTGGTGAATGAGGAGGTATTATGTCAATAAGCCTTTCAAGTCCAAGGTATCTTACCGACAAAAGAGGCAGACCCCAAGAGGTTGTTCTTCCACTTAAGGCATGGAAAAAGATAACTGAAGAATTGGAAACATTAGGAGCATTACGGGAAAAACAAACTATATTATTGGGCCTGCAACAAGCCTGTCGAGAGGTAAAGATGCAGAAAAAAGGGGAACTGCCAGAAGGGACTCTTGAGGACTTTCTGGATGAGCTATAAGATTATTCTTTCCAGGGTATTTTAAACAACAGGTTCGTCATCTTCAAAAGAGCTATCCCCATATTCGCAATGATCTGAAGGAATTATTCAGAATTTTAAGACAAAATCACAAAGCAGGAAAGGCTTTGGGAAGGGGAATTTACAAGATACGGCTGAAGAGTTCAGATATTCCTAAAGGCAAAAGGAGTGGCTATAGGGTTATTACCTATGTTGTTGATGAGGAGCAGAAGATAAGGTTGTTTTTCGATATACATCAAACCAAAGAAAGCAACAATCACTGATGATGAAATTATGCGGATAGTCCGGAAGGAAGGATTGATATAAATGGCTTTATTGAAGAGATGTATGGTCGAGCATTGCTTCCATAAAGAGGCAAAAGAATAACTCAATGACTTATTGCCGTATTAACTCAATGACTTACTAACTTATTGACTAATTTTAATGGTGAGGTGAAAAGATGAGAGTAGTTGCACAGGATTATGAGGGATATTTTTTAGATGATGGGCCATACCCTCTTTCTAATGTAAAATGGAAAGATTTTAGAAGGGAAACCATACATCTGGCATGTGGTGGAGAGACTGATCGAGAGAGCTTAATCCAAGAAGAAGAGTAGAGAAAGAAAGGAGGCAGTCAAAATGGCTAAGGAGAAAGAGAAGATCGAGGTTATCAAGAAGAGGTATAAGGACGAGTGGGTGCTTATTGCTGATTATGAACTGGATGAGGGCCTTAATCCGCTTTGTGGAGTAGTAATAGCCCATTCTAAGAATAGGGATGAAATTTATAAAGAACAGATGTATTATAAAGGCAATCTTTGTATCGAATATACTGGTGAAATTCCTGATAATCTGGCGGTTATGTTGTAATGAAGAGATTTCTATTTAGACCATCTGCACCGATAATAATAGTGAGAGCAATTATTGAAGGAAGAGAAGGGAGTCGACCATTAAAACTGGTTTTCGATACCGGTTCTTCCTACACTATCATCCCCTGGGAGATAGTAGTAGCTATTGGATACGATCCAGCCATATCAACGAAGAGAACTCAATTAACCACTGCGAGTGGATTTGAAATGGCTCCTGTTATTACTGTGAGTAGAGTCATTGCCCTGGGAGAGGAAGTAATGGATTTGGAAGTTGCCTGCCACGATATCCCTTCCAATGCTTATGCTGATGGTCTATTGGGTTTAAACTTCTTGCGGAATTTCAATATCCATTTGAGATTTAAAGAGGGGGTTATTGAGATTGAATAAGATAACCTTGCGAGAAGCAACAATTGATGATTGTGATGAGCTTTATCGCTGGAGGAACGATCCTGTCACCAGAGAGCAATTTTTTGATAGTGAAGTAGTCCCATATGAGGAACACCAAAAGTGGTTCAAGAAGGCTGAGGACATAGTAAGCTTGGGCAGCGAAAAAGGAAGAGTAAAGACGAACCTACATCCACAGTATTTGAACCAACTTATAAAAATAATCATTCACTGATTGAATTTTTGCTAAATTTTTCTTGACAAGTTGTCGATTGGTATGATAGAGTGACACCTATTATTTAGTCAGTGAATGGTTAATAAAGATGCTAAGATCAAGAATTAAATCAGAGTGGCTTGAAGGTATAAACAAATTTAACACCTTAGAAATGATCCAGCAGAAATGCAGGAGTAACGGCAAAGGAGAGCTTTCTCTTGGAAGAAACAGCTCCCTTAAGTTCTTCCAGCCAACACCAACCTTAAGGGAACTTCTCATCCTGCTTGAGATAGAAAAGAATGGGAATGTCACCCGGATGGCTCTTGCCCGGAAGGTAGGCCTGGTGCCGGCCCAAATTAATAACTACATTCGTGATTTTAGAGATAGAGACTTAGTAGAGACAAGAGGAGAAAACAGGAGAAAGACCACCTATCATTTAACCAAGAAAGGAGCTTCTTTAAAAAAAGATCTCCTTTTTTCTTATATGGAAGAAATCGTTAAGCTCTATTCTGAAATTAAGGGAGAGTTTTCAGACAGGCTCTCTTCCTTTTATCAGGAAGGAATGAGGAATATCATCATTTATGGAGCCGGGGAAATAGGTGAGCTCATCTGCGGTGAGGCCTGCCAGACAGGACTTGAGGTTAAAGCCATTGTAGATTCCGATCCGGCCAGACAGGGCCAGGAATTCTTAGGCATGGTCGTTACCTCACCCACAAGTGTGGCCAGCTTCCATCCGGACGGAATAGTCATTGCCTCCCTCTCCCACTTTGACCAGATATACGCTGAGATCAAGGCCTTAGAAAATGAGGGAACAAAGGTAAGGGGAATAGGATAAAGGAATATAAAAATGGCCATTCGAGAAGATCTTATTAAGAAGTAATGCTTTATGGTGGGTGCAAAAGAAAAGACAAAAATCAATCCTGACTGTTGGGTTAGCGCCTTTATCAATTGCCAAACCAATAGAGCGGTTTTGCGAATAAGTTGATTGTGGGGATAAAGAGGGGGAGGATTAGTCTCTTTAGATGCCTGCCTTTAGTGGCTAAACTGACAAGAAGAAGACTTTTTGAAGGAGGAAGCAAAAATGTTAGGCGAAGGGCAAGGTTACATAGCGATAATTAGAAAGAGCAAATTGGAGTATGTGGCTATTTGTGTAGAATTAAATATTGCGGCAAGTGGAGTAGATTTAGCAGATACA
>JAZDOR010000026.1:0-2088 GCA_043798435.1 bacterium
TTGATACATAATTCTTTCTTGAGAGATTTCCAATCTTTTCCTTTCCCTTGAAGATCGTTTCGTCTTGCTTTACGCATCTTTATTATAAAATCTGAATTCTGAGAAAGAAGCCAATCTTCAAGGTCTTCTTTTGTATCTGCAGTTTCAAAAATACTAAGAGGAAAAGTAACCGTTTCTGATTTTTTTTTCGTTAGAGGCATTTGATTCTCCTTTCATTCTACAATAGAATAAAAAAGAGGATAGGGGTCAATTCTTTCATATTGACAGTTTCTCCTCTATCCTCTCCATCAGTACCCTCAAATCCTTATCCTTTTGAATCTTTCCCCCTCAAGCGTTTTCTCCCTCTTTGCTCGCCGGAGCATACTAAACATACTATACGCATATTATGAGATTATAAATGATTTTTCAGATAAGTTTAGCCTAGGATTTTTATGAACTCATCCCTATCAATACCAGTTTGTCTTAACATTTCGTGAAATAACCACGGGGGAATATCCTTTCCATGTTTATGGCTAATCCTTACCCTTAAAATAGAACCGTTTGGTAATATCTTACGCCATGTCTCATGTTTCCTTGAGCGTACTTTCTCAAAATTCAACCTTTTAAGGACAGTTCTGTACTGATCATACGTGTACAAGGCCATGCTTTATCTCTATTAGCATTCTCAGTTCCCAATCTGTTTTACAGGAAGATATTGCCCTAATATAAGGCAGATGATGTGCCCTATTTGGACTCTTGGCGTATAATTCAAAATCTTTCATGTACTCCTCAGAATAATCCTTCATAGCCTCAAACATGTCCTCAATAGCTTCTTCAGGTGTGACCATCTCTGTTACCAAGTCTAATTCGGGACAATAAGCACAGAATTTCTCTCCATCTAAAGCCAGCAAGATAGAAAGTACTTTTTCTTGTACCATAATTCTCGGTTCATCCATAATTAAACCCCTTCTAATGCAATATCAAATACTTTAAAGGAGGATAGAGGTCGATTCTTTCATATTGACAGTTTCTCCTCTATCCTCTCCACAAGCATCCTTAAAATATTAGTTTAAAGGGTCGAGTCTTGAAATATCCCCTTGTCCTTTGCCTTCTTCAGAAAGCCTTTTATTGCATAATGGGTTATGAATATCCTATCAAACATATTTTTATTCCTTAAAAGGGTTTACAACCTCCAAACCTTCTACCCCTTTAAAATCATCAACGTTTCTCGTTGCCAGTCTTAAATTATTTAAGAGTTAATCAGGGACACATCCCATATTTCATGGTCGAGAATCTTCCATTAATCTTTATTTATCCTCCAACGAGGGTAAGGTTGGGGGTCATGTAAGGGTCTTGCAATGGCACTTTTATGCCCTGATCCCTTTCAATCCTTTTTCCCTCACCAATCAAAACTCTGCAAAACGATTAGCCCTCTATCCTTAGCCTTTTGGGGAAATCTTTTACTTTATGCAACTACTACTTCAACAGGTAGAGGTTGTTTAATCCCAAGGGCTTTTGTTACATACAACTTCTCTATCCCTATTACTTTACCATCTCTATCCTTTTTTAGGATTATCCCCTCTCCAGCCTCTTCACACATATACTCATCCTCGGGGTTACCAAACCAAACGTCCATCGTATCCGTATCTTTATGGTAATAAAGAATTACTTTATCCATATTATCTCTCCTTCTTTAACTTTGTCTGTTGGATATGCTGTTATGAGAAAACCTTCCTTGCCTTCATGCCTTGCTACAACACAGTATAACTTATCTTAAAGTTTGTAATAAAGAAAGGCTTTTTCATCAATGTTGCTTTTCCTTACAGAGTCAGGTTCCGATAAGACTGCTTTGACTGTTGATTCTTTATTTTCCATCACTGGATGTTTCACCTTAACCAGATAATTCCAATATTCTTTTGTTGTCCTGACCGTTACATCTAAAGGTGTCCTTATTTCAAAAAGTATTTCGGGGTTCAATAATTATATCTCCCATCGAAGGGTAAGGATAAGGTTGGGGTCTTGCAATATCACTTTTCACCTCGCCATTTACTCAAAATCCTAACCTCCTCTTACCCCTTTCTCTTTGTCTTTCTGTGAAAGCCTTTTGTA
>JAZDOR010000066.1:0-5375 GCA_043798435.1 bacterium
GGTATCCTTCCGGCATCAAGGCCAATACCATAGAATCCACCGGCTACAAGGTTATGGGAGATTATCTCTGGTGGTCTTCCTGGGTCAATAAAGGTGATGGATAGGGTTTCGTCCTCTGCCATAGCTATGGGGTTTCCAGTAGCTTTTGTTTGGCCATCAATATTTAGTTGGGGTCTTAGTTCTATTAGATAGGCAGGGCAATTATAGAGTGTGCCATAAGAGTTGATGATCTCTTGGTCATAGGAAGAGGCAGGGACATAGGAGAGGGTGAGTCTTTTGCTTATTAGTTCAGGAAGGGATAGCTCATAGTTTATGCTTGACCCAAACCTTATCTTATATCTTAGGTTATTGGGAAGCTCTGAATAGCTGTTAATTGTTGTTAAAACCTTGTTTGGAAGACCAGGAAGAACCTCTGCTGGTTCTGGGATGATGGAAGTAGCAGAAAAGATGTTATAGAATGTCTTCTCTGGAGTATTGGCAATAAGCCAGTTTTGGGTATCCTCAAGGTATTCAAAGATTGGGGTGAGGGTACTTGTACCAAGCAGAAACCCTTCATTGTCAAAGGCAACCTTACTTGATATATCAATATTCTTGATGTATAGGATCTCGCCTGTCTCAGGGTCTGTATAGGTTGTATCCTCTAAAGGCTGGTGCTGTTTGAATGAAGGGTCAACACCAACCCAGATTTTACTCCCCTTATCCCAGCCCTTTGCCCCTTGATAGGGAAAATAAGCAATATAAGCCTCCACCCAGCAATGTTCTATCTGGATAGCCACAATCTTTCCACCAGAGAGAACTGCTTTTGATGGGATGCCTCCTGAGGCAAAGATAGAGGCACAGGTGTATGTGTCTTTCACCCCTACCCAGTTCATAGCTCTTTCAATGGGGATTTCTATAGTGCCATAGACATATCTGGCAGGGATATTGGCAGCTCTTAAGAGGCTAATAAGCAAGGATGCAAGGTCAAAGTCATTGCCTGCTTTCTCCCATAGGGTCTGTTGTGAGCCTTTTAATGAGCCATAGTAAGGTTCATAGTCAAGGTTGTTTCGGACATATTCATAGATTAGAACAGGATTTCCTTTGAGTGTTTCTTTGGCTAATTTCTTTATCTCATCTGTTATCTGAACATCAATGGTCTGTGATAAATCATCTGATGTAGGAAGGGATTGGGTGTATAACTTTAATCCCTTGGTAGGAGTTGTTTGAGGCTTCTTTGCTTCTAATTTTGGTGCTAATCTATGAGGCAGTTTATTTGGATCAAGGGGTCTTGGCTTTTCCTTGTATTGGGATTTTTCAATGAAGTCTTTTAATTCCTTTGTGTTCTTTGTGGTTATTGCCTTATTCAGATTCTCTTTTAGCTTTCCATAGTTCTCATCATATTGCTTAACAAAATCCCTGTGTCTTTGCAGTATCTTATCTGGCAGGTTCTTTGATTTAAGGAATTCCTCTGTCTTTTTGAACTCCTTTTGTAGCTTCTTGTCAATTTTTTCAAGCTCTTCTTGCTTCTGCTTTAGGCTCGTAACCTCTATCCCTTTTGTCTTTGCTCCTTGGTCAAGGCTTTCTTCCAAAGAAGAGATGGTCTTACTCCATTCTTCTCCTGTTGTCCTCTGACTTCTGTCTTCTGACCTCTGACTTCTGTCCAACGCATAAGCGATATTTTGCAATCCCAACGCCTGAAACCCAAAGGTTAAAAGCACCACCCACATTGTTATTCTGTAAATCTTCTTCAACATCTTTTCCTCCTTACTTTTTATTAAACATAACATATTCCTTATAGAATTATTTTGTCAAGAGAAATATTCTCTGTAAAATCTGTGAAATCTGTGTAATCTGTGGATTCAATCCTAACTCCTTAAACATAATGCTGTGGTATAGGCATCATCATCCCAGGAGCCATTGGTGAGTTGATTGGATAAGATATAATCCAATGACTTTCCTAACTGTGGACTATGGGACTATGGACAATGGACTATACGCTAACGCTGTCTCCCAAAGAGTGCCAAATGAGCCATCAGGGTTTTGTTTGGATATAAGCCAATTTGATGCTTTGCTGATTGCTTCTTCAAGGTAGTAGTCTTTGCGGTATTGGGTTAGGATGAGTAAAGCAAGGGATGTGGTATAAACATTGCTTTTCTTTGCACTATCATCAGCCAAAGAGAGCTTTCCAGCTAATCCAAAGCCTCCATCTGTGTTTTGGTTGGCTAAAAGATAAGATAAGGCAGGTTGAATCACTGATGTGTTGGAATAATTGGCAGATTTCAGGGCAAATAAGGAAAGAGCAGTGTCTAAAATATCACTCTCATAACCCAGATCTATTCCAAATCCTCCATCTTCATTTTGAGATGAGGTTAGAGTGCCAACAAACATTGTTGTATCAGAGCCATATTCAGCTAAAGACTTTATCTTCTGGGCAAGATAACGGATACTGAAGACAGTCTGTGTTTCAACCCAACCAATGGTATTTGAGTAAGAAGCACCTGTTGTTCCCAGGTAATTCAGGGTATCAGCCACCACACAGGTTGTCTCAAAGGGAGTAACAAGACTACTACTCCAACTTCCATTAGCGTCCTGGTTTTCCCTAAGCCAAGCAACACCTCTATCAATAGTCTGTTCTTGAGCCCATACCGAAGATAAACTCAAAACTACAAAAACTGATACCAATAAGGATTCAATCCTCATTTCTGCACCTCCTTAGTTTTTCCATAAATATCAAAGACTGTAATCTCAGGCCGTGCCCAAAATCTGACCCTTGGGGCTATCCCTCCTTCCATTCCAATCCCTTGATTAACATAAAGGGTTGTGCTGCCAACCACATATTTTCCCCCCTCATACTTTTTGCCAAAATCTGAAAGGGTAACAAGGGCACCATAAAACGGTAAAGCAATCTGTCCTCCATGTGTATGGCCAGCCAGATATAGGTCTATGCCTGATTCAGAAACCTCCTCAATAAGGTCTGGGGTGTGGTAAAGAAATATACAAAATAGATCTTGGCTGATTCCAGCAATAGCCTTCTTCCATTTGCTCATATTGTCATATGATATTCCTGCTATATAGATTGTTTTGTCATTGCAAAAAATGACTTTATGATTACTATCAAGAAGCTCAAATCCTGTATCCCTGAACAGATCAAGACCTGGCCAGTAATCATAGTTACCCATTATAGCAAATTTTCCTAAACGCGTCTTTATAGACGAAAGCATCTCTTTGAAAGAAGGCAATGCCTCTGGGGTATTGATGGCATCGCCTGTAAAGACTACTATATCAGGCTTTAACCCATTCACGATTATAGGAAGCCTTTTTTCATTTCTTATCTTTTTATCACAATGGGTATCAGAAATCTGGACCACCCTTAACTTGCCATTTAAATTAGATGTGTTAAGCTTAATATATGTTATCTTTATCCAATATGGTTCAATAAAATACCCATACAGAACACAGAAGATACCAATTATTGCCAATAAGTGCAGGGTCCATTGAATAATACGCTGAGAGACAGTGTAAACTCTCCTGTGCTGACTCAATCTATCTCTAATTAAGCGAACCAGCAACACAGCCTCAAAGACATATATGCTGATTACCGCACCCAGAAATATAGAGACAGCTATTTTTTCTGAGGCTAACATCGTTATTTTGTTAAAAAGCCTTGTTGTTCTTTTAGGAGTCTTTGGAATTCTTTTTCAGGAACTCGTTGTATTCCATAACCAATAAACCCTACATTTCTCCATTTAACAAAAATTCCTTTATGAGGTTTCCCGCACCAAAAAAGCATATTGTTTGGTGGGTCATTGATTGTATAGCGTTTTTTAGACCATTCATAAGGTGCGTCAGTATCTGGACAAATTAACCGCTTATTTTTACTTCCTATAATAACTCTTTCAGGATATTCCAATTCATCACCATAAGTAGGGTAAATACCATTATGTTTTTCAGCATACATCTTACACCCTCCTTGTAAACATCCCATATAATCTGAAAAACAGTTGACTCCAAACACATTTACCGAATCTATGCCTGCTGATATTCCAATTCCAATAGAAACGGCCAACCACCAACCCATAACTTTACCAATCATCCTTCGGGAAAAAAATCTCTTTTTCAAAAGATAAGAGATAAGCCAACCTATGCCTATTGCTAAAAGCAAAGCTCCTGCAGAATATGCTATGAAAATCTTAAACAGACAAGAGTTCCAACTCCACTCATTCATTGAAGATGCTCCTTTATCCAACTTCCTACATCACTTTTAGGAATGCCCCCTATTGGTATTTGTGTTCCAAATAGTCGTCCTAATTCGTTATACTCTAAATCATTTAGACAATCTTCATAAGGGAGCCATGAGACATCCACCCTCATAAATAACTCAATAATATCACAAAGAGCAGGATTTGTAGCATTGGTAACAAAATGGTCTTTTCTTCCATTTTCTGCTCCACAATCACATGGAACAATTAGCTTAAATCCACTTGCATCATCATGTGTATTCAACCACTTTGGTCTTAAGCGTCTTGGACCCATATTCCCCAATAAACCAAAGAACCAAAGGTTATCTTCTGCAAATTCATCCGAAACACTCAAATCATACAAGGCACTCAAAAAGAAACTGTCTCGAAACTCTTGGTCGGTAAATTTATTTGCCAAAAATTGAGCAAAACTGGCAAAGTCTGAACAGCCTCCTGACAGGTTTCTAGCAAATATAATAGCATCCTTTTCTATTTTATCGTAATAGCTAAAAGACTTAGCTGATGGGTGTGTAGCCAGAAACAGTCCTCCACTCACATCCGCTATCTCATATCTTCCCTCTCCTGTGGTTGGATCAGAAATGATATAACCTACGCCTTGCCAACCATTATAGCTAATACTGGATTGGGGACATTTGGCAATGTTGCCAGCATTGATGGCATTTTTAATGTTTTGTTTAGCAAGGCTTGTGATGTTGAAGCCATCAACAATATTTACATTGGAGCTGTCTATGTCATAAACAGGGATTCCTATCTCTATGGCTATTTGAATAGCCTTAATAGCAGAGACAGCACCCTCTCCATACCATTTCTCCCAGATGGCGTGTTCTAATACAGATGAGGTGTATCCTGAGATGGTCATAAATTCCTTAATTTTTCCTTGATCTCCTATGACAGCACAGATATTTCTATCTGCATCTATGGAAAGACCCCTGATACTCATTGTGTAGGGCATACCAAAGATATAATTAACATCTGCCTCAACAAAGAGATTAGCAGAGCATATATCTTTGAAGAATGGGAGATGAATGTAAGATGAACCAATCTCATCCATTATCCCTACCTGACCAAAGTAGCCCTTTCCTAAGATAAAGAGATAGTCTCCAGCTACATCCTCTGAGAAGAAGCCATTTTGAAGGA
>JAZDOR010000132.1:0-7799 GCA_043798435.1 bacterium
AAAGCCCCAGGCTAAGGCATAGACCCCAAAGAATGGGACTGCAATTATAATCATTAAAATTATAGAGGCGTTTAGAACACTCTGCCCCAGGCCAGGAAGGGTAAAGGACTGATAGCTATTCAATATTGAGCGGCAGATAGAGGAGAAGGAGAAGAAGATCATTGAGAAAAGCATTATCCTGGTAAGTCTTGTAGCTAACTGATAGGTTACTGGAGAAAACCCAGGGGCTGTTATCTTGACCAAAAGAGGGGTAAAGAGAAGGTAGATAAGGGTAAGGGCTAAGAAAATAATGGTAGTAAGATTGATTATTGTAGAACCAAACTCTGAGGCGGCTCTTTCATCGCCTTTTGCCAAAAACGCCGTAAAAATAGGGATAAAAGAGGCAACAATCGCCTCTCCTGCCAATGTGTTCATAATGAGCAGGGGGATATTCATCCCGATGATGTAGGCATCTAACTGAGAGGTTGTTCCAAAATAATAGGCAACAAGCATCTCCCGTAATATGCCTAAGGCTTTGCTGATGATGGCAAATAGGATGAGGACGAGACCTGCCTTCTTTAGTCCTGACATTATAACATTTCAATTTATTCGGGTAATCTATACCAAAATAAATGTAAATTGCAAATCGTAAAATGATAGAATACAGAATTCAGAATACAGAATTCAGAATAGATGCGGGTTTTTCATTCTGACTCCTGAATTCTGACTCCTGAATTCTATTTAGTTTGTTGGAAACCTGATTTATTTGGGTATAATCTCCTTATAACCATAATCAGTCCGATGAATATCCAGAGGGGAATAGCTACGCCCCTGAGCATCAATGGGGTAAAAAGGTTGTTGACAGAGAAGGCTATGAGACCACCAAGAAGCCCAAGGTTCAGGTATTTGAGGTATTCGTCCTTCAAGGTTTGATGATTTTTTATCCCCCTGTAGAGGATAATGGATAGGATGGCAAGGTAAAGAAAAAGCCCAGGAATACCCGTCTCTGCGGCTATATTGAGATAGAGGTTGTGAGCTGTATCCTGCATCTCTATGTTAGGTGGTGCATATAAGGGAAGATTTTCTGCAAATGTTCCTATGCCTACACCTGTCAAGTGATGAGAAGAGATCATTTCCCACCCTGCCTGCCAGAGAAGAAACCTTGAGTTCACTGAGGAGTAAGTATCAGTCGCCCGAGCAGTCACCCTATTAAAAAAGGAGCCAGAAAGCATACACAGAAAGAGAATAACTAATATAGCACAGATTCCAGCTTCACAAAAAACCCGAAGGCTCTTTTTTATTACTGAGATTACAATGATTACTCCTATCACACCTAACCAGCTTCCCCTTGAATAAGTAAGGATAAGAGCCATAAACATTACCACTGTGGCTATCCTTATCCTGAGGTTTCTTGGTACGGTAATAGCCAAAGGTAGCACCAGAGCCAGAAATCCTCCAAAGACATTATAATGGTAGAATATAGAAAAAGCCCTAAATCCCTCCCTGCTTCTTCCAAAGAAGTAGGTAGACCTGTCAAATCCCATCGAAACTAATGCTTCAGTACCACATATATTACTTATCAGATACTGAACCACACCAAATAGGGCAACTAAAAATCCTCCAATCAGAAAGGTTGAAACCAGTCTTTGGATCTGGCTTTTGTTCGTTATGTTGTTGGTTATAAGGAGATAGACCATAACAAAATAGACTATCATCTGGAATATCTCCTTTAGACTGGTAAGTAAATTAGGTGTATGAATAAGAGAGACAAATCCTCATCCTACAAATAAGAGGTTGAAGGCCAAAAGACTGTCGAACGGAAACCTCTTCTTTTTCAAAATCCAGACCAGGAATATCAATATAGCAGAAAGCTCACCTGCGGCTAACCTACCAGGTCCTATCTGGACAGCATACTGATTCATTGAAACCAGAGCCAGAAAGACCAGTGCCCACTCCATCTTCCATAGGGCTAAAAATACAGCTATAATTCCTGCTGAGACGATAAGGTATGTCATTTTCGTATGTGTTTAGTATTCTGAACACGAATGACACGAATAAGCGAATTACACGAATAAAAATCTTTTTTAACCACAAAGGGCACAAAGGGCACAAAGATTTAGAAAAAAATTTTAACTTGTCTTTACTTTGTGCTCTTCTCGGTGCTTTGTGGTTCAATAATAATTCATTCGTGGTATTCGAAAATTCGTGTGATTCGTGTTCTCTTCTAACAATGCTAAACGGTTACTTTTTTTCTAAAATGCTCCACAGTCTCTTTCAATCCTTTAGCTAAATCTGTTTTGGGAGTGAAAGCCAACAACTGCTTTGCCTTTGAGCCATCTAAGCAAGATCTTTGAAGCTCTCCAGCTCTTTCCTTGTCATAGATTGGTTTTTTCGTAAAGCCTGTTATCTTTTGAAGTTCGTAGAATAGTTCCTGCACAGAGGTTGTTATCCCAGTGCCAATATTTAAGGTCAAGTTATCGTCTTTAGTTATGGCAGATAGGTTTGCCTCTACTACATCGTCAACATAAACATAGTCCCTCTCCTGGCTCCCATCACCAAAAATAGTTGGTCTTTCTCCGCTTAGCATCTTTTGTATAAATATAGCCACAACACCTGCCTCCCCGAATGGATCCTGTCTTCTGCCATAGACATTAGCGTATCTTAAGATAACAGAGTTCATCCCATAAGTTTCCTGGTAAAACTTCAGGTATTTTTCTACACAAAGCTTTGTGATTCCATAAGGAGAGATGGGTATAGTTGGAAAATCCTCTGTTGCTTTTCCCTCCTCAACTTCTCCATACAAAACCCCTCCAGATGAGGCAAAGACTACTTTCTTTACCCCATACTTTCTACAATTCTCTAAGATATTAAGCGTTCCAATCACATTCACCTCTGCATCAAAACAAGGGTCAGCCACAGACCTTCGGACATCAATCTGAGCTGCATGATGGCTAACAAAATCAGGTCTTTCCTTTTCAAAAACCCGAGAAAGCTCTTTATCCCTAATATCCATCTGATAGAACCTTCCTTCAGGGTTTATGTTCTCTAATTTTCCGCTGGAAAGATTATCAACCACTACTACATCATACCCCTCCTGCTGAAGCCTATCAGAAAGATTAGACCCAATAAAACCAGCTCCTCCAGTTAATAATATCTTCATTTTATACCGAGAATAAATCAGGTTTGCAAAAATTGTGTTCGTTTATGGTTCTGAGGTTCAAAGTTCAAGGTTAGAGAATAAGAGGATTAACCTTGAACTGTGAACTGTGAACCTTGAACCGTGAACCTTGAACCCTTTAACCCCTGAACCTGATTCGTTACATATAAAGGCAGGTCTTTAAGGATAAATCTATGGATAGCCTCTGTGCCAAGCTCAGGGTAGGCAATTATAGTAGCATCTTTTATAAACTGAGAAAGATAGGCAGCAGCTCCACCTATTCCTACAAGGTAGATAGCTTTATATCTGGCCAAGACAGAACTTGCATCTTTTGAAATAGGCCCCTTTCCAATCATTCCAGAGACGCCTTTTGATAAGAAGAATTCAAAGAAGGGTTCCATCCTAATTGAGGTTGTTGGACCGCAAGAGCCTATTATTTCTCCTGGTCTTGCTGGGGAGGGTCCTGCAAAGTAAAGCATCTCATCTTTCATTTCAAATGGCAGATTATCAGAGGCAAGAAGCCTCTTACAGGCAGAATCTCTCATTGTGTAACACCTTCCAGAGAGCAGAACCTCCTCTCCTTCTGTAAGGCTATAAAGAACCTCTCTCTCCTCTGGCATAATTATCTTCTTCATTAAAAAAAAATGGCGAGGCCCAGAATTGAACTGGGGACGCCGGGATTTTCAGTCCCGCGCTCTACCAACTGAGCTACCTCGCCATATATTATTCCGAAAACTTGTAGATCTTTTCACCCTTTTTTACAAACCCTTTCTTTAGGAGCTCCCTTTTCATCGCCTCAGAATCTTCGGCTGTAAGTTCCTCTTTTTCTCTCCTTAAAGTCTCATTCTCTTTCCTTGTTTGCCAAACCTTATTTTTGTAATACCTTTTTCCTTCATGGAGTTTCATTCTGTTGAGATGGCTTATTAAAATCATCCCACCACCCAATAAAAACAGGATAGCAAAAAAGGAAATTTTGACTATCTTCCCCCAATCAACCTTTTCCTGCATAGACTCCAGAGAGACCAAGCTCTTCCTCAATCCTTAATAATTGATTATACTTGGCACACCTGTCCATTCTTGCAGGCGCGCCTGTCTTTATCTTACCAGAATTTGTTGCCACAGAAAGGTCAGCAATAAAATCCTCCTCTGTCTCCCCTGACCTATGAGAGATAAGGAAGGAGTATCCGGCTCTTTTTGCCTGCTCAATCACATCAAGGGTCTCAGTGAGTGTGCCTATCTGATTGAGCTTAATCAAGATAGAGTTGGCTACCCCTCTTTTTATTCCCTCATCCAGTCTCTTCGGGTTTGTAACAAAGATGTCATCCCCTACAAGCTGAATGCCTCCCAGTCTCTTTGTCATCTCGGACCACCCTTCCCAATCATCTTCTGAAAGTCCATCTTCAATGGAGATAATGGGATACTCCCTGGCCAAAGACTCATAGAAGCCTATCAATTCAGACGAAGTATATTCCTTTCCCTCAAGAGTATATCTTCCATCTTTATAAAGCTCTGAAGCGGCAACATCAAGAGCAATGGCAATCTCTTCCCCTGGTGTATAGCCTGCCTCAGAAATAGCAGAAAGAATCACATCTAAAGCCTCTCTTACCGAGGATATATCTGGAGCGAACCCTCCTTCATCACCGAGGGAACAAGAAAGACCCTTCTTTTTGAGGATTGCCTTCAAAGAATGATAGATTTCGACCACTTTCCTGATAGCTTCAGCAAAGCTGGCTCCCTTTTGCGGCACTACCATAAACTCCTGAATATCAAGCTTATTCTCGGCGTGCCTTCCACCATTAATAATATTACAAAATGGAATTGGAAGGATGTGTGCACTTGGTCCTCCAAGATACTGGTATAGAGGAAGTTCACAAGAGCAGGCTGCTGCCTTTGCTATAGCCAGGGATGTAGCTAAAATGGCGTTAGCTCCCAATTTACTTTTATTCTCAGTTCCATCTAAATTTATCAGCATGGAGTCTATATATCGCTGATCTCTGGCATCTTCTCCTATAATCTCTTCGGCAATAATAGTGTTTACATTCTCTACAGCCTTTTGGACACCTTTACCACAAAACCTTTTTTCTCCATCACGAAGCTCTACTGCCTCATGGCTTCCAGTTGAAGCACCTGAAGGAACGGATGCCCTGCCAAAAGCACCGTCCTCTAACTCAATCTCAACCTCTATAGTTGGATTACCCCTTGAATCCAATATTTCTCTTGCCAGGACATCAACAATTGCACTCATTTTTATCTCCTAATAATATGTTCTATGTTCTATGTTCTATGTTCTATGTTCAAGAAGGAGAAATAGAGGTTCTATTTTTTGAACCTTCTAAACTTAGAACATCCTAAACGTCTCTGAACCTCTCTTTTATCGGGGCGAGCCGATTCGAACGGCCGACCCCCAGCCCCCCATGCTGGTGCGCTAAACCGGACTGCGCCACGCCCCGCGGACTATTTCAAAATCTCTAATATCCCTTCTAATTCTTTTCTTATGAAAGAAAGGTCAAACTTTGCCTCTTTCTTTCTGAGATGTTTCTTTGCCCCTTCTATTGTAAGACCCTTGTTATATAAAAGCTCTTTTATGGAAAGAAGAAGCAGAAGGTCATCCTTTTTGTATCTTCTATGACCTGCCTCTGTTCTTTTAGGTTTAATAAGACTAAACTCATCCTCCCAATATCTCAGAACATACGCAGGCACTTCCACAATCCCTGCAGCTTCTCTTATCGTAAAAAAAAGTTTATCGGGAATATTGACCATATTAGTAAGTTTATAGTTTATAGTCTATAGTTTATAGTCTATAGACAATATTTGATACTCATTGCTATTTAGCCTTTATGAAGTGTATAGATATAAAAATTACACAAAGAGGGGACAGAAGAAGATTTCCCTCCTCTCTCCCCTCTTTTCTCTTTATTAGCCAACTGCTCTCTTCAGGGATTCTCCTGCCTTAAAAACAGGTATCTTCCTGGCTGGAATCTTGATCTCTTTGCCTGTCTGAGGATTCCTGCCTGCTCTTGCCGCTCTCTTTCTGACTGAGAAGCTACCGAAGCCGATAATCTGCACCTTATCGCCTTTCTTAAGGGCAGATGTTATGCCGTCTATAACTGCATCTACTGCAGAAAGGGCCTGCTTCTTCGTCAACCCAACATCTGCAACCTTATCCACTAAATCTGTCTTTGTCATTTATCTCACCTCCTTTTTCTATGAGTTTAGGTAATTTATATAAAAATCCCCCATTTTGTCAAGATATTTCTTGCAGTATGTTACAGCCAAATGAAAATGTCCTATTCTTAGCCAAATGAAAATGTCCTATTTTGTATTAGTTAATAAAGATCTTTTTTGATACTTATATGAGTCATCTTAAACCTTCTCCATGGATGATCTATTGAAGGAATATCATCTTTATTATCTTTAATTGCTCTTTTTCTTCTTTTGGTTTTAATAGACTTTATTCTGGTATTAAATTGGTATTGATGTTCTCTCTTTAATGAGTCTGTCTTGGAAGGTCTTAAATAGCCTTTCTATTCTTTCTTTAGCCGTTGAGAAGAGTTAGCATGAATTACCCCTCTACTCCTAACTCTTCTACTGCCCTTTCAAATTGGCTTTTGGGCTCTTTTTGTCCTTTTAACTCTTCTTCAATTGTGAGCTTTGCAATTGACAATAGTATTGGTTTTGGGAATGGTTTTGGGGCAGGTCGCATATTGCAATAATGCAGGAGAAAAAGCAACTGCCTTTCTAAATCTTGGTCAAGGTGCAAGGGCAAATGGAATGGCTGGGGTATACTCTGCTATAGCTGATGAAGCTTCTGCTTGTTACTGGAACCCTGCAGGTCTTGTCCAGTTGAACCAGAACGAGGTTCTGTTTATGTATCACCGTCCTAATGACTGAGGTTAATGGCTTAGCTTATTCCAACATAAACATGGCTCGGTCTTCTGTAAATGAAACCTAAAAAGATGGATTAAAGCAAATCCTGGAGAGCTGTAATAATGAATGAGAAAGGAGAGAGACTTTGCCAGGAGTTAGGGATTCAGCTTATAACATACGATGAGCTATAGAATTTCCACTGTAACAGAAGAAAAATTAGGTTGATAGAAGAGATAGTCTTATGGTAATATAGGTGCAATTACTCAAAATCTTTTCGGAAATATTTAGCCACAGATGAACACTGAAAAGATATTTAGACACTGATTTACACAGATGGTCACAGATTTTTAAATTTTATCAGTGGAAATCAGTGTTAATCCAAAGTCAAAAGAATAAGTGTTAATCTGTGTTATCTGTGGCAAGATTTATTTTATAGACAAAGGAGGACACTTATGCAATTCTTAGATGTCAAAACAGATTTTGCCTTCAAGAAGGTTTTTGGCTCCAATGGGAGCAAGGATATTTTAATAAGCCTTCTAAACGCAGTAATTGATTTTGGAGATAGTGAAAAGATAGTTGATCTGATCATTGTTGACCCGTATCAGATTCCATTGATTGAAGGCATGAAGGATAGTTATGTGGATGTTAAGGCAAAGCTATCAAACAACAAGAATGTTATCATTGAGATGCAGGTATTGAATGTAGAGGGGTTTGAAAAAAGGGTTTTATACAATGCCGCTAAAGCATATTCTACCCAACTCCCAAAAGGAGAAGATTTTACTACCCTTGAACCTAT